>JASMAS010000071.1 GCA_030754235.1 Litorilituus sp.
CCCTCACGCTCAAGAAAACCAGCCACGCGCTGGCTAATTCGGTGAGCAAGTACATTCAGTTCACTTTTTTTCGGGGCTTTTATCTGATGAAAACGCGTTTTGCCATAGTTATCTTCAACATACACACCGTCGAGAAATAGCATGTGGAAATGGATATTTAAATTCAACGCTGAACCAAATCGTTGGATCAGTGTTACCGCACCCGTTTTTGCTGTCTGTTTGTTATAGCCTGCTTTTTTAGTGATATGTGTAGCAAGTGTGCGATAGACAATCCCTAATACTTTTCCCATGATCTGAGGGTAGCTGGCAAACAGAAACCTAAGCTGAAAAGGAAAGCTCAATACCCATTGTCGTATAGGCTCATAAGGTAGAATGTCATCCACCAGTAAGGCCGCACTTTCTGCCATTCGTCGTGCGCCACAACTCGGGCAAAACCCTCTACGCTTACAACTAAATGCGACCAAAAACTCGTTATGACAGTCTTCACAGCGTACACGTAAGAAGCCATGCTCAAGGCGACCACATTTGAGATATTCTTCAAATTCTGACCGTACATACATGGGTAAATCTGTATCTTGTTGTGTCATATGGGTCAGAAACTGCGGATAATATTTTTCAATAATTTGATAAAGAAGGGTTTGCTCTGGTTGATGACGTTCATACCTTAACGTTTCTTCCTTTCTGACATCCTTTGCAAGAGACATACATCACACCAGTGCTGTAATTATATACAGTGAGTGTAGGTGTGTTTTTACTTAGGTACGCTGGAACGTTATTGCGTAGACATGCTTACAGTAGTAACTATTTTACTTGCTGCCTTAAATTCAAGATTAGATGTGGAAACAGTTACTACGTTATTTCTCCAGCAATTACTTACTTTAAGCTAGCTGTTGGTCAAGTAGGAAAGGCATGAGCAAGTATCAGGTGCTTTTCTTTGTCCTTGTGGGGTTAAGTTTTTGTAGTTCCTATGCGATTGAAAACGAATTCTCAAAAGTGAAAGCTGATCTTTTGCATAATAAAACGCTAATGAATAATGATTACCTCATAACATCTATATAACGTAGGTAACTGTTATGATGGAATAAGTCAGTATTGTCACTCTGGTATAACTTTACAGGGTCTATGACTTGCCACAAGGCTTGTTGACTTGCTGTTTGGCTTTCTTTATTTGATGCCATTATATTTATCCTTCAACATATTTAGCTACCAGCTGTTTGATTATTCACATTGCCACTGCGAAGGTGTTTAAACTCCAGTAAAATTAGCACTGAGAGCCAAATAGCAACGATGACGTCTATGGCGAATGAACCAATATATACCAAATAGCAACGATGACGTCGATAAACTTGAAAGGTTATGTCGTTATACTGCCCAAAACTTAACATCAATTTTGTTTCACTAATCGTAACATTAGTTTGAACCGTTTCACCATTAACGTTAATGTTTAATAAGCCTGTTACAGCATCATCTGGTACAATAACCTTTAAAATAGTGTTTGAAGCCGATACTATTTCAGCACTCACTAGCTCATTAAGTGCGTTTCTAAATTCTACAGTATTTGCTGTCGTTTCTGCCGAAAAACCAAAACCACTGATTTCGACTTCAGATTTAACATACATTGGATTTGGATCAACACGGCTAATGGTTAACCCTTTACCCAGTTGCAAATAGTTTGGTGCTGTATTTTGTGTTTGAGAATTTGCGATTAAATCTTCTAATTGAATTTCCACAGTGACTTTAGAGTCATCCTTTAGTTGCAGTGCAATGGCAGTTGGTAAATACACAGTTGCTTCTGTACATGATTCATTTACAGAATAAGAGTTACCTAACTCTCCTTT
>JASMAS010000072.1 GCA_030754235.1 Litorilituus sp.
TTAACCTAACCTTAGCCTAATCTTAACTAAGCTGGCACATAGCTAAGCTCATACTTAACTAATTAGAGCTTAACTCATGCTTAGTTAATTCAGTGGGAACTATGCGAGTGATTACTGGCCAGTAAACTGGCTCGCATGTACATCATAGGGAGATGATGTAATCAAGGATGATGTAACGGATAACAAGAACGGTCGGCATTGCCGACCTTTCTTATAATACTTTTTTATTAAGCGCTAGGCATCCGCAGTGTACTAGCACTTAATAGAGAGGTGTTATAAAAAAGGTCTACGCTGAGCTTGTCGTACAATTGAACCATTAACCATTAGAAGTACTATGTATAAAAAAGTCATCTTCATCCTAGTCTCTTTACTACTTATTTTTTGCGCCTCAGCATATATTTGGCAAACCTATAGCAACACCATTGCGCAGCAAAAGGCTTCTACGCCCAATCAACACAGCATTGGCTTAACAGTTAGTAAGGTGGATTTAAGCTGGCAACAAGGCAGTAAAGCGGTTGACTTAGACAGCTACATTGCTAACAACCAAGTTTCACAAAACATTAAAGATAAAAAACAGCGAGTAATGCTTGAGCCAGAATTAATACGTTTTCATGGCATTTTACAGACTGCGGTTAATAGCACAAAAGCGGATTTAGTAACCGACAGCCTTGCCGTTTGGGGCATATCACCGTTGCCAGAAGTGGCTTTTAGCACTTATATTCGCTCACCACAGGGGCAAGTCATTGCGGTTTATGTTGAAAATACCGTTGCTAGCCATATTTCAAGCTACTATCAGCCAGAAACCGTATTAGAGCTTCAAGCTTATCGCCTATATAACTACGCCAAAGGGCCAAGGTTATTATTAGTGGGTGTTAAACCTGTTGAACAAGAACTCGCGCTGGCAATAAAAACGGGGATTGCCTCTAACACTGATGCAGATATTAACGGTACTGACACTAAAGATGGTGAAAGTACACAGCGTTCAGCCAAAGCAAGTCAAGTTGTAGAGCAGGAAACGACTAGCTTATGAGTAAAAAGCCAGCTAATTTAGCACCGCTGTTAAGCAAATATAAAACATTTTTATCACACATTAAACTGCCCGAGCTTGGCTCTGGCGGTTTATTGGTGTTTCAATCGGGTAACTTTGGCTTGCGTGCAGCGTTATTTAAAGCCGATAAACACTATGCCACTATTAAAGGTTTTGCCGAGTCGCGCCAAATTGACTTTACCCGCGCCATCGCTGAAATTCACCAACAATTAAAAAAGCAACACGGCAGTGTGCCCAAACGTTGTCTGTTAATTAGCCCGTCATTAGTTTCAGCCAAACTATCATTACCGGTTAGCCCATTAAAACCTAAAGCCAATGGTGATATGCAAGAGCTTATCCGCTGGGAAATTGATGGTGCGCAATCTGACGACACTAAGCAATGGCTTATTGGCTCAATACTGGTAGAGCGCGGTTACTTAACCAATAGCCAACGTGAAGAAATAGTTACCGAATTAGCATTACGCCAAGACCAAGGTGGCGAAGCAGCCATGACGCGCTTTGGCGATGTAGCTATTGAATTAGAGTACGTGTCTCACCCACAACTGCAAGAATGCTTAACCCTACAGAGTAAATTAGTTGAGTTAGCCCAAGATACGGTATATAGCTATCAAGCCGAAGTAGCAGAATCTTCATTAGAACAAGCATTTACTGGGTTAAGTGATGATGTACTCTCCACAGACAATGATCACTCAATAGCACACCAATGGTTAGTGTCTGGGCTTGGCCAAGCTATACGTAAACGTTGGTACGGCGCTTTTAAATTAAATGGCTTAAAGCTTGAAGCATTATACCCTAGCAATGGCGCTAGCTTTTCAGCCCTTGGTTTACGTAGCGATGCAGATAATCAATACCTAGTAGAAGTACACGCTTCACATGTTGTTTACCTTGAAGGCAGTAATAAAAACCTTAAAGTAATTCGCACCAAAGCAAGGCAAGACGGTAACTTAAGCTTAGCTGAAGTGTTAGCTATTTGCCCTGAGCATATCGCTAATAGCAATGAGCCTCTCTATTTGTTCAGCCCCGATGACCCCCTTGATGAACTCAGCGCTGCTCTAGCAGAGCACTTAATGATAGAAGTACGCCCACTGGTGCAAGCACCATCTAGCTTTGAATTACCCAAGGGTGTTAGCAGTAATCGCTTATTACCCTGTATTGGCATTGCTAATCATTACTTAAAACACAGCGAACCAGCTCGTGCATGTGCTGTTAAGGCTAAAGATAAAGAACCGCCCCTTTGGCAAAAATTACTGCAACCTAAAGTGATGATGACCATGGCTGCAGGTTTTGTTTTTTTAGCCGCCTCAGGTTTTATTGTTTGGATGCAAACAAACCTTGTTATCCAAGAACAACGACTGCTTGAGCTTGAACAACGTTGGGAAAAAGAAAGTAAAGTTAAACAGCAATACGACCAAGTCAGAACCGAAAACAAACAACGGGTAGATGATATAGACAATATCAACAACGAACTAGCCCTCAATAACCAGTTACAACAATATTTACAAAAACAATTACTGCCTGCCGCATACACTGTACCTGGAGCATTAGCAGCTATTACTGAGTCAATCAATCAAGGGGTGCTCATTGAAAAGGTTGAACTACAGCTAGACAGCATTGTGATTGATGGCAGAGCATTACAAACCCGTAATGCCAGTCGGTTTGCTCAACAGCTAAATGATAACTTAAAACCTTGGCACTTTCAGGTGGGCGACACTCTCTCTAGCGCGGCAGATTCAAAAACAAAAGACGGTGTATTTATTGATTACAAAATGCACCTACAAATTGGCCGCCGTTACTTTATCGACGAAGCTCAAGCACCCACCACCGAGCAATTAACTCACCAGCAAAAGGGGGAATAATGTTCTCGTTATTACAGCAAAAATATAGGCGTTTACCCGCTAAAGAAAAAAAACAACTTTTTATTTTAATAGCCTGTGTGGTGATTTCTGCCTATGGCTTTTATGCCACTATGTTATGGCAAGACATGTTTCAAGCAGAGAAATTGGCCAACCGTAAAGCCAACCGAATTGAAACCCGCATTGGAAAAATACAAGAGCCTAAGTTTGACAGTAATCTTACCGATAAAAAACTTAAAACGCTCCAGCAACAACTCAAACAATCAGAGGAGGCTATTGCTCAGTTAACAGAAAAATTTATTCCATTAAATGATGCCGATGCCTTACAGAAATTAAAACTAGATATTGCAGAGCTCGCCGACAAAATGGAGCTAAAAATCACTAATTTTGAAGTATTAGGTGTCGCCTTAAAAGCCCACGAAGAAGAATTAACTGAATATAACGACACCCGCCGACAATACTATAAACGCCCCTCCTTTGCCATTGAAGCACAAAGTCAATTTTATCCCTTATTAAACTTTATTAAGGCACTAAATCAATTAGACAATTTAGCAATAGTAAAAAAAATAAATATTATTCGCACTGAACAAGGCAAATTAACCCTTAGCATGACAATATTGGTCTAAACACATGGCAACAGTACAACTAACAGAGTTGATGGACTTATGTGTAGAGCTTAGTGCATCTGATTTACATTTAAGTGTCGACTTGCCTGCTATTTTTCGCATTAACGGTAAGCTAAAGCGCTATAACAACGCGTTAAATTTAGCGCAAGAGCAAGCTGAATATATTTTTTCCCCTGAGTTAATGAAAAACCTTGCTCAATCATTGATGAACAAGCAACAGTTAGCCATGTTTGCCCAAGACTCTAATGTAGACATGGGTTATAGCACAGCACAAGGCCATCGTTATCGCATTAATATCTACCTTGAAAAAGGGCATTATGCCTTAGCCATTCGTTACTTAGACGGTTCATTTCACACTATGCGTGAACTAGGCTTACCGCCACAAATAAATTATTTAGCCAATTTAAAGTCTGGTTTAGTGTTAGTATCTGGCGCCACAGGAAGTGGTAAATCAACCACGCTAACGGCTATTTTAAACAGTATTAATCAAACGCAAGAAAAACACGTACTCACCATTGAAGACCCTATAGAGGTGGTGCATAAAAATGCTAAGTCTATCTTTCATCAGCGTGAGCTATACACCGACGTACCAAGCTTTGCCAATGCAGTAAAAGCCTCCCTGAGGGAAGATCCCGATGTAATCATGGTAGGCGAAATGCGTGATTTAGACACCATACGCGCAGTATTAACAGCAGCCGAAACAGGGCATTTAGTTTTTAGCACCGTGCATACCAATAATGCCGTTGGAGTTATTGAACGCCTAGTGGGCAGTTTTCCCGGTGACGAACAAATAGTAGCACGCCAACGTATAGCCTACGCCTTAAAAGGGGTTGTTGCTCAGCAATTATTACCCACGGCCAATGGCAAAGGCCGCGCAGTAGCGATAGAAACACTCATAGTTAATGCTGCCGTGTCTAATTTAATTGAATCATCTAAAACCAAACAAATTTATTCGGTGATGGAAAGTGGCTCACGCCAAGGTATGCAAACCTTAGATCAAGCACTCGTTAAATTAGTAAAAAGTAAAAAAGTAACCGAGCATGATGCAAGGGCAATTTGTCGTGATAATGAAACGTTTAACCGTTTACTAACGTTATAAAAGCAATGAACACAAGGAAGATAATGCTGATGAACAATAACACCGTCTTTACCAATGACTTACAACAACTAAAAAAAACATTAAGTAAAGTACAAAACAGTACCGAGCAATACCGCGCAGATAAAAAAACGCTCACAAGCTTAACACGGTTAACCCAGGCTTTAGATGAACTCAGCGCACTTAAATTATTCAATACAGATAAATAAATGAGGAAATAATGGCGGCAGCCGAAGCAGTATTAATTCAAGCGGGCATTCAATCTGGGCTAATAGATCAGCGTCAATTAGCCGATCTACAAATTAAAGCTAAACGTGCTAGAAAGCCAGTACTTGATTTTATTACCCAACAACAGCGCTTCCCAGTAATGGCACTTTATCGCGCCCTAGCTATTATAAAAGAACTCCCTTTTGTTGAACGTAAACACCTAGTAATAGATTTTGATTTAGTAAAAAAATTTCCACAAAACACCTTAGAGCGCAAACACTTTATCCCTGCCTATTTTCAAGGCAAGTTAGTGATGGTGTTAGCCAACCCAGACGACAGATCACCACAAGAATTAAGTAAACGTATATTAAACCTGCCAAGTGATGTTGTGGTCAGCGACGTTGGCTTAATTGACGGCATTATTGAGCGCGCTTTTAGTCACACTAACAACGCTAACGCTGATGCGATAGGTTTCTTTAATAGTTTAATGAAAGAATGCTATTTACGCCACGTAACCGACATGCACTTTGAGCCTGAAGAAATGGGGATGAAAGTACGCTTGCGTATTGATGGTAAAATGAGTGAGTACGAGCGTTCAGTATCACTAGGGTTACGTGAGCCACTAATTTCACGTATTAAAGTGTTGGCTTCTTTAGATATTTCCGAAGCCAACATGGCGCAAGATGGCGGCTTTTCTTATCGCGTTGATGGCTGGGATTTAGATGAGGTAGACATGCGTGTTGCCACTATTCCAACGCGTTGGGGTGAGCGCATTACCATTCGTATTTTAGGCCAAGACACTGCCGATTTATCTTTAGCGCAATTAGGCATGCCTAACACCATATTAAACAGCTTTCAGGCTGCCATTAACAAGCCTTACGGCATTATTTTGGTGACCGGTCCAACGGGTTCAGGTAAATCAACCACCCTGTATGCCGCGCTTCGTGAACTAGACTCTGATAATTTAAATATTCTTACCGTTGAAGACCCCATAGAACAAGTTATTAGCAGTGTTGGTCAAGTACAAGTCAGCGAAAAAGTCTCTTTTTCCAAAGCATTACGCTCATTTTTACGTCACGATCCCGATGTGATGCTAGTGGGTGAAATTAGAGATAATGAAACCGCCGATACCGCCCTAAAAGCCGCAATGACAGGGCACTTAGTGTTATCTACCTTGCACACTAACGATGCCGTAGGCGCCATCAATCGTTTAGTTGATATTGGCTGCCCGCGCTATTTGGTGGCCTCAACATTAATTGGTGTTGTTGCTCAACGATTAGTGAGACGCTTATGCGCAAATTGCAAAACCAGTTATCAAGCAAGTGAACAAGAACGTCAGCGACTAAAAAGCCAAGAGAGCCAATTAACACTGCACAAAGCTAAGGGATGCGCCCAATGTTTAGGCAGTGGCTATAGAGGCCGGGTCGGTTTATACGAAACCTTATGGCTTGATGATAATTTAGAAAAATTAATTGCTAACGGAGCCAGTGAAGATGAATTAGTGGCATCTAGCAACAACAGTAATACTTACTATCGTTTATGGCAAGACGCCAAAAATAAAGTGCATGAAGGGTTAACGTCATTGGATGAAGTGATGCACTTATATCAAGGCAATTAATTTATATCAATAACAGCGCCAATTGTTAATACGATAACGCTATGTGGTCACAATAACGTAAGCACAAAGCGCCCCTCGACACTAACGCGGTATTACAACACATTGCTTAGGGCTACAGCATGGTCATAGGCAGTGAACCAATGGATATATTTCATGGCAAAGTACACCTACAAAGCTCTCAACCAACAGGGCAATGAAACCAGTGGCACCTTAGAGGCTGGCAGTGAAAATGAAGCACGAAGTGCGCTAAGAGCCAAAGCCCTTTATGTTTTAAAAATTCACGTTGGCGGTGAAAAAAAATCTGTAATGGTTGTCGCTAAAATCGTGCTCAGTTATCTTTCTATCAAGCGCTATAAAAAAGCTAACACCGCAGATTTAGTGTTGTTTTTTAGGCAAATTGCCTTAATGCTACGCGCAGGTAACACCTTAATACAGGCCATAGAAGCAATTTCTCAAATGACGGTTAAAGTTCGCTTTAAAAACGCTTTAGTACGTATATTGGTGTCTATTCAAGGGGGTTCAAGCTTTGCCAAAGCCATTGAAAAAGAGTCTACTATGTTTCCACCTATTGTTTCACGCTTGGTCGCCAGTGGAGAAGCCAGTGGTGAACTTCAAACCATACTAGAGCGACTTGCCATTAATTTAGGTCGCAGCGCTGACATAAAACGCCAGTTTATTGCAGCGATGATTTATCCAACAATAGTTACCATTGTGGCTTTTGGGGTAATAACTTTTTTAGCCATGAGTGTGGTGCCTAAGTTTGCCAAAATGCTTGAAGGTAAATCGTCACAACTGCCAGCTGCTACCCAAGCCATGATGGACGGCTCAGCCTATATGGTAGACAACGGCACCATTATTTTCTCCACTTTAGGCATTACAATATTTTTAATCTTGGCTGCCTACACCACAGAAAAAGGCAAAACCATTATTGATAAAGTACTGATTCGCACCCCGCTCATTGGCAGTGCTATTCAGTCATCAGCAATGGCACAAACAGGAATGACTATGGCATTGTTACTACGTTCAGGCTTAACGGTGTTAGAAACCTTAAAAGTCATTGCTCATATTATGCCAAATAAATCTATGTCGGCTTGCTTTGGTTTAGCTGGAGAAAAAATTCTTTCTGGGCAAAGTTTATCGGTGGGATTAAATCAACCGCTTATTCCACACATGGTACAACACATGGCGGGCATTGGCGAAAAATCTGGTGAACTTGATCACGTTATGGATGAACTAGGCAACTATTTTCAATCGCAAACCGAAGCTAGATTAAAGGCGATGATCGCCATGATAGAACCTGCCATGACCCTACTTATTGGTGGCTTAGTGGGTTTTGTTTACTACGCTTTCTTTAAGGCGATGATGCAAGTTTCTGCCGGCGGCTAATTATCTTTATAAGGAAAACCTATGCCATTTGATTTACCCCCTCTTTGTATACACAGCAACACAACAAAGCAGCAAGGCTTTACTTTAATAGAGCTATTAGTGGTAGTGAGCATACTTGCTGCTCTTGCTGGCATCACCTCGGTGGCGATGGACGGTTATCAACAAGATGCCGAAAAGAAAATAACCCGCGTTGAAATGCAACGCATTGCCGGAGCGATCAGGCGTTTTAAAGCCGATACAGGGTATTGGCCTAAGACAGAGACAGCCGATTATAATTACCAAAGTGATGATGCGGCCAACTTTAGTTTTTTATTTAATAAACCCGATGCTGACATGCAAGATTGGTCTCCTGAATATGCCATTGGCTGGCATGGCCCTTATATTGATTTGCCAGCAATACGTCCAATAGCAATTGACAACTTCAATTCAGATTTAGGATGCTCTGGAAATGGCAATGCTACACATATTGCTACAATACAAGCTGTTGCAGAAGATAGAATGAACGGTCTAATTGACCAATTTCAACAACTTAGAGATAAAGTTACAGGCGAAAAATATTGTGTATTGACCAGAGATAATGACCCATCATTGTATACAGTTTCAAAATATTCAGGATCACCATACTTATACGAAACCGCTTTTGAGCACGCAGACAGTAAACTATGTAAAGAAGGAACTGATACCTGTATAGCCTTACGAAGTTTTGGTCCAGATGGCGTAGATAACGGTGGCTCAGATGAATCTGACGATATTGTGTTTGTCTTACAAGTAAACTCAGAGCTTGGTGAATAACATGAAAAATAACTTAACAAATATGGCAAGAAAAAATGCTGGTTTTACCTTACTAGAACTCGTGGTGGTTGTGGCAATAATGGGCTTGATCTCTACCATGGCAATGGATGTTTATACTGATAACTCTAACCAGAAGCGCTTTGAAGCCACCAAGCAACGTTTAGCTGAAAT
>JASMAS010000073.1 GCA_030754235.1 Litorilituus sp.
ACGTTTAACCATCCTATTACTAAAGCACTCATGACTTTTGAAGTGAACACTGATTTTTAAAGTCAGCTTTAATACAATTCATCAAGATCGTCTTGAAAAATATCTTCTATCGCCATATTTAATAGTCGTGCCGCCTTAAAGGCCAGTGGTAAACTCGGATCAAACTTTCCCTTTTCAATAGCATTAATGGTCTGTCTCGACACATCAAGTGCACAAGCGAGTTGTGCTTGAATCTAGTCTCGTTCAGCTCGTAATACTTTTAATCGATTTTTCATTGATATTTCCTATGACCCACTATCACACCACCAAGATAGGTAAAACACATAATGATGACTAAATGGCCTATTTCAGGTTGAAACTATATCAATTGAATATCTTCTAATAGTTCATAACTGGTCCCTAACACCAAGCCTACTCCTAACGAAAATGCCATGGCATCGAATAATATTTTTCGTTGCATTTCATCCAAACCTTGCAAGTATTTTCTGTTGGCTAATAGCATTCCAAAGCCAATTACAACATTGATTACAATGGTGATGCTTGAAAGTAGGGCATTAAAATCCCAAGCATATTTAGGCGCAAAAGCGGCAATAGCCATGGATATTACCAAGCCATAGTCCAATTTCTTTTGCTGTATTCACTTTGGCTTAGCGGTTTAGGTTGATTCATCGCAATATCCTTACTTTATAAAATAATTTGTTCAGTGTTATTTACTTTAGGTAAAGTTAACTTGACCTAAAGTGTGGCGGTTGCTCCTTATGTCAAGCGTGCTTTACATAAAGCTTGGTTTTTATTACATTGAAGGTCGATGTTAATTGAAAGGTAAACGCTTAAATTTGCTTATTACTCGGTTTGATTATTCTATGGATGGATAGTGAAAAATTCTGGATGATAATGCTTAAATGTGGAAGTAAAAAAGCCCATCATAAAGATGGGCTTAATGTATTAGCGTGTGGATAACTATTGTTGCTTAAGTGATTAGGCTTTTATTTCCGCATTGTGATAAATATTTTGTACGTCATCACAGTCTTCTAGCATGGCAATAAATTTTTCAAAGTTGGCTAAATCATCGTCACTCTCAATTTCAACATAGGTTTGAGGTACCCAGGTTATTTCTTCAACTTCCAAGTCAAATTCAGGCATAGAGTTAGCAAACTCAGTTTTAATTTTGAAAAACTCGGTATGGGGGGCATAAACAGTGATAATGCTATCTTCTAACTCTACATCTGTAACATCAATATCTACCATCATAAGGTTCTCTAATACGGTTTCGTCGTCTTCGCCTTTAAAAGCAAATACGGCTTGATGATCAAACATGTGAGAGACAGTGCCAGAAGATCCTATCTTAGAATTGGTTTTAGTGAAGCATTGACGAACATCTTTAATGGTACGATTGCCATTGTCGGTTAAACAATCGATAATCACCATACAGTTACCTGGACCAAAGCCTTCGTAGCGTGCTTCAGCAAAATCTTCACCACCGGCACCGGAAGCCTTCTTTATTGCATTGTCTATTACGTGGGTAGGAACTTGATCTTTTTTGGCTTTTTCTATTAAGCTACGCAGTGCTATATTTCCATCTGGGTCTACTCCGCCATTTTTAGCGCATACATAAATGGCTTTACCATATTTTGAATATACTTTGGTTTTTTGTCCGGCGGTTTTCGCCATAGATAATTTTCGGTTTTGGTATGCTCTGCCCATTGATACACTTCTCATTCACTAATAAAACTATGGACTAAATTCTATCAGGGTCTATAGCTTGTTGACTAGAGGTTAACGGCAGTAATTGACTAATATTTGATTTGAATTGACAAATTTACTTATTTTTAATACGTTAACCCTCACAGCAAAAAATCAAGGAAGTAAGCTAATACAATACGATGAGTATAAAGTTATTTATGTCACAGAAGGCGGTTGTGGTACTATTTTATTAGGCTCTAGTGGGATGCCATTAAAACGTTTAGAAGCAACACTTAACCAAGAGGCTACTGATGGCTGGCAGTTAGTATTTCAGGTTATTGAACAAAAACGTTTTTGGTTATTTTGGTCTAGAGAGGCGGTTATCTTAACACTAGGGCGAAGTAGAGCTTAAGGTGGCTGTGTTTAAGTCTATGGTGCTTAAAAGTATTCGGCACTATCAACAATGTGGTGGTTCGATAAAACATTTTGCCACTTCTTGTAATTTCATCCCCACATGTTCTGACTATACTTACCAAGCCATTGAACGTTTTGGCTTAATAAAAGGAATGAAACTGGTACTCGAACGTATTCATCGTTGTGATGAGCCGGATTGTGTTGTGATAAGAGATGAGCCTATTCCAGAAAAGCAAATTGAATTAAAAATAAAAACTAAATAAATTCGATAGGATCATAATGATGAAAAATGAACAGTTGCGTATAGAAGAACAACAATTAAGAGCGCAAATAGCACTGCTTTCAATTGAACAAAAAAGGCAATGTTATGCGCTAGAACTACAATATATCAAAGACCCTGATACTTATGCCGCATTAAATTGGTTATTTTTAGCAGGTTTGCATCACTTTTATATAGGTAAGTGGCAGCGGGGGCTCATTAACCTAACATTAATGTTGATTGGAGTTGTTTTATATTTTAGCCATGTATTACCTTTATTGGGGGCAGCATTAATTTTAGTTATTTTTATGACTGAATTGCCGCAGCTGTTCAACAGTCAAAAAATTATTTATCAGTATAACAATCAGTTGATGTGACGGTTTTTAAGAGAGTTTGGTGAATAGTTTTTTCAAAAAATCTATGTTAGGGGATGCCGGTGAATAAATTTATTTTTTGTTTTGATGGGACCTGTAATTCACCCAAAGATTCGGATGACTTCTTCGCGGATACTAGCATTAGTAATATTTTAAAGTTACATATTTTTTTAGGTGGTAAATTATCTTCTGTTAACACTTTGAACGAAGATACGCCAAAGCAGCAAAGCTTCTATTATAGTGGCGTTGGCACACATGGCCATTGGTTGAAAAGAAAATTTAATGCACTATTTGCGCCTCCTTATGGAGATATGGAAGATATTCTTGCGCAAGCAAACCAAGATCTTATGCGTGTTTATCAACCAAAGGATGAAATTTATATTTTTGGTTTTAGTCGTGGGGCTGCTATTGCTCGAATGTTTGCAGCACACTTACCTTATAAAGTGAAATTTTTAGGAGTCTTTGACACCGTTGCGGCAACGAGAGGTTCGTTAGATTTAAACCCTGAAACATACCCTGTCAGTGATGTTGTTTTTGAGAATGGCACACTAGGTGAACATATAGAACAAGCAGTGCATTTACTTGCGTTAGATGAAAAGAGGATCTTATTTCAACCCACACTCTTTAATTACGATTCGCGTGTAGTAGAGCTATGGTTTGCTGGTGTTCATTCCGATATTGGTGGCAGCTATTGGTTTGATGGCTTATCAGATATCACCTTGCAATTTATGCTAGATAAAGTACAAAAACATCTCAAAATACTTGATATTGAGCAGATTGATTTTAACAGTTTAAAAGTTAAAGGAGCTCAAGATGAATTAGGTATTGATGACATTGCGATCAAACCTTTGATAACTGGTACCATGCACACTCAAGTGCGCACTAATACCAATGCGAAAACTTTGGCACCTCGGTTATTACGAGTGAATGTGGATGATGTGGTATCAACGCACACACCTATCATTCACCATAGTGTCGTAGAACGCTTTCGCTTGCTAAGCAGTTACCGCCCTTATGCGTTACGTAATGCTATATTTCAAGTGATGAACGAGGAAGGAGAGCTAGGCGAAATACAGCAAGGAATACATAGTTTACGATAAAATTTTGGTTGTTTTTTCCTATGAAAAATATGGGTGTTTAGGAAAAACTCATCCTTGGCTTCTGCTCTTCTGCTTGTTCAATAAGTTTTTTAACATTGTGTTCAATGCTGCAGCAAAATATGAACAGTAATTTATTTAATGAAAGACAACAATAAAAAAATCAAACCTTGAAATATCAAGATTTGACTTTTTTAAAGTTTACAGTCGCGCTGATTATTAGGGCTACACTTAATAACTATAAATGGTGTTAGAGTGAACAGCCTCTTTTTTTAAAAATTTTCGTGTTCTCTCACTTGTTGCCATGTTTTACCTTGATCAACAGATTCATAAAAGTCAGCACTAACCCCTTTACAAGCAAGTAGCATACTGTCTTTAACCTCACTGACTAAATGGGTACAAAACTTACTGGGTAATTCAAAGTCTGTTTTTTGCCAGGATTGTCCACCGTCATTGGTTTTGATTATTTTGACTTCATTATTACGTCTTCCGCTCCAAAAGTTATAATCTGAAAAAGAGGCGATCGCCGTAGCTTGTGTATTAGAGGTATACCAAGGGATAGAGGTAAAGCTAAAATCATCTTTTTGTATTTTTATTTGTGTTTTTTTATCAGGAGCAATACAAAGTTTTCCTGAACGTTTATAGTCTGCTTTACAACTATTGATACTGGTTGTTATTTTGGCCCATTCGCCTGTGTTTATATCTTTTTTGTAATAGGTTGGCTTGCCCGTTAAAGACCAAAAACCAGCAAGCTCTACGCCTAGTTTAACAACACCCGCATCAAAAGTTTTAGCAATATTCGTATCATTATCATGCTCGACAACCTGCCAAGTTTCGGGGTTAAAACCATAAGTTATACTATCTCCAGAGCCAAAAGCTATATTATCTCTTAGAGATTGCTGTTTAATGGTAATAGTGTTTATGTGCTCATTTCTATTCGTGGTTGCTGAAACAATTCTCTTTGGTTTTTTCTTTTTAGTTTTCTTTGATTTATTGTCGTCTTCAGAACCTGAAATTATTTGTTTATTACCATCACCATCTACCCATTCACCTATGGAGTTATAAGTGGCAAGAGTTACCCAAGCAGAGTTGAGTTTATCAATAGGCTTAGCGAGAATATGAACCTTGCTTTCTTGACGGGTAATAACTTCTATCTCTCCTTTTTTATTAAAGTAAGCCTCTTCTATATGGTGTGATTTATCGGTGGAAATATTATGCCATTCATCATCAGATGGCTTGAAAAACACTACCCCTTCATCGCCGCCGACAATGAGGTTACCTTGAGCACTTTGAGAGATAGTTGATAAATCTAAGTTAGTATCCACTGCATCAATCTGCCACTCTTTATCGGTCGTTCTTTTTAAAATAACGCCTAATTTACCAATAAAATAGATAGTGTTGTCAGGAGCTAAATACTTGGTTTTAAAGGTTACAGGGTTTTGTGCCATAGAAATATACAGGGCATCTCTGTCTTCTTGATATTCATCTTCTGACCAAGTAAGCACTTGCTCAGGGTCAAATGGATAAAATGAAAAATAATCTGCCAACACACTTGCTGGTTTGGTTGAAGGTTGACGTAAGATGGTATTTAAATACTTATCTTTTTCAGGTTTTGGGTAATAAATAATAGTGCCGAGATCAGTTACTTTGCCAGCTTCAACATTAAATGTACCAAATTGTGCATCTGCTGGGCCCCAGCGTTCGTACCAAAAATCTCCACGGATATGAAATGAGCGGATACTATCTAGCGAGTAACTGCCACTTGCTACCGGTGAAGAAAAAAGAGTACTGCCCGTTGTAGCTACAGGCAATGCTTGTAAACGATTCGGCTTTATTTTCTCTGATTGATTTAAGTTTTTTGGGGTAATGGTGACCTGATTAAACGGCAGTGGATAAGCACTGGCGTTGATAACCCGAACCACTACAACGCCTTGATTTTCTTTGGGCATGTTTTTTTCAGAAAGCGTTGGCAGCATATTGACACCGCTCGAACAGCCACCCAGGGTAAACAGAATAATTAAGCATAAAAATGCTTTAAATGTGTTTAAGTGACATACATTGACTGAGTTCATCAATAAGCTCCATTTGATTTCTTTAATAAGTGCTAAAATAATACACGTTTTGCGTAGCTATTTTAATTGTTTGTAAACATTAAGTTAATACTTGTTTGCATGCTATTATGAATATCCTTAAACTCTAGGTAAAGTACATTTGAAGTTAGTCTTAGTAATGAATTTAAAAAAAACACTGTTTGTTATCGTTTTTCTTGGTTTTAGTTTACCTGTTTTTGCAAAAAGTAATGATATATTAAAACAGCTCAGTCAGGCTCAAAATGTACCTGCGTTAACGAAGAAGCAAGGTTATGTCATGGTTTATGTGAATGTAAGTGGTGTAGCCCCGTCCATTGAATTTTCAAAAGTTAATACCCATAAAACCAGTTTCATTTTATCTCAAGAAAAAATATCTTATGGTCGAGATTATTTTTTAGATTTACAAAACATCAAACAAGGCTTCTATTTTATGCCAATGTTTGCAGGTGTTTATCAAATTACCCGAGTTAACGCCCCTTTTTATGATTTACCCTATTGGTTACCTACAGACAAGGAGTCCAAGTGGCGTTTTGCTGTGGAAGAAAATCATATTAACTTTATTGGTGAAATTAATATAGCGAAAGAGCGAGGAAAAAAAACATTAAATATTCATTTGTTAAACAGAACAGCAACCTATCATGCTGAAATTATTGAGCAAATAGCATTGATGTCCCAAAAACTTCCTTTAAAAGCTAAGCCTGGTTATCGAGATGATTTTTTATTAGCTCATGGAGAGTAATATGTTTTTCAAAAAACTTTTTCAAGCCAAGTTGTTATTGCTTTTGTGTTGTTTTTCCTATTCTGCATTGGCCGTAACCCAAGCTTCTCCATTTTTTAGTATGCCTGATATGACGATGGCAAAAATTAGTCCAGAGGGTAAATCTATTGCCACCATCCGTCATCAAAACAACAAGCAACAAATTACCGTCATTGATAGCAATACTTTTGCTGAAATTACTTTAATTGATTTAGCTGGCTTATTTAAAGAAAAAGCAAGCATCAGTGAATTAGTTTGGATAGACGAGCACCATATTGCTGCTCAATTAGTCGAAGTTAAAAAAGGCGTAGAAAATTTATTAAATACAAAGAAATCTAGCCGCTTATTAGTTATCAAAAAGCCTAGTAATACCCAAGAAAAAGTAGCGGTTTATAGTGTTAGAACTAAAGGTTGGCTTGTTCACCCACTACAAGAAGAACAAGGAAAATTTTTATATGCTAAAAGCAGTATTTACTCAAAAGTGTATAAAATTGATGTTAACAAGTTAGCTATTGAAGGGAAAAAACTTAACAAATTGAGTAAAATAGATGGCGGACAGTTTAAAAAATCGAACCAGGTTGCTGAAATCAATGGTTATGCAACTCGTTGGTTTATTGATACTCGGGGAAATGTCCAGGCAGTTTTGCATTTTAAAGAAAAAGGAAAGTTGACTTTATCTCAGCTGAATATGGATACAAACAACGGGGTGACTGTGTTGAATGAATGGTCAGAGTCATTTAATAAGCAGGACGAGTCTAGTTCACAAACGAATCAAAAATATTTAGTGCCAATTGCCATTGCTAATCAAGCAGACAGCTTTTACTGTTTGGACTTAAATGAAGAAGAAGAACGAACAGTTTATCGAGTAAATTATACACTTAATGAAGAAAAGGTGGTTTATGAAGCCGACTCTTACAAAATAGTAGACTTGGTCTTATCTCCCGATAGCCGTGAGCTATCAGCTGTAAAAGTCATTAAAAATGGCACTATAGAGAACGTGTTTTTAAATAGTGAACAATTAACAAAGAGTCAACATAGTTCAACGTTAGTCTCTGTTGTTAATCAAAATATTGTAAAAGATCACTCTATTGTTTATATCGAAAGTCATACTAATCCTGGGCAATTTATGCTCAAAACTTTATCACAAGGGCGGTCAAGGCTTATAGGTGAACGTTTTCCTTTATTGACCAACCAACTTTCAAGTAGCTTGGTTGAGTCGAGTGTTAATGTTGCAGGGTTAGAAATACCTTATTTAATTTCTATTCCAAATAATAAAGAAAAAAATCACCCGTTAATTGTTATGCCTCATGGTGGACCAATAGGGGTGTATGACAACCGCTATTATAATCCTATCACTCAGTTTTTAGTGGCTAATGGCTATGCGGTATTGCAAGTTAATTTTAGGGGCTCTAGTGGCTATAGTGCAGAACTAAAAGAGGCAGGAAAAAAGCAATGGGGAGCATTAATGTTAGAAGATATTTACCAAGCGACTCAGGTTGTTTTAAAACGTTCAGATATTGACGAGCAGCGTGTTTGTTCTTTTGGTATGAGTTATGGTGGTTATGCGGCACTTATGTTAACGTTGAACCACCCTGAAGTATATAAATGTGCCGCTGATTGGGCTGGAATTACCGATGTTAATTTATATGTTAATAATCCGCGCTTATCTAAAATTCAAGTGAAATGGGTAAAAGATTTTATTGGCAATACAGAAAAGGAATATCAGGCATTAAAAGATATCTCTCCAACTTATTTAGCTAAGTCACTGACAAATCCTGTTTTTATTGCTCATGGCCGAAAAGATGAAGTTGTAGATGTGGAGCACGCTTACCGTTTTAAAATGATGCTAGAAAAGTTTGATAAAAACTTTCACTGGTACATTGATGATGAAGGAACACATAGCTTTGGAACACTAATGCAACGACAAGTTTATTTTGAGCAATTAAATGCCTTTATGAAACAGTATTTACATTGATACAGTGAATGATAAAGTGCTACTTTTTTAGGTGTTTTATCTGTCCTAGAAAAACGCTATTTTAATTACGTCTACTAAGTAAAACCTGAAAAGTCTAAAGTGAAGATATGAATATTAATGAAATAGCAAAACAAAATTACCTATGGGTAGAAAAAATGGGCTGGCATAATAAAACCACTCTAGAAGCGCTTGCCCTTGTTGCTTCTGAGGTCGGCGAGGCCATAAATGAATGTAGGAATGAAAAGCCGACACAGGCTTTTGGTGAAGAACTTGCCGACATTATTCTCAGGGTGCTAGATATTGCATATTGGCAAGATATTAATATTGAAAAGGAAGTTCTTGATAAGATGGCTAAAAATGAGCGTAGGGGAAGCAGAGGACGTATAAAATAACTTGGACGGTTGGTATTTTTATTCATTACTAAGAAGTCATCATTCAAACGGAGAACTCCCCTATGATAGGTTTCTTAGGTTGTAGGGTTCTAAGTGCCTTATTAGTATGCTAAGTTTGCTATAACGGGAGTTAATAATATCTAACTTGAATATCAGGATTTGAGTCTATTAGGCCATCTACATCTACCGTCACAATATCCCTATTAAGTGACATAACAACAGTACTTTTATGGTCGACTGTTCTGACAAACCTAATCTTATAGCCAAATTTATATAATGAACTTACAGAAAACTTTTGAGCATAATTGAGGTGATTCCACCATTCATAGCTTTCTAGACTCCTACTGCGTCGATGGAATTTTGAAAAGACACTTTTTACTTTAAATAAACTCATATAGCACATAGCCTAATTAATTATTTTAAAAAATACAGCTCTAACAATAACCTTAGCATTTTTTTGTGTTACCGCTTAATGTTAAAGTTAGAAAATAGTACCCCTTATTTGCACTAGCATGGTTAATCGTTACCATTACAACCCTGATAAATTAGCACCATTTAGCAATAGCAAATCATTTCAAATATATTGCAAAAATTGTTCCTGTAAACTGTAATTTATGGATATTCAATGAGATAAAAAATATTCATTCGAATAGTTACTGATAAAAGTTAGAATGTGTAAATTTTTTTGACATAGACATGCTCGTTACCTATTTAGGTAAGACTTAAAGTGGCACATGGATTTTTCATCTCGATACTCCATCTCTTATTAGTAGTATATAACTACACTTTTTGTAAGACATATCTTACAAAACTGTAGGATATAGTGGTTTCTTATAAAGCGATATGGCTGATGTTAAGGTTTAAGTTATTGTTTTGTTTTGCTTTTTATTTCGCCTTCCTTGTTTTTTAATCATGTAATAAATGTTTTTTTGATAACAGCCTATGAAAAAAAAATTTTGGGTGTAATATTAATCATGTCAGGAAGACACAGAGCATGAAGCTCTTTTGATGGAGACTAATGGATTTAGTTTAAGTGAGCGGAACTCACTATAGGATATAAAAACATGGATGGTATGGATGCAACTCAATATCGGATGATTGAGGTATAGGTTTTATAGCCTTAAAAGGTAAAAGGATGTATTCACGGAAGAAACTAAGGAAGAAGGGTAGGGATTTACTCAAGAGGGTTTCTGACAAAGAAACAGCTAAGGATAGTGTTTTACGGATGAAATGAGAACACTGAATATAGTGCAGGATGCACAAAGCTAGTTATAAAATGCAGCCTTTTGGCTGCATTTTTTTTGTTCTCTATTAACAGCTAGGTGAAATTGTACCATAGCTTAGTATATTAACTAATTTAGTGTTACATTAGCTAGAATCAACAAAATGATGTAAACATAGTTATTCTATATTTCATCCATTTTGTGTAGTCTCGCTATCAGTTCGCTAGGGGATGTTGATCTTTCAGGGGTAAACTTTGTTCGAGATAAAAGCTTTTAGCCGAATCCTTCAAACAGCGTTTGTTGGACATTTTTACTGCGTTATCGTCTTTTTATGAACAACCACATGACAAAGCCTCTGTGTTGTATAAATACCAAACAATTCGCAGCCAAAGTAATCTCGAAAGATCAATAGCCCCTAACTGTAATACATTAATATTCTTGGTATTATCATTTTATATAATCATAATATGGGTAACTAGACACTGATTAATAATAGCTTAAGTGGGCAAATTATTTCATCGTTAATGGTAAATGGTAAATGATTACTTTATTTAATCACGTGGCGTTAAAGCTGCAATTTTTTCGTAAATATATCGCTGTTATTATCGTGTTGATCATTGCTAATATTATATATAGGTTAGCATTTCTCACACAAGCAGAGCTGTATAATCACTCTATTACCATGCTAAATTTACTTTGTTTAGCATGGTTGGCATTGTTAAATTTTATGCTGCATGCTTTTGTCAAAAGTCCTGTTGATTGTTCGCAAAAAAACTCTTTGTTAATAAGGGTGAAAAATAAGCTTCATCAGTATATTGAATATTTTTTAACAGTGCTTTTTATCGGTCTTACATTCACTGTCGTTATCTTGTCGGTGAAAATGTTAAAACTTTATGCTACTTAATTAGTCTTACACTAGATAAGTATACTCGTTTAGACCAATCTCACTAACTATGTGCTCATTTCTACTTGCTATAATCACCAACGACATCGTTATTTAATAATTATAACAACTAGTTATTGAAATAAACGCCTTGTGCTTGGCAATTTTTTCTACGTATAAAATAGATCATTTAATTAATGAAACTGCTATTAATATGAATGTTTTTTGATAAGTTATTGAATGAGTTTGTTGGCTAACAAGCATATCAGGTTAGCTCAGGGGTATGAAATGAGCTTGATTCACCGCTCTATAATGGGTTCCTTGATTAAGCTACTAATTTTTTGTGTATACCAAAAGAGAGTCGTTGAATTTTTAACCATCAGCTTTAGTGAGCAATGAGTAGCGTAATTATTGATTTTTTGCTACTCACTTTACACCATCGTGATTTTATGACTGAGTTGCGTTTTTCATCTTAACAACAAACTCGGTTAACTTTGTCAGCATCTTGTTATGATCATTGACATTATCTTCAATGATTTTCACAACAGCTGAGCCACTAATTGCTCCAGTTGCGCCAGCAGATAAAGCGTCCTTTACTTGTTGTGGTGTTGAAATACCAAAGCCTAATACTGGCGGAGCAGCATGATATTCCTTTAAGGTATTAATTAATATCTGCGCGGGTGAATGTGTCTGCATGGTCTGTTTTTCATCATCAATGGCATCTACTCCAGTTACGCCTGCTCGGCTAAGTACATAAGTGTAGCCTCGGCTATAAGAAGATACTTCACGTAAAGTGTTATCACTGGCATTTGGCGGTGCAATAAAGATAGGCGCTATGCCATGCTTTAATGCCGCTTCTCTAAAGGGTTTACTTTCACGTATCGGTAAATCGGCAATTAGAACAGAATCAACATCAGCCTTAGCGATATCTTGATAAAAGTTGTCAATGCCGCGAGCAAAAACTAAATTACCATAAAGCAACAATCCAATAGGGATATTAGGTGCATAATCACGGACTTTGACCAGTATATCGATGCAAATGTCCGTATTTATCCCTGCCTTCAATGCTCTTAACCCAGCCATTTGTATGGTAAGACCGTCAGCGCTTGGATCTGAAAATGGTATACCTAACTCAAGAGCATCCGCGCCAGCATCAATTAATGCTTTGATTATGTTTAGTGATTGTTCGGCATTTGGGTCGCCAATGGTGACAAAAGGAATAAACGCTTTTTCATTTTTTTTAGCTAAATCAGTAAAAACTTGCTGGTAGCGATGACCAGCTTGGTGGTTTTTATGTGTTTTTTTGGGAGCTAATTGAGTCATTATACTTCTCCTCTGTGTTTTACCGTTGAGGTCTGTGGTACTTGCTCGTTAGGATGCAAAATAGCATGAACATGAGCAAGATCTTTATCGCCACGACCAGAAAGGTTAACCAAGTAAATTGTTTCTTTAGTGGCATTTTCAGCCATTTTAAGCGCCTGAGCTAGTGCGTGAGATGATTCAAGCGCAGGGATAATCCCTTCATTTTTTGCCATTGTTTGAAAGGCATCCAATGCTTCCATGTCATTAATGGCAACATACTGGGCACGCCCTGTTTCTTTTAAAAAGGCATGCTGAGGACCTACTGCGGGGTAATCAAGACCTGCTGATATAGAGTAAGATTCTTCAATTTGTCCATGTTTATCTTGCATGATGTAAGTGTAATTACCATGTAACATACCTTTAGTGCCAGCTGCTAAGGTTGCTCCGTGTTGGTCTGTATCAACACCTTTACCACCGGCTTCAACACCAATTAATTTGACTTCTTGATGCTTAATAAAATCATTAAAGATGCCAATAGCGTTTGAACCGCCACCTACTGCCGCAATAACATAGTCAGGCAAGCGTCCTTCTTCGTCAAGAATTTGCGCTTTAGCTTCTTCACCAATCATTTTTTGAAACTCTCTTACTATGGTAGGGAAAGGGTGAGGACCTGCAGCAGTACCTAATAAATAATGGGCATTTTCATAATGAGCAGACCAGTCTCGTAACGCTTCATTAACCGCATCTTTTAACGTGCCAGAGCCTGCGGTAACAGGGATCACTTCAGCGCCCATTAATTTCATACGAAAGACATTAGGTTGTTGTCGTTGACAATCTACAGCACCCATATAAACCTTACATTTTAAACCAAGCAAAGAACAAGCTATTGCCGTTGCGACGCCGTGTTGACCAGCACCAGTTTCTGCAATAATTTCTGTTTTACCCATCCGCTTGGCTAATAAGGCTTGCCCAAGTACTTGGTTAGTTTTATGGGCGCCGCCGTGAAGTAAATCTTCTCGCTTTAAATAAATTTTTGCTAAGGGATTTTTTACTATATTGCGACAACAAGTCAATGGTGTTGGTCGGCCTGCATATTTAGTGAGTAAATTGTTAAACTCTGTTAAGAAGGCTTCATCTTGTTGAGAGTTAATAAATGCTTGTTCAAGTTGCTCTAAAGCCGGCACTAATAATTCGCCAACAAACATCCCGCCAAACTCACCAAAATAGGCGGGTAAAGTTTCTTCTGTAGTATTTTCTGTTGTTTTGTTCATGGTTTAGTAATTCCTTATGTGCGAAAACACTTGGTTAAGTTTTTCGCTGGATTTTATACCTGGGCTAGTCTCAACACCTGAGTTAAGATCTAAACCAAATAAATCTAAATGAGTAAGTTGTGTTATGGCTTCATTGATGTTGTCAATGTTGAGGCCGCCCGCTAAAAAACTGGTTGATAAGTCTTGTTCACTATCGGCTAGCGCTTGCCAGTTAAATGCCTGCCCTGAACCTGGTGATTTGCCGTCCAAGACATGATGATTAACCTGCTTGCTTAGTTCAGGCAATGTTTTTTGCACTGAATATGCTTGCCATATCTGGCAGAATTCATAGCCATTGTCATCTAATTGACCTCTTAAAGAATTGATGTAATCCTGATCTTCATTGCCGTGCAGTTGCACCGCTGATAGCCTTAACGTTTTGACTAAATTAACTATTTCAGTGCGTTTATGATTAACAAAAATACCGACATAGTCTAAATGAGGTTTACTTGGCTGTGATTTTACAATTGCTTGAGCTTGCTTAAGACTGATACAGCGAGGTGATTTTTCAGCAAAAATAAGACCTCCAAAGCGTGCGCCAGCATCAGCTGCAGCGGTTGCATATTGAGCCGCTGTGATGCCGCAAACTTTATGTTGACCAAAAATAAGCTGACGACAAGCGAGGTCAATATCTTGGTAGATATTATTATCCAGTGCCATTAAGGAGCTGCCAACCAAAAAACCATCAACGGCCGGAGCCAGTTCGCGTACTTGTTGATTGGTATAAATCCCTGATTCCGAGATAATAATTCGATCATCAGGAATGCTTGGTGCAAAGTCAAAAGTGCGGGATATATCGGTACTTAAATCACGCAAATTACGATTATTGATGCCGATCATTTTAGCCTTTAATTTAATTGCGCGATCTCGTTCTTCTTCGTTAGATATTTCAGTTAGTATTGCTAAGTTAAAACGCTCGGCAACTTCAGATAGCGCAAGATATTCCTCATCTGACAATACACTAAGCATAAGCAGTATGGCATCTGCGCCATAAAAACGCGCTAAGTAAACTTGGTAAGTATCTACGAAAAAGTCTTTATTAAGTACAGGGCAGCTAACCGTTTGAGTTACCAGTTTTAAGTATTCAAAAGTACCTTGAAAGTATTTTTTATCGGTCAGTACTGAAATTGCTGCTGCGTATTTATCATAAGTTTGACAAATACTTTTCACATCAAAATCAGGGCGAATTAACCCTTTAGATGGGGATGCTTTTTTACACTCTAGGATAAAGCCCGCCTCGGGTTTGTCCTTTGTTCGCTTTAATGCCGAGTACATATCTTTTGTGCTTGGTACAAGTTCGTCAATAAAGCTTGATAGTGGAAGATCTTTTTTTAGCTGAGCTATTTCAATGCGTTTATCAGAAACAATTTTTGTTAATATATTGGTCATGCTTAGGTACTTTCCTGATTAGACAGTGCAACAAGTTGCTCTAAGGTTGATAATGCTTTCCCGCTTTGTAAAACTTCGCTAGCAAGTTGAGCTGCTAGCTTTAAATTTTCAGCCTTGGCGTGAAGATACAATAGTGCTGCGCAATTAATGATCACCGCAGCATTGTGAGCTTCTTCACCTTTGCCAGAGAGTATTGCTTTAATAATCTCTGCATTTTCTTGCGGTGTGCCGCCCTTAATATCTGCTAGGCTGTAATTTTTCATCCCAAAATCTTGTGGGGAAATGTTGTATTCAATCAGTTTTCCTTTGTTAATTTCAACCACTTGGCTATCCGCGTGTAAGGCAATTTCATCTAAACCACAACCGTGCACAACAAGAGCACGTTTAACGCCTGTGAGCTGAAGTGCTTTTGCAATGGGAATAAGTAATTCTGGGGTGTAAACACCTAATAACATTGTTTTTGGCGCTGCAGGGTTAACTAACGGGCCTAAGATATTAAATATGGTACGTATGCCCATAGCTTTTCTTACGGGTGCTGCATATTTAAAACCGCTGTGATAAGCAGGAGCGAATAAAAAGCAAATATTCGCTTTATCTAAGCAGTTGTTTGCTACCGCTGCAGACATAGTCAAATTAACACCAAATGCTTCTAATAAGTCGGCTGAACCAGACATACTTGAAACACTACGATTTCCATGCTTTGCCATTTTTAAGCCACAGGCGGCACTTAGGATGGCTGCAGTTGTTGATATATTGATAGTATTTGCACCGTCACCCCCTGTGCCCACACAATCTGCGACGGGCGTTTTCTGTATTGGAAATGGGGTAGCAGCATCACGAATGGCAACAGCCGCCCCTGCAATTTCTGCTGGAGTTTCTCCTTTGATTTTTAAGGCAGTAAGCACACTGGCCAATAAGGCAGGCTCAATATCACCGTTAAGTATTTGTTTAAATAATTGCTCGGTATCGTCTTGAGAAAGATCAATATTGTTAACTAATTGGGCTAATGATGAAATACTCTTACTCATTTGGAGCTCCTTGGATGTTCGCACTTAAGTGCTCACCTAAATGTATTAAATAATCAAAACTTTGCGCCAATAGGGTGGCACCAAAAGTAGTTAAAATAGACTCTGGATGAAATTGATAGGCAAGTACGGCATCTCTTTCTTGACAAATTGCCATGGGCATTTGGTTGTACTGTGCAATAACGTTAAGTGTTTTAGGCAGGTTAACGCCAACTAAAGAATGATATCGCGCAACAGGAAGAGGGTTTTGAATACCTTCAAATGGGCCCGTAGCACAATGATTAATCGCAGAGGCCTTGCCATGTACTATTTCATCTGCACGATCAACCTTACCGCCATAATGTTCAATTAATGCTTGGTGCCCTAAGCATATTCCCATCATAGGTATTTTTCCTACACACAACTTGATTAATGCCATTAAACAACCTGCCTTTTTAGGTTCACCAGGGCCAGGCGATAAAACTAAGATAATACTTTCGCCTGTTTGGCTATGATGCTCTAGCATTTTATTGAATATGAAATCAGCCCTTAAAGTGTTTCGATAAACGGTTGGTTTAAAACCTAAACATTGAAATTCATCGACTAAGTTATAGGTAAAAGAGTCTAGGTTATCGAGCATAAATAGTTTGTTTTTTTGTTTTGCTCTTTTTTGAGGGGGTTCATACTGGCTCATGAGCACACTCCTTGCCTGGCAACGTTGTTATTGGCTGCTAACACAGCACTGATAACCGCTTGTGCTTTTTGTCTGGTTTCATCGGCTTCTGCCTGAGGAATTGAATCGTAAACCACACCAGCACCCGCTTGTATTTGCGCAATGTTATTTTTAACAAAGGCAGAGCGAATAACAATACAGGTATCCATTTCACCATCACCGGTTAAATAGCCAACTGCACCGCCATAACTACCACGACGTTTTCCCTCTATTTCTCTAATTAACGAGGTTGCTTTGATCTTAGGAGCGCCCGAGAGTGTACCCATATTCATGCAAGCTTGATAAGCATGTAAGGCATCTAATTCTTCAAGTAATGTGCCACACACACGAGAAACTAAATGCATAACATGGGAGTAGCGATCAACCTTTAATAAGTCAGCAACATGGCGCGTTCCAGCTTTACATACTCGAGCAATGTCATTACGCGCTAAATCAACCAGCATAATGTGCTCTGCGGATTCCTTTTTATCTTGCCTTAATTCTAATTCGATGCGTGAGTCTAAATCTAAACAAATACTGCCATCTTTCTTAAAGCCTCGTGGACGTGTGCCAGCGATAGGATAAATTTCAACTTGGCGTTTACCTTCGCTGGAATGTTGTTGATATTTAATTGCCGATTCAGGTGATGCGCCAAACATGCAAAAATCGCTATCTTTAAGATAAAACATGTACGGACTTGGGTTGCTAATCTTGAGAGCTTGATAAGATGCTATGCTATCATAACAAGGAAGTGAGAAAGTGCGAGAAGGTACCACTTGAAAAATATCACCAGCACGAATATTTTCTTTCAGCTGTTCAACATGTTGGCAAAATTGTTGATCACTGACATCAACAGTCACTGTTGCTGAAGAAGTACCATAAGTTGAAGGGCGGATGGGTAAATGCACTGTTTGCTCTGCGGTGATATCAGTTGAGAGCAATTGTTTTATTTCTTCAACACGCAGTGTTAATTGACTTTTAACTTCACGCTCTTGAGCTTCATTTTCTTTGCTGGATTTTTCAAAGGAAAAAATATTAGCAATAACTTCTGTGCTTTGCTTTTCATGGTCGATAACAACTAAGGTTTCAGCTAAATAATAAACAAAATCGGGGCAAGTATTTTCACCCTCAACAACAGCAGGTAATGTTTCGCTGATACTGATCATATCAAAGGCAAATGCACCGCCGAGAAAAATAGCAAAATGATGGTGATTACTATTGTTTATACGCTTAAATAAACGCAAACTTTCAAATGGATTAACAGCCATTAATCGTGCTTTTTCATCCAGCTCTTTCGGAGTATCATTGAATATTGCAGTCAACACTTGTTGATCTTTTGATAAGGATAATTGTGCGTGCACTTGTAACTGGTTTGCAGCAAATTCCATGGCTGCTTGTCCATTAAGGGTTAAAGCCGTGAACGTGACGGTATTGCCGTGACAGACTATTTTTAGTGCAGCATCAGTTAATAAAAGGCTCTTTAATAAATGTTTTTGATCAATTTCTGCTGATTCAAGCAGTAAATTGTTGTGTTTATTATAACAAAGTTGTTGATAAACGCTTAAAGGGTCGCTTTGGTAATTGGCGATATCTGTTAGTGTGCATACGTTGGCACTAGTTGGGTTATTTGGGGTCATTGCTATCTTCTTAATATACTTAATTTAAAAGTGTCATCCGGCATAAATGGGCTGTAGCCACCAAAGAAACCATGTTCTTGTTTTATTCATTGTAAACCTTAGTTGTTGGTTAGTTGTATTAAAAGTAAAGCTTTTAACGTAAAAAAACCCGCTTAACTAAGCGGGTTTTAGACATTTGTTTTTGTTCTGCTTTAGCTTGCTTGAAGCTTTGGCGAGATACACGCAATTATCACAACCCACTGAATGTAGAGTTATGCCACCACCAACGTTGTTGGTTATGAGTTAAATTTAATTGCTTTGCTTGTATCATTATTTCGCTCTTATCAGTACACTTGCGCTTACTAGTGCGTAGGTTATACCTACTGGCAAGAAAGTTCCTATAGAAGACCTTATTATGGCGTTGCTGTCAACCATTGATTTTCCCTCTATTATAAAAAAGCAAGACGGTTTTGCTCACGGTCGTGTTGATTTACATTGTCATAGCCATTGCTCTGACGGCAGTTTATCACCACAAACCCTGATAGATAGGGCGCTAAATTATCAAATAGCAGTTTTAGCCATTACCGATCATGATACCGTTGCTGGATATAATATAGCGCAAGATTATTTAGTGGAAAAAAATATGCCAATTAAGTTGATTTCAGGTATTGAAATATCAACTTCATGGCAAGGTTTTGAAATTCATATTGTAGGGCTAAATCTTAATGTCAACCATGTGGCGTTACAACAGTTGATTAAAGATCAACAACAAGCGCGCGAAGAACGAGCATTGGCTATGGGTGAAAAGTTAGCAAAATGTGGTTTTCCAACGGTTTATGAAGAGGCAAAAAAAATAGCTGGGAAAGGTTCAATTACGCGTGCACATTTTGCAAAGATTTTATTTCAACAAGGTCATGTTGGCACTTTACAAAAAGCATTCGATCAATACCTAGGAAAAAAAGGACGAAATACGCAACGTGCCTATGTAAAACCTAATTGGTGTTCTGTTGAGCAAGCGGTTGAGGTGATTCACCTTGCTGGTGGTAGTGCTGTGATGGCACATCCTATTCGTTATGACTTATCGGCAAAATGGCTTAGACGCTTAATTGTATATTTTAAAGAAAGCCAAGGAGATGCATTAGAAGTTATTTTGCCACAAATGAATCCCCAACAACGACAAATAATGCTAAACTATTGTTTAGAATATAATTTGCATGCATCTACGGGGTCTGATTTTCATCATCCTAACAAATGGTCTGATTTAGGCCGAAACCTAATCTTGCCTGATGGGGCAATACCTGTATGGGCGCAGTGGGAATAATACCAAAATTAACCCCTTATTTAGCGTAAAAAGGAGAGTATCATGAGTCAATTTTTCTATGTTCATCCTGATAATCCTCAGGGGCGCTTAATGAAGCAAGCCGTGGCAATTATTAATGAAGGTGGTGTTATTGTTTATCCTACCGACTCAGGTTATGCCTTAGGTTGCCATTTAGGGGATAAAAAAGCATTAGATCGAGTTTGTCAAATCCGCGACATTAATAAAGAACATAATTTCACTTTAGTTTGTCAGGATTTATCACAATTATCTGAATACACTCGTGTCGATAATAGTGCTTTTAGACTACTTAAAAATAATACACCAGGTGCTTACACCTTTATTTTTAAAGGGAGTAAAGAAGTGCCTAAACGCCTGCTTAATCCAAAGAAAAAAACCATTGGTATTCGGGTGCCAGATAATAATATATGCCAAGCCTTGTTGGCTGAACTAGGGGAGCCTATAATGTCTACTAGTTTGATCATGCCAGGTGAAAGCATGGCTGAATATGATCCTGAACATATTCGTGACTTGTTAGAGCATCAAGTTGATTTAATTATTCATGGTGGTCATTTAGGTGAGCATCCAACAACAGTGATTGATTTTTCTAATGATGACATTGATGTGATTAGAGTTGGTGAGGGAGATCCTACCCCTTTCCAGTAGTACCGATTGCTATGCAATAAAATTAAATGAGTCAGAAGTTAATTTCAAGGGAATGGCTACTGACGTAAGAGAGTATAAATACATGTCACAAGACAAAAAAGCAGCAAAAGATAAATCTAGCGCCTCACACAATAGTAAAACTAATAAGTACGGTAGTCGAGGTAGTGCTATTGTATCTTCTACTAAAAAGGGAATTGCTAAAAAGAAAATTTCTAAAAAAGGAATGACTAAAAAGGAGCAAGGTAAGGGGGCAAGCCCAGAAGAGAAACCTGTAAAAGTTGATTTTCAAAAAGCCTCGGTAAATGATTCTGAAAAACTTCAGAAAGTCCTCGCAAGAACGGGAAAAGGCTCTCGTCGTGAAATGGAGGCCATTATCATGCAAGGCAGGGTAAGTGTTAATGGTAAAACGGCCTTTTTAGGTGATAGGGTCGATGGTACTGAGCAAATTCGAATAGATGGGCATCAAGTTAAGCTAACTGCGCAAGCAGAGGATATTTGTCGTGTGTTAATGTACAACAAACCTGAAGGTGAAATGTGTACACGTAAAGATCCTGAAGGTAGGCCAACCGTGTTTGATCGCTTACCACCATTAGAAACTGGTCGTTGGGTTGCCGTTGGTCGATTAGATATAAACACCTCAGGGATGTTGTTATTCACTACTGACGGAGAGTTGGCTAATCGCTTGATGCACCCATCACAAAAAGTTGAGCGTGAGTATGCCGTGCGTGTCTTTGGTGAAATTAATGAAGCCATGTTGCAAACTCTGCGCACAGGTGTGAAATTAGAAGATGGTCTTGCTCGTTTTCAAAAAATTACTTACCGTGGAGGAGAAGGTCGAAATCACTGGTTTCATGTTGTGCTCTCTGAAGGTAGAAATCGTGAGGTTCGTCGTTTATGGGAAAGCCAAGAGGTACAAGTGAGTCGTCTAATTCGTGTGCGCTATGGCGATATGGAAATGCAGCGCCAGTTACCTTTAGGTGGTTGGACAGAGTTAGGGTTAAAAGAAGTTAACTATTATCGAAAATTAGTTCAGCTAAAACCAGAAACCCAATCTAAAGTAAAAGTTGATGAGAAGGCGATGGATAATGCCAAAAGTCGTCGTATTCGCCGTTCGGTGAAAAAACACCAGCAACGTCACCAACAGGCTACTCGTCGCCGTAGAAGATAATATCTAGATAATTATACTGGCCAGAGCAACTTACTTTTTAATGTAAAATGATATAAAAAATATGCAATACCAATTAATTGAAGATGATTATACCCTGCAAACGCTTTGCCAGCACTATAATAAGGCAACCTTATTAGCCCTAGATACTGAGTTTGTTCGTACTCGAACCTTATACCCTAGGTTAGGCTTATTGCAGGTTTTTGATGGAGAAGTTCTAGCGTTAATTGATCCTCTGGTTATCGATGACTTATCGCCATTTTGGCAGTTACTCGCTAACGAAAACATAACCAAGGTGTTACATGCTTGCTCTGAAGATCTCGAGGTTTTTCTTCATAATGCTCACGATAAACCGGTTAATTTGATTGATAGCCAAATAATGATGTCTTTCTTAGGGCATGGTTTATCAGTGGGTTACGCGGCTATGGTTGCGAATTTTACCGGTATTGAACTTGATAAATCAGAGTCTCGCACTGACTGGACCAAAAGACCGCTTACCCAAAAACAATTAAATTATGCCTGCGGGGATGTTGAGCACTTATTTAATCTTTATCCTATATTGGTTGCAAAAATTAAGGAGGCAGGTTGGTTTGATTATGCCAAACAAGAAACGGCTCTGCTGGTTGAACGAAAATATACTCCTATTGATGAAGAACAGTTATATCGACAAATGAAGTTAGCTTGGCGTTTAAATACTAAACAGCTAAACAGCCTGCAACACTTAGCTAAATGGCGGTATCACCAAGCCAAAAAACGAGACTTACCGCTTGGTTTTGTCGTCAAAGAGCATACCTTGATAGCTGTTGCTCAAAGTAATCCGCAAAGCATTTCATCGATGAATAGGTTAGAGGGAGCTGAGCTTTTGGATATTCGCCATAAGGGTAAGGCAATGTTGGCCGTGTTAAAAAAAGCATCACAAGATGACGAAGCCAATTACCCAGCAAAAATAGAGCGTTTAGATGAATACCCCGGTTATAAACAAACTTTTAAAAAGGTGAAAAGCTTTCTTGCTAAACAAAGTGAGCAACATAACTTAGCGATGGAAAATATCGCCTCTAAAAAGCAAATTAATCAATTTTTAATGTGGCAGTTTAATTTAAATAATGTACAACAGTTAGCCGCTAATGCTGAAAATAGCTCAGCATATAGCGTTGATTTGCTCACTGGTTGGCGTTATGAGTTAGTTGGTCAAGCACTTCAAGAATTTGCCATAATGGAGTTTAAAAACTAGCTAAAAAAGTTTTTATTTCATTTTTTAATTCTTCATTATCAATATGTTGACATGCTTCTTCAGCCTTTTGGCCATATTCAATGGCTTTGTCTTGCTCTTCAAATTCTTGCTGCCTTCGCGCCATTGCCAAGTATATAGAAGCGGTGAAGGTTGGCAGAGTTAACTTATCCGCTACTGATAAGGCTATCTCGTATATATCCATGGCTAAATCACCATCATCAGTAAAATCACCTAATGCTTCCCATTGTAAAGGATGATCTTTTGGACTGCCTTGATGAGTGGCGCAAAGTTTTTGTAAATTTTGGCAGGCTTTATGTCTTGCATCATCATCACTTTCTGCTGACGCGTTGGCGATTTGTTGACAAATATCGAGAATTTCATCGTATAAAGGAGCTTTCATTGGTTTACCTAAAGTGATCAAAAAGTAATATAATTTATTGTGATATTGTATCGCATATCACCGACAGTGCGTGATATATTAACGGCTCATATTTCACAAATCTTAAAATTAATTTAAGAAACTAACAATTTCATAGGTCTGCATTATGCTATGTGCTGTTTATAAAAGTACGAAAAAAGAACAAACCTACCTTTTTGTTAAAACTCGCGATGACTTCTCTGCAGTACCTGATGCTCTTATGAGCACTTTTGGTTCGCCTATCTTAGTAACATTAACTAATTTAGCGACTAAAGAAAAATTAGCCTTTGCGGATATTGAGAAAGTTAAAACTAACTTAACTGGGCAAGGTTTTTATTTGCAATTACCGCCCCCTAAAGAAGATCTGCTCAAAGCGCATAAAGCGCAAATGGTAAAGCTAAATCACGCTAATAATGGAGAGTAGTCCATGAAATTCTTTAAGAGTATTTCCTCGTTATTGGTTGTAGCAACGTTATTAATACCAAGTCAAGGTATACACGCAAAAACATTGTCTACGCAAGGTTTTGAGCACTATATTGTACAATTGAAGAATGAAGCACTTGAGCAAGGTTTTGACAAAAGCTTGGTTGAAGAAAGCTTTGCTAAAGTGAAATTTCATCAACGTGCGGTAAAAGCCGATCGCAAGCAGCCTGAGAAAGTCGAAACTTTAGACACTTACCTACCTAAGCGTGTGCCAAGTTGGAAAGTCAACAAAGCACGTACCTTATATAAGAAACATCAAAAATTACTTACTGAAATTGGTCTCAAATACGGTGTGCAGCCACGTTTTATTGTTGCACTATGGGGACTAGAAACTAATTTTGGTAAATTAACCGGTGGCTTTAATGTCATTTCAGCCTTATCAACTTTGGCCTACGAAGGTCGTCGTGAGCTTTTTTTCAAAAAGCAACTTTGGGCTGCATTAACGATTTTAGACCAAGGTCATATTAAAATTAGTGATATGAATGGTTCATGGGCTGGGGCGATGGGACAAAATCAGTTTATGCCAACATCGTTTTTAGCGTATGCAGTTGATGGTGATGGTGATGGCAAGAAAGATATCTGGCACAATCAAGTAGATATTTTTTCTTCGATGGCTAATTACCTGAAAAAAGAAGGTTGGAGCGATGAGCAGACTTGGGGGCGGCAAGTCAAATTACCTCAAGAGTTTGATGCTTCTTTAGCTATTCCCAAAAATACAGGCAGTAGAAAAAATTGGTTAAAAGCCTGGACGTCTAGTGAGAAGTCTTTAGCGCAATGGCAGGCGTTGGGGATTCGACGTACTGATGGTACAAGTCTACCTAATGTGGATATTAACGCGGTATTGATTTTTCCTGATAATGAACGTGGGCGCGCTTATTTAGCCTATGATAACTACAAAAGCTTGATGCATTGGAATTTATCTTATTACTTTGTTAGTTCGGTTGGTCATTTATCTGATCGGATCAAGTTTCCGCCCATTCAATAAATAGAGTACTTGATTATGACTGACCGCCAAAACGAAATGCCATTTTGGCACTCTAAAACATTATCACAAATGACTCGAATCGAGTGGGAGTCACTTTGCGATGGCTGTGCTAAGTGCTGCTTAAATAAGTTTATTGATGATGAAAGTATCGATGAAGAAAGTGATCTATTGCCAACCGATCATTTAAATGATGGTGAAAAAATTCTCTACTCAAATATTGCCTGCTATTTATTAAATGAGAAAACTTGTCAATGTAGCCAATATATTAACAGAACAACATTAGTGCCTGATTGTGTGCAATTAACTCAAGACAATTTGGCGGATGTTTTTTTTATGCCACCTAGTTGTACTTACCGGCGATTGCAAGAAGGACGTGGTATGCCTTCTTGGCATCCATTACTCAATAATGGTAAAAAATCAGCCATGCATAAAGGCGGTATGTCAGTACGGGGTAAAATAGTCAAAGATGATGATGTTGATATAGAATATTTTGAAGATTATATTGTTACTTGGCCGCTTAATGACTCAGATTAATAGGTGACAATCTCAATTGATTTTATCTTTTTTACCTTTTCAGGAGTGACCTAGGTCGCAAATTCTATACGTTTATGAACTCTCAACAACAAAGCCTTTTGTTTTTGCATTGCTCTGTGCTGCTTTTTGGCGGTACAGCATTATTTTCAAAGCTTATTGGCTTGCCTGCATTAGATATAACCGTATACAGAACTGGCGTAGCTGCAATTGTGTTATTAATTTTACTATCGCTGCAAAAGAGAAAAATCACCTTAGAAAATACTAAAGATTATGGTATTGCCATTTTGCTGGGGGTTGTTGTTGGCATTCATTGGGTTACCTATTTTGCTGGTATGCAAATGGCGGGGGTTACTGTCGGTATTATTGCTTTTTTCACTTATCCTGTCATTACTGTCTTTTTAGAGCCATTATTAACTCGATCAAAAATTAAAAAAACTCCTCAAATAAAAGACGTGCTGATTGCCACAATCGTGTTATTTGGCATTTTTTTATTAATCCCAGAAGTTACTTTTGGCAATCAAGTCACCTTAGGTATTGCGACGGGGGGACTTTCTGCTTTTTTCTTTGCATTGAGAAATATTCTCCATAAAAATTACTTTAGTCATTATTCAGGGCCCCATACCATGTTGTATCAAACTTTAGTGGCTTTTTTGATGTTGGTGGTATTTATTGAAGTGCCACCTTTACAAGTGACGGATACAGAATGGTTACTTATTTTATTAGTGGGTATTATTTTTACGGCAATGCCCCATGCTTTATTTGCTTCATCTTTACGTCACTTATCAGCAACAACGGTTAGCCTTATTTCCTGTCTTCAACCTTTATATGGTGGTGTGCTTGCTTTTATTTTTTTAAATGAACGTGTAAGTATATTGACTATTATTGGGGGGATATTAGTGATGAGTGCCGCGCTTTTTGAAACTTGGTTGGTCAGTAAAAGGGGATAGATGTTTTTATAGTTGTTTGAGTAATGGATTAAATGATAAATATATTGGCAGCAATGACTGACCCATTGCGATATCCTGTGACTGAAATAGCTGACTTATATGCCCATCGATGGGAAATAGAGCTAGGCTACCGAGAGCAAAAACAATATATGCTAGGTAACAGGCTAACGCTAAGAAGCCGTAGGCCAGATATGATAAAGCAGGAACTGTGGGGGATATTGC
>JASMAS010000074.1 GCA_030754235.1 Litorilituus sp.
AATTACAACAACAGAGCAACCTACACCAATCTAAATTCTGGTGATTACATTTTTGAAGTTCAGGCCTATGATATTAACAGCCCAGAAAACGCTAAAACCAGTCAACTCAACGTACGCATTCTACCCCCTTGGTGGTTATCGCCCCCTGCCATGTTGGTTTACTCCTTGTTATCTGCGTTATTTTTGTTCTATATCTTTCAACAATACCGCAATAAGCAATTATATAATGCGCAAATAAAAGAAAGTGAAGAACGGTTAAAATTATCATTATGGGGAAGTGGCGATGAAATGTGGGATTGGAACATTAAAACAGATAAAGTTTTTCATACTAATACTTGGAGCAACCTAGCATTCCCTCAAGACAGCACCCGTAATGCAAATGCACAAGCTAATATTCACCCGCAAGATGTAGCAAGAGTAAAGCAAGCGTTAACCAATCACCTTGAAGATAAGAATGAGCATTTTGAGGCTACGTATCGTGTCAAAGATAACAATAATCAATGGATATGGATTTTAGATCGCGGAAAAATTGTTGAACGCGATGAAGCTCAACAACCTGCCCGTATGACAGGCACCCTAAAGGACATTAGTCACATTAAAAAAGCAGAAGAGCGCTTAAAGCTATTTGCCCGCTGTATTCAAAACATCTCCGATGCGGTTATTATTTATGACCGCCAGTTTATTGCGGTTGATGTCAATAAAGCCTTCCAGCGCATTACCGGCAAAAGCAGAAAAAAAATGCTTGGCCGCTCAATGACTTTTAGCCAATACCCAAGTAGCTTTAGTCAAAATATTAAAAAGCATTTACTCACTGAAGGTAGCTGGCATGGAGAGATTGAAAGTTTGCGTGCTAATGGCAGTAAATATTTTACCGATTTAAATATTGATATAATTCATGATGAAAGGGGTAATATTTCTCACTTTGTTGGTGTATTCTCTGATATCACTAAACGTAAAGATACCGAAGCAGAGCTTAGAAAATTAGCCAGTTCTGATACATTAACAGGTTTACCCAATCGCTCTTACTTCCAAGCTCACCAAGCAAGGCTGGTAAAAAAAGATATCAACCATGCTCTTCTGGTATTTGATTTAGATAATTTCAAAAAAATTAATGACTCGATGGGGCACCAAGTAGGCGATAGCATTTTATGCCATATTGCCAAACGCATGCTGACAATAGGTCGCAAGCAAGACACCGTCTACCGTTTAGGGGGTGATGAGTTTAGTATTATTATTGAAGACACTAATGATATCCATACTATTACCTCAGTAGCCAAAGATATCCTCCACGCCATAGCGCAACCGTTTAAATTAAAAAATCAAGAAATTGTTCTCTATAGCAGTATCGGTATTGTACTTTTCCCTGAAGATGGCACCACAGGCCATGAATTATTAAAAAATGCTGATACCGCTATGTACCACGCTAAGGGTACAGGGGGGAATAAATATCAATTTTTCAGTGATTCAATGAATAAACAAGCCGTAAAACGAATACAAACTGAAAACTTAATTCGCCATGGCTTAAAAGAAGATGCTTTTTCAGTTTTTTATCAACCTAAAATAGAAATTTCGACCGGTAAAATTGCCGGCATGGAAGCCTTAGTTCGCTTTGAAACCCCAAGTAAGGGCGTTATTAGCCCTATTATATTCATTCCTGTTTCTGAAGAAACAGGACAAATTATTGATATTGGTGAAATTGTTTTAAGAAAGGCTTGTTTTGCGACAAAAAAATGGGTTGATGCGGGGTTATTTGAAGGTAGAGTAGCCGTCAATTTATCGGCAGTACAATTTACCCAAGCCAATTTAGTCGGTCAAATTGCTGGCATTCTTAAAGAAAGTCAATTACCAGCAAAACATTTAGAGCTTGAAATAACAGAAGGGACTGTGATGGACTCACCGCAAGCGGCAATAGATACTATGCTGCAAATTAGATCCATGGGAATTCACCTTTCATTAGATGACTTTGGCACAGGTTACTCTTCTTTAGCTTATTTAAAGAAATTCCCTCTAAATACCTTAAAAATAGATAAAGCCTTTGTTGATGATATTGAACAATCTGAGCAAGGGAGAAACATGGTTGCCACCATAGTAACCATAGCCCATAACCTTGGGATGGATGTTGTTGCTGAGGGCGTAGAAACCAACCAACAGCTTAGCTTTTTGTCAGACTTGCGTTGTGAACTACTACAAGGTTACCTTTACAGCAAACCATTACCAACAGAGCAATTTCAAAAATATTTAATTGCTCATCAAGTCACCCATCAATCAACCTCCTTCAAACAACAAACGTAATCACTATAGAGACATCCATTACAGTGTCAATATTTTGGCAAGGTGATAATGTTTTTTAGTCTATTTATACCCGCTAAACCTCCCTCTCTTTAAAAACGAGGCTTACAAAGCTTTTTTTTGTAAAATAACAAACTGGCATAATTTAAGCTTATTCATTTGTGCAGTAACAATTAAACGACAAATTATTAAGGAAATTAAAATGCTAAGTTCAATTATATTATCCATGGCACTATCTGTCACTCCAGCGACAAATGCTACAACTGACTCACATTCTTTAACTACAAAAAATATAAACGTGATACACGAGACTTTTCGCCTGAGTGCTGAAAAAAATCTAGATACACAAAAAACGGTTTGGAAGCGTGGAACTCGTCGTCTATAAGATTCTTGCCTGTCAAATTCTTATATACCTTAGGAGTCAACAATGATTAATCTAATCAAAGCACTATTTACAACTCAAAAGACGAAAGCAAACCCTATTGCTGCTCGTATTGAGATTAAAGAAACTTCGGCTCACACTTGGTGGTCGTAAGTTTACTCAAACTTAAGTCATTTATAACATGGATGTTAGTGACTTATTTTCTCTACCCTGTATAACAGTATATTGACGTTAAACTAAAACGCGATGTGTTTGTAGTGTAACCATAGTAATAACATAATATCAGTTAAAATTAGCGCTAAAAACTAGCCACTAAGCGCTAATTAAACCTCCCCGCATCTAAGTTCTTAGCTTGTTAACAAAACCAGTTAATAAATGCCCGTATATAAAAGAGCACGTCATAAAACTAATCACCATTTCCCCTTGATGTAACTTAACACCACCACCAAACTAAAACCCTCATATTTCCAGGGGGGGGTGAAATCATTATTATTCAGTGGCAATAAGTTGCCATTAAAATGGAAGATTATCGCCATAATTAGACACTACTTTGCAGCAAAACAATCTGCAGAATAAAATTATAGGCATAAAAAACGCCAACAAATTAACGGTTGACGTTTAAAAATTTCACGTTATGCATGAGTAATATAACTTACAGCATAAAGAACCTAGTTTAACTAGTAATAAGTAGCCCCACTTTTAGCCATAGCAACTAAAGCATCGCAAGGCTTATAACGTTCTCCGTGCTGATTTGCCCATTGATTCAATTGTGCGACTAATGATTGTGCACCCATTTTGTCAATGTAGCGAAGTGGCCCACCTAGAAATGGTGGAAAACCAATACCAAATATTGCGCCAATATCACCATCTCTAGCGTTGCGGACAATCCCCTCTTCAACACAGCGAGCTGCTTCATTTAGCATCATAAAAGTACAACGCTTAGCTATTTCATCTGCTGACAAACTGCCGGTGATTTTCAAGTTCAATAAGCTATATATACTTTCATCTACTTGTTTTTTGCCTTTTTTGGCGTTTTTGCCATATAGGTAGAAGCCTTTGTCTACTTTTTTACCTAAGCGACCATCATCTAATAACTTAGAAAAAGCAGAAGGCGCTGCAAATCTATCACCTAAATCAGCCTGTAATATAGGCCCTATTTTAGCACCAACATCAATCCCTACTTCATCAAGTAATTGCATAGGTCCAACAGGGAAGCCAAAATTAACTAAGGCTTTATCAACCTTATCAATAGGTTCACCCGCAAGTAGTAAAATAGCAGCTTCATTCATGTAAGGCGCTAAAATACGATTAACATAAAAACCTGCTTTATCTTTGACAACAATAGGTGTTTTACCTTGTTTTTTAGCAAAAGCCACTGTAGTTGAAATGGTTTTATCTGAAGTTCCTTCATGAGGAATAATTTCAGCTAATGGCATTTTATCTACAGGTGAAAAGTAATGCAAACCTATAACATTTTCAGGTCGTTCAGCTTTAACTGCTATCTTGCCAATAGGTAAACTTGATGTGTTACTAGCGAATATAGTTGACTTTTTCGCATAATGCTCAACTTCTACGACCATATTCTGTTTCAATTCTAGGTTTTCAAATACGGCCTCAACTACAATATCAACCTCTTTAAAACCAGAGTAATCAGTGCAACCGGTGATCATCGACATTTGTTTTTGCATTTGACTCTTTAACATAAAGCGACGTTTGACTTTTTTATTCAGTATATCGTAGCTATATTTCAATGCGTGGTTGATACCCTTTGGCGCAATATCCTTAATTCGAGCAGGAACATTAGCTTTAGTTGCAGTAACAAAAGCGATACCACCGCCCATTAAGCCACCACCAAGCACCGCAGCTTTGACAACTTTTTTCGGCATAACATCAGCAACGCCCAGCTCTTTTTTCATCTCTGTCGTTGCAAAGAATAAATTGCGTAACTGGGCTGATTCTGGGCTCATCACCAGCTCTGCAAAATTTTCTGCTTCAATTTGAAAGCCCTTAGCTGGCGATTGTTCCATTCCCGTTTTCACGCATTCAATAATTTTTAACGGAGCAGGATAATTACCTTTAGTTTTTGACAAAACCGTTTTTGTAGCTTGTTTATATACAATACCTCGACCAACTGATGTACCTTCAAGAAATTTATTAGCTGTAGATGATTTAAATTTAACGGCTTGTTTGAAGTTACCTGCAAGCGCCATTTTTTCAGCTGTAGTAATTAAAATACTATTAGGAACCACATCATTAACTAGACCAGCTTTTAATGCTTGTTTCGCTCTAAGCTGTTTACCGGTCAGCATCATATCTAATGCTTTTTGTACACCCACAAGCTTTGGCAAACGTTGTGTTCCCCCTCCACCGGGCAACAAACCTAGTTGTACTTCAGGCAAACCTAACGCAGTTTTAGGGTTATCACTACATATTCGGGCATGGCATGCCATTGCTAACTCTAAACCGCCCCCTAAACAGGCACCGTTTATTGCAGCAACTACAGGAACTTTTAATTGCTCTAATTGGGCAAAGATCACTTGACCTTGACGAGTTAGCGCAACCACTTCTTCTTTCGTATTACAACGGTCAATCATATTGATGTCAGCACCGGCAACAAAAGAGTCTTCTTTACCACTACATAAAACAACACCGGTAATTGTTGAATCAGCTTTGATTTCAGCCAGCACATCAGAGACTTGCTCGGCAAACTCAGTTTTAAGGGTGTTCATGGTATCACCAACAACATCCATAACTAAATGAGCGATACCATTTTCTTGACGATTTAGCGTAAAAGCACTCACGGTATTTTTTGTTTCAATAATATCATTCATTAAGCTGTCTCCAATACCATAGCTGCACCTAAACCACCTGCGGCACAAGCTGTTGTTAACCCTACTCCACCACCACGACGATTTAATTCATTAAGTGTTTGTGTAATTAAACGAGCACCCGTGGCCGCAAATGGATGACCATAAGCTAATGAGCCCCCCATAACATTAAACTTAGTCATGTCAATATCACCAATAGCTTTAGCGCGACCTAAATGTTGCTGAGCAAACTTATCACTCGCAAACATTTTCATATTAGCTAATGCTTGTGCAGCAAAAGCTTCATGCATTTCAATAAGGTCTAAATCAGCTAACTCCATACCAGCCCGTTTTAATGCAATTGGTGTCGCAAAACTAGGCCCCATGAGTAAATCTTCCCATACGTCAATAGCGGCAAATCCATAGCTACGAATATAACCAAGAGGCTCATAACCTAGCTCTTTAGCTCGACCTTCACGCATTAATAATAACGCAGCACCACCATCGGTTAATGCCGTACTGTTTGCAGCGGTAACAGAGCCATGTTTACGATCAAATACAGGACGAAGTTTGGCGTAACCCTCCAATACCGAGTTATCTCTAAAACAATTATCTTTTGCAATAAACCCCTTGTAAGGTTCGCTGTAGGCAGTCATAACTTCACCGTCAAGCTTACCTTCTGCCCAACTTTTTGTTGCTAGTGTATGAGAGCGGTGAGCAAGCGCATCTTGATCTTGACGAGAAATGCCATGAGTTTTAGCCATTTGCTCCGCGGTTTGTCCCATAGAAATACCTGTAGAGTACTCCGTCACAGAAGGGGCAACGGGCAAAATGTCTTTCAAGCCTAATTTACGAATCAAGGCTATTTTTTGTCCTAATGTTTTTGTTTTACTGATATCTAATAAGGTGCGTGCAAATTTTTTCGATACACCAATAGGGGCAACAGAAGAGGAGTCAGCACCGCCTGCAATCCCAACATCAACAAAGCCAGACATAATAGACTCAGCAACATTGACGGTTGATTGAAAACTTGTTGCACACGCACGAGAAACACTATAAGCATCGGTATGAACATTCATGCCTGTACCCAGTACAATTTCGCGAGCAATATTTGGCGCTTCAGGCATTTGCACTACTTGACCAAACACACACTGATCAATAATTGCAGGATCAACATCATGTTTTTGCAGCAGCTCGTTCACTACCATTTTACCTAAATCGACAGCGGGAACACCGTGAAAGGCAGTTGCCTGTTTAGCGAATGGGGTTCTAAGCCCTGCCACAACAGCAATGCGTTCCCCTGATGATGTAGTCATTTTATTCATCGTCATGTACTTTATACTCCAGTAAAAATGTTTACCTTGTGTTAAATTTATTTAAACACAAGAGGTCTGACCTCTCCTATTCATCCTTTGATTTTAACCCACTATTTAAAAATATCAATCATTGATTTTAAACCAGCGTTTAAATTATTAAAGCATAGTCTACTTTGCAATATTATTATTAAATAAAAAATTTGTTACAAGTATCTAATAGACCCCTTGTTTTCTTTAAGGTTAACCTTATATAAATACTAGAGTGTATTTCAGATAAACTAATTATTGTAACAATAGAAAGACAAAAAATATGGCAATTGAACATTTTTCCGCGTTAAAAAAACACTTAGCTCAGCAAATTATTGGGCAACCTGACTTTGTCGAGAACTTACTCATAGCCTTACTCGCTAATGGTCATCTGATTGTTGAAGGACCTCCAGGGCTTGCTAAAACCAGAGCAGTAAACGCGCTAGCCGACGGGTTAGAAGCCGATTTTCATCGCATTCAATTCACACCCGATTTATTACCCGCTGACTTAACAGGTACAGATATATATCGCCCAGAAGATGGTAGTTTTGTATTTCAAGCAGGTCCCTTATTTCAAAACTTAGTACTAGCCGATGAAATCAACCGTGCTCCAGCAAAAGTACAATCAGCCCTATTAGAAGCAATGGCTGAAGGACAAATTACTGTTGGTAGAAAAACCTATCAACTACCGGATCTATTTCTTGTTATGGCAACACAAAATCCAATTGAACAAGAAGGCACATACCCTTTACCTGAAGCGCAATTAGATCGCTTTTTAATGCATTTAGAAATTGATTACCCTGATGCAGCAAGTGAGTTAGAAATATTAAAACTCAATCGTGGTGAAGCATTAGCCTGCGCTCATCAAGAAAAGCCTCAACTAAAAGTATTAAGCCAAGCAGAAATATTTTCCGCACGAGAGCAAGTACTTAATATTCATATGGCGCCAACAATAGAAACCTATATGGTTGATTTGATCATGGCTACTCGTCAGCCAGAAAAATATGACGATAAGCTTAAAGCTTGGTTAGCTTTTGGCGCCAGCCCTAGAGCAACCATAGCACTTGATAGATGCGCTCGTGCCCGTGCTTGGTTACATAATAGAGACTTCGTCAGTCCAGAAGATATTCAAGCGGTATTTCATAATGTACTTAGACATAGAATTTTATTAAGTTATCAAGCTGAAGCTGAAGGGATCACCGCCAACCAACTACTTGATCATTTACTCAGTCTCGTTGCCGTTTCTTAGGCTATAGCGTTCTCGAACTTATGTGGTTTAAAAATACAACAGCACAACAAAATAAAGCGGTTTCAACCGATAGTTGTCTATCACAACTAAACAGCATTCACAGTAATGGTGTCAAATTGACTATGGCTGAATTATTATATTATCAAAATAAAACAGCCTTAATAGACTTATCTGCGAGAAAAAACATCCATGGTCAAATGTCTGGAAATTACTTATCCCGCACTAAAGGTCGTGGCATGGAGTTTGATGAAGTGCGTCATTATCAAACGGGTGATGATATTCGCGCAATTGACTGGCGTGTCACGGCAAGAACAGGAAAAACTCACACTAAATTATTTCGTGAAGAATTAGAGCGCCCCGTACTTATTGCCACAGATTTAAGTAGCAGCATGCACTTTGGCAGTCAATTACTGTTTAAGTCAGTTCAAGCAGCACATTTAAGTTCATTAGTTGCCTGGCATGCAAAAAATAGGGGGGATCGCCTAGGTGGTATTGTTTTTAACCAAAGGGAACATGTAGAGCTAAAGCCAAGAAGCCGTAAAGAAGGTGTGCTTCACTATTTACATGCCATGATGAAGTTACACACATCACAACATCAAACTCAATACACTCAAACAACTCAACAAACAGGTGAAAATTTCGGCTATTTCAGTGATAATTGTGCGCGCATTAGACAAATAGCTAAACCTGGCTCATTAGTTTATTTAATTACCGATGCACAGGCGCTCAAAACTTCAAATAAAAATAGCCAAAAAGATAATTACAAGCATGATGCGCTGCGCCACTTAAGCCAAATTAGTCAACATTGCGAATTAGTTGTCTGCTTAATAAACGATCCTTTAGAGCAAGCATTACCCAGCAGTAATATTAAATTGAACGTCAATTTAACAGATGGAGAAAACCGTCAGCAATTAACACTGGGGGATAAAGAAACGGCGAGCAATTATAAGCATCAAGCAGGCCTTGCCAATAGTGAATGTCAGCAAGCACTAATTAAAGCGGGTGCACGTGTTATTTATTTGTCTGCCGGACAAACCTTAGAGCAACAATTAAAAAATGGAGAGCAATTTTGCAAACAGTAAATTCATCTCCTATTGCAACAGCAAATCCCTTGCAATTAAAAGATATTCATATTCCCGAACAAGTTAGCAATTATCCTATTGCATATGGTTGGTGGTTATTAGCCATTATCATGCTATTAACAATGACTTTTATAGCGGTTAAGCTTTATAAAAAATCAAAAATTAAAAGAGCACAACAACAAGCATTAAAACAACTTCAAAATAGCCCTACCATGAGCAACACCGAAATCATTACGTTGCTAAAATGGGCATCCATGCAGTATTTTTCACGAACTGAGTTAGCTAGCTTGTACAGCAATCAATTTAAGCAATTTCTTTTGCAACAACTTGATAAAAAATATCAGCAACAATTTGATAAGTTATCAACAAAAGGGTTTGAAAATCAATATCAAAAGTTTGATCAAAAAAGTGATGCCGATTTTCTACAAGGGGCGATATTATGGTTAAACCATGCTTTACCGCCTAAAGCTAAACAACAAAAAAACATAACGTATGGTGAAACAGCAGGAGCAATTAAATGATCCATTTTGCTTGGCCTTGGTTGCTATTGCTTTTACCCTTGCCGCTATTGGTTTACTGGTTACCTAAAAAAAACACTCGCCAAACAACCGCTGCTTTGGTGGTTCCGCATATTCAGGTGAATAATCAGGTAAAGGCTCAATACCAACAAAGAAAAAAAACACCACTCATTATCATGTCACTATGTTGGTTACTCACTGTACTTGCCCTTAGCCAACCCCAATGGTTAGGTGATGCTATCGATATTCCAACCCAAGCTCGTGAAATGATGATCGCCGTTGACTTATCAGGCAGTATGCAAATAGAAGATATGAGTTTACGTGGTAGTGCTGTCAACCGCTTAGCAATGCTAAAAGTGGTACTGGGCAATTTTATTGAGCGCCGTGTCGGTGACAGACTCGGATTAATACTCTTTGCAGATGATGCTTACATGCAAACCCCGATGACCTTTGACAGACAAACCGTCAAACAAATGCTTAACGAAAGTGTCCTCGGCTTAGTGGGAAGAAAAACGGCTATTGGTGATGCAATTGCACTGGCTGTAAAGCGTTTTGATGCAAAAGAACAATCCAACAAAGTATTATTATTGTTGACTGATGGCCAAAATACCGCAGGAAAAATTTCTCCTGAGCAAGCGCTTGAATTAGCCGTAGCAAAAAACATAACTATCTACTCAATTGGTATTGGCGCCGATGTCATGATACAGCAATCACTTTTTGGTAGCCGCCGAGTCAATCCATCCAGTGAATTAGACGAAGAAACATTAACTAAGCTTGCGGAGCAAACCGGTGGCCAATATTTTCGAGCGCGAAATAGTCAAGGCATGGAGCAAATATACCAACTCCTCGATCAGCTTGAACCACTAGAACAAGAACAACAGCAAATGCGTCCATTAACGGCATTATTTTATTGGCCATTGTCACTGGGTTTATTGCTTGTTTTTGGTTACTTGTGTGCTGTTAATATTTCATCTATTTATCGTAAAACAACTTAGGTATTTCCCCCTTGATGAACTATTTATCTCCCTTTTTTAATAATTTTCACTTTATTAGGCCTTGGTGGTTCCTTGCTCTTATTGCTTTATTTTTTGCCTTGTGGCTACTAAAAAAATATCGCTTTAATCAGTCACCTTGGAATAAATTTATACCCGCTCACCTAAGCCATTTCCTAGTAGAAGGAGCTGATGCTAATCATAAAACAGCCAAAGCGGCTATGTTTTCATCACAAGCAAATTTACTTAAACCCTTTATCATTGGTTTATTGGTTATTACCGCGCTTGCGGGCCCTGTGTGGCAAAAACTTCCACAGCCTGTTTATCAAACTGAACGGGGCTCAGTATTGATCATGGATATGTCTTACTCCATGTATGCTACTGATATAAAACCCAATAGATTAACTCGCGCACGTTTTAAAGCAGTTGATTTACTCAATACAATCAACGAAGGCGACATAGGGTTAATTGCCTATGCTGCAGATGCCTTTACCATTAGTCCTCTAACACAAGACATTAAAAACATTGAACTTTTATTACCGTCTTTGACTCCTAGCATCATGCCTGAACCAGGGGCAAATGTTTTTGCAGCTCTTTCTCTTGCCCATGACATGCTCACCAATGCCGGTCACCTTCAAGGAGACATATACTGGTTTAGTGATGATGTCGATAATAGTGAAATCAGTGACATCTATGACTGGTCAACAAAATTTGGTCACCGTCTGAATATCTTAGGCATAGGGAGCAAAGATGGAGCTCCTATTACTTTACCCTCAGGCGAACTTCTTAAAGATGAGCAAGGCGCAATAGTCATTCCAAAACTACCGGTTTACAAACTAAATGGTCTAGCCTCAAGGGGACACGGTCGTTATCAAACCATTAGCCATAACGACAGTGATATCACTGCGTTAACATCTGCTAACACTCCCCTTTCAACAAATAAAAAGCAGCAGGAAAGTCAACAACAGGGCGACCAATGGCAAGAGCAAGGCCCATGGCTGTTAGTGATTATATTACCTTTATTATTAAGTTATTTTAGGCAAACTAACGGTCTGTTGGGCTTATCATCACTTGCCTTGCCGCTAACAAGCTTGATTACTTTATCTCTTGTCAGCCATGATGTTTTCGCCCAAGAGCAAAACAAGCAGGTGTCTAGCCAACCGATTATAAAAGAGCAACAAATAGAGCAAGTATCTAAGTTACAACAAACATGGAAAAACCTGTGGAAAACACAAGATCAACAAGCACAAGAACGCTATAACCAGCAAGATTATCAAGGTGCTGCACAGCAATTTAATGATCCTCAATGGCAAGGCAGTGCTCATTACAAGTCAGGTAATTACCAAGAAGCATTAGCAGCATTTACACAAGGTAAACAAGCTAATACGGCTAATTCATTATACAATCAAGGCAATGCGTTAGCGCAAATGCAACAATATGATCAAGCAATTACCCGCTATGAACAAGCCCTAGAGAAAAACCCAAATTTGCAAGATGCTATAAATAATTTACAAAAAATTAAACAGATGAAAAACGAGCAAGAGCAGCAACAACAGCAAAACGAACAATCGCAAGAAAATCAATCAGACGATAAAAAAGATAATCAAGAGCAACAACAGAAATCTCAAGATCAACAGTCTCAAGATAATAATAACCAACAAAACCAACAAGCTGACAGCTCTGAACAACAAGATACAGATAATAAACAGCAAGAAAATGAGATCCCAAAAGAGACTGCTAAAGAAGAAAGCAAAAAAGGCAACAACCAAAAAGATGAACAAACAAAAAAAGATAAAAAGTCCAAAAAGCAACAAGCACAGCAGGCTGAACAACAAAACAAGCAAGGTGAAAAAACGCCTGCTCAAATAGCCGCTGAGCAGCAAGCTAAAGAAACAGAGCAAAAACATCAACAACTACTTAATAAAGTAACCGATGATCCTTATTTACTGCTGCGTAATAAAATGCAGTTAGAGTATCAAAAACGTAAGCAACAAGGTGCTAGTCAAGGAGCAAAGAAAAAGTGGTGAAAATAATGTTAAAACTAGTGACCCCCCTAGTATTCTTGATTACTTTAACGCATGCTAATACTGCTTTTGCCTTAACAAAAGTGACCGCAAGTATTGACGTTAATCCAGTAATGAGCAACGAGTCAATTGTGTTAACTGTCGTTGCTAATGATAATGTCGAGCGAAGTGCCTTAGATACCTCTCCTCTTAACGCCAATTTTATGGTGGTGCGCAGTGAAGTTAGCTCTCAAACGAGTATGGTTAACTTTAAAACAACTAGAACGACCCGTTGGCAAATTGTATTAATGCCAAGAAAAACGGGTAAATTACTCATACCCAGTTTAGTCATCGACAATGTTAGCTCAAAGCCCATTGAAGTTAATGTCGTTGAACAAGGCAGTAGCGCATCAACTAAACAACAAGATATTTTTATCGCTTCACAATTATCAAGCAATGATATTTATGTACAACAATTAGTGACACTCACCGTTAAATTACATATTGGCGTGCAGATACAGCGCGGCAGTTTAACCGAACCAGATCTGCCAGAGGCAACAATCGTCCAGGTAGGTAAAGATCAAGAAAGTGATGGTATCGTTAACGGCAAACGATATCGTATTATTGAGCGTACTTACGCCATTACTCCAGAGAAAAGTGGAGAATTTACGCTTAACTCGCCAATGTTTGCCGGTGAAATCATGGTGCAATCATCACGTCGCTCAGGATTTTTAAGTTTTGGTGAAACCAAGCCTGTTAATATTCTAGGTGAAAAACTTACACTCAAGGTTCGCCCTATTCCCGACAATTACCCAAGCTACGCAACTTGGCTACCTAGTGAGTTTTTATCTCTTCACCAAGAGTGGCAACCAAACACCAACGAATTTACAGTAGGAGAACCCATTACCCGCACTATCACCCTAACGGCCGCAGGGCTAGCAAAATCTCAATTACCTATCATTGAAATGACAGCACCTGATGGCCTTAAGATTTACCCTGATCAAGCCGAATTAAATGCAAACTTAACGAAAGAGCGTTTAGTGAGTCAAAAAAAGCAAAACTTTGCTTTGGTTGCTAGCAAAGCAGGTCAATATGTGCTGCCAAAAATCACTATAGCGTGGTGGAACACTATTACCAACAAATATCAGCAAGCAGTATTGCCCGAGCAAACTATCACGGTTATAGCCAACCCTGATAGCAAAACACAGCAACTGCCACCAAACCCGATAAAAACCCCAAAAATTAATAGCCCCTCAAGTATTGTCGATAATAACGTTAATGTTTCCGCACCTATCTTTGTTGCTGAGCAAAGCAGTAAATTGCAGTGGCTATTTTTAACGTTATGGATCCTCACGCTATTATTTTGGCTAACACATATTATTTATTTACAACGCAATCAAGATAAGGCAGAAAATACCAAACACACATCAATCAATAATCACTACCTTGCCCTGTTAGCGGCGTGTAAACAAAACAATGCAGAACAAGCATTGAATTTACTTATTCCTTGGATAAATAGTATAAGTGACCAACCTAAGGTTTCAACTTTAGCGAAAGCCATTGAGTTAATGAATAGCTCTGCACTGATTCAAGCAATCAATGATGTTCAACAAAGCTTATACGGACAAAGCTCAATAGCTAGCCCTTGGCAAGGAAAATCACTTTTATCTGCGGTTCAGGCTGTTAATGCCAACAAACATAAAAAAACAGTGGCCAGTGACATAAAACTTAACCCTTAAGTTAAAAATAATAAAAACTTAAAAAGTTGGGAATTAAATCATCTCATCATAGGTCTCTACTATTATGGCGACTAAACAAAAAAGATATGAAGCACTCGTCAAGGCTCTGCACACTGACTTATACCGATATGCCTATTGGTTAACTCATGATAAGCAAGTGTCTGAAGACTTAGTGCAAGAAACATTTTTACGCGCATGGCGAGCCCTTGACTCATTGAAAGATGAAAAGGCTGCCAAGTCGTGGTTGATCACTATTTTAAGAAGAGAAAATGCAAGACGTTTTGAACGTAAACGACTTGATATGAGTGAATACGAAGAAGCCAGTGTTATGGATACTCAATCAACCAGCTCAGAGCAAGAGATAGAAAACCACTGGTTAAGAGAGAAGATAGCACAATTACCGCCCGAATATTCAGAGCCCCTAGTATTACAAATTATCGGGGGCTTTAGTGGTGAGGACATTGCAACCATGCTCAACTTAAATAAAAATACAGTAATGACACGCTTGTTTAGAGCGCGTAATCAATTAAAAGAAGCGTTAGAAGAACAACCTGCAACTCGAGGTCAATACAATGGATGATTTGCACTTTAGACGTAAAATATACGCAGATCCAAATACTCAAGATAAAGCGGTGCTGGATGCACAACAGCGCGATCCAGCCAAAAAAGAATTTACTCAAGAACTTGTTCAGCTTGATGAAAAAATAAAAAAGGCAATGAAAGTACCTGTCCCTGAAAACTTATGCGACAAGTTAATCTTACGCCAAACATTAGCCTGCCACCAACAGAAAAAGCGTCAATCACGTCTTCAGCTCGCCTTAGTGGCTTCTGTTGCAATTATTGCTGGAGTAGTTATAAATTTTTTCCAGTTTTCCAGTAGCTATACTAATTTAGGTGATTATGCCTTAGCTCATGTATACCACGAAGAAAATGCCTTTTCTAATCAAGATGCAACCCGGCTAAACTTAACCACACTTAATCAAAAAATGTTTGCTTTTAATGGAAGCTTTAATCACTTATTAGGCGAATTGATTTTTGCTGATTATTGCCGATTTGACGGTATGAAAAGCCTACACCTTGTCTATAAAGGTGTCACAGATACGGTCGCTGTTTTTATTGTCCCTAAAAATGAACAACTTACTTTTAGCAAAACGTTTTCTGATAAAAAATTACAAGGTGAATCTATTCGCTTTAAAAATACAAATATCATTGTTGTTGCTGATAAAAATGAACCTATCAGCAAGTGGAAAAAAAGTATCAGTGAAAATATTTCTTGGTCAACTTAACGCAAAAAATTGCTCGGCAGTAACAGTGGCTAATAAACGCTGCCCTTCAGATTCGTATAATTGCTTCTTGCTCTTTTGGCGAGAAATAACATCGTAGGTCTATGCGCCATTTCTAGCATCGCAATAAAAAACCATTTAATTCAAACTATATTTGAACATGAAAGATTAACATTTCCTAAGTAACCTGAGAGGGTAATTAACTAAGTACCGCAGAAAGTTTGGTAGCTCTTGTCGCCATCTAGTGGTGTATCTTGGTATTTTTTTGTCGCTTCAAACTCAAGATAAGGCGAGTTAATAACCTTTATAAACTCTGCTAAAATATGATTAACTCCCTCATAGTGAGATTCAGGAACTTGCTGAGAAACCACTTGTTCACATCGCGCTAGAAGTGCTTCTACATGATGATTTCGAGGGATAACAACGGGGTTAACTTTGACCATAACTCTGTGTGCTAGTTGGCAATAAGGATGACTGCCGCCTTGATGTACCTCGGCAAGTAAAGAGTGCCAGGTTTGATACCAACGGTCTAACTCTGCACTTAACTGTTGTGAAAAGTGTTCCCCTTGTATATTTTGAATTAATGAAACAGTCAAAGCATGAAAAGTTTGGGTATAATCTAGTCCTTGATTTTGCATTATCTCTAATAATTCATCAGTTAGGCTGTTAACCTTTATAGAAAGATCATTTGACATCACTTCGCCAAAACCAAGTTTGTGGGCATACATAGTATAATAAGCCTTATCAAACTTTTGACTGTATTGGTGAACTATGCTCTGCACTTTAATAACAGCTTTTGCTTTGAGTATTTTTTCACAATGGTCACTTTGTTCTTGCTGCGCGTAAAACTCAACGAGCAAGGGTAATAAGCAATCCGCTAGCCTAGCGACATTCCATTGCGCAACTTGGCCTTGTTTGCCAAAAGCATAACGACCATATTCATCAATAGAACTAAAAACAGCATTTTTGTCATAACGCCCCATCATAGCACAAGGGCCAAAATCAATAGTCTCTCCAGAGATAGTTGTATTATCGGTATTCATAACACCATGAATAAAACCTATGCGTAACCATTGAATAATCAAAGTAATCTGTTTATTTAAAACCTGCTCTAAAAAGCCTAAAATAACTTCATCAAAGGTCAAGTTATCTTCAACTCTTAGTTGGTTAAATTCTGGAAAATGGCGTTTAATTGTATAATCTAGCAGTTTCTTTAACGAGCTAATCTCACCAAATACAGCAAAATACTGAAATGTTCCAATCCGAAGGTGACTCGACGCGGAGCGTGTCACTACAGCACCATGCTGTGCTATCCCTCGATGAATAATTTCACCGGTAGCCACGACAGACAAACAACGTGTTGTTGGCACACCAAGCGCGTGAAGCGCCTCACTCATAATATACTCGCGAAGTGCTGGAGCAAGAGCGCACTTACCATCACCACGCCGAGAAAATTTTGTTTGACCAGAGCCTTTAAGTTGAATGTCTTGGCGAACACCATTGTTATCGATGACTTCTCCAAGCAAATGAGCACGACCATCACCTAACTGGGGGTTAAAGTGACCAAATTGATGGCCCGAATAGGCTAGCGCAATAGGGTCAGCACCTAAAGGTAACTTTGAGCCAGAAAAATATTGTGCAAGTAAATTCTTATCTTTTTGCCATTCATTAGCAATAGATAAACTAGTCGCCAATCTGGTGTTCCACAGTAATAACGTTGGTGAAACAACTTTCTGAGGTAACGCTCTTTGAAAGAAAGTATCACCAAGGCAAAGGTATGTCGTCGAAAACTTCATTAGCTGAACATAAGCAATTGATTTAAGTACTAAGCATGATGAGATAACATTTCATCATGCTTAGCCAAAATATCTTCGTTATCTTGAGGGGATAGGCTACTCACCAGATAAATAACCACAGCACACGCGATAAAGCCAGGCACTATTTCGTACATGATCGAACTTAATGACTGGCCATCAATAGTTAGTGGTGCATAAATCCAAAATAAAACGGTAGAAGCTCCTGTTACCATGCCGGCAAGCGCTCCATTGCGTGTCATTTTTTTCCAATATAAGCTACCAATAACCACAGGTCCAAATGCTGCTCCAAAGCCAGCCCACGCATTACTTACCAAAGATAAAATGGTTGAATTGCGATCATAAGCTAAATATATCGCAACTAAAGCGACAATAAAAACAAAGACTCTTCCCACCAACACTTGCTGCTTATCACTGGCCTCACGATGTAAAAATGTTTTATAAAAATCTTCTGTTAATGAGCTTGAGGTCACTAAAAGTTGTGAAGAGATAGTACTCATAATTGCCGCTAAAATTGCCGCTAATAAAAAACCTGCCACTAACGGGTTAAATAATATTTGAGAGAGCAGTATGAATATGGTCTCTGCATCATCAAGTTGTAGCCCTGTTTTATTTACATAAGCAATACCGGCAAAACCCGTTGCCATTGCGCCAATAAGAGCAACGATCATCCAACTCATACCAATTCGACGCGCGGTAGGCATATCGTTGACACTGCGAATTGCCATAAAGCGTACAATAATATGAGGTTGACCAAAATACCCTAGCCCCCAAGCCATAGCAGAAAAAATACCAAGCATAGTGACACCATCAAACATATCAAAAAGTTGTGGATTTATTGCTTGTATACTGCTTTGCATTTCACCAAAACCACCAATTTCCTCAATGGCTACAACGGGAACTAATATTAAGGCTATAAACATAATACAGCCTTGCACAAAGTCTGTTAGGCTTACCGCCAAAAAGCCTCCAAACAAAGTATACGCAACCACAACACCTGCGGTAACATAAAGTCCTATGTCATAATTTAAGCCAAACGAACTTTCAAAAAGTTTGCCGCCAGCAACAATGCCGCTAGAAGTGTAAAGCGTAAAAAATACAACGATAACAAGAGAAGAGACCACTCTAAGTAATCGAGAATTATCGTTAAAACGATTTTCAAAAAAATCAGGTAAGGTAATAGAGTCGTTAGCTAATTCGGTATAACTTCTCAGGCGAGGTGCTACAACGAGATAATTAATAAATGCACCTATCACAAGACCTATCGCAACCCAAAGGCTACTTAAGCCTGAGATATACATTGCGCCGGGTAACCCCATCAGCATCCAACCACTCATATCGGATGCGCCTGCAGAAAGTGCAGCAACACTAGGGCTCAAATTACGGCCGCCGAGCATAAAGCCCGATACATCACTGGTGGATTTTTTGTATGCGTATAAACCTATTGCCATCATTGCGATAAAGTACAATGCTAACGAAAATAATGTGCCAAACTCCAAGTGGTTCTCCTCAAATAATCTTAGGAAGTTATTATACTGAAATTCAGTGTAAAAACAGATAGGTTACGCTAGCAAGAAATTCACCACAAATAAACATAAAAAACAAAAAATAAATGTAAAAATCATTGGTATACAGTGGTTGCTTTAGTAAAGTTTTAGTGAAACTTTTAAGTTACTGTTATAAAAATTCAGGATGAAAAAACATGCGATAATAATATTGATATATGATGATAGCGCTTTCTTCAATCTTGCATATTCGCTCATAGCAGTTATATTTAAAAGTAATTGTTTTTATTAAAAAGATAATGTTAAAGCTATGTACTTTTATGCTGTACGACAACCTATTTTAAATGCACACAAGAAGCTTTATGCTTATGAAATACTATTTCGTGACAGCTTAGATAACGTATTTCCAGACGTTGATATCGACGAAGCAAACGATGAAGAGATTGATGCTGGTAAATTCAATCAGGCCATCACTGAATTCACCAGTAAGAAACTTGCCTTTATCAAGTTTACCTTAGATACCTTAGTTCAAGGTTATCCTCAAATGCTTAACAAAGAAGAAGTTATTATTGAAATTTTAGAAAAAGGAAAACCGGGCAAAAGGTTATTAACTATTTGTAAAGAGCTACATGGCAAAGGCTATAAGATTGCCTTAGCTGATTACAAGCATCAAAGTGTTTGGACTCATTTTTATCCTTTTATTAAAATCATTAAAATAAATATCCATAAGAGCAATGAAGATGAAATAAAACAGCTTATTAATGCCATTAATGATCATCCTCATATTAGACTGTTAGCAGAAAAAGTTGAAACACACCTCGACTATGAAAAAGCAATGAGGTTAGGGTTTAAATATTTTCAAGGTTATTTCTTTGCAAAGCCCCAAATGGTGAAAAGAAAAAATTTATCCCCATCCCAGCTTGCAATGACTGAATTACTGTATGAAACATCCAAACCAGAATTAGACTTATCCTGTATTACCAGTATCTTTGAGCATGATATACCCTTGTCTTATAAATTACTTCGCTATGCTAATTCAGCCATATTTAGACGCCGTGCAGAAATATCAACCATTAAACAAGCTCTTGTTCTGTTAGGTTCGAGTGAACTAAAGCGATTTTTAGGATTAATGTTTGCTATTACTGCTAACCCAGACAAACCCACAGAACTTATTAAATTAGCTATGACTAGAGCTAAGTTTTGTGAGCTAGTAGCACACAATATGACATCGCAACTAGATGATTCCATTGCGTTTTTAACAGGGTTACTGTCTATGATAGATGCTATTTTAGATGAAGAGTTAGAGTTAGTGTTAGCCAAATTACCACTATCGTCTAAAATAAAAGAACCTTTGTTAACCCGTAAAGGAAGCATGGCTGCCATCATCAAGTTATTAGAATTTATAGAACACGCACAATGGACAAAAACTAACATTGTAATGGAAAAGTTAGAACTCAATAAAGAACAAGCAGTCAAGCATTATAACGATGCCTTAGCTTGGGCAGACCAACAAAATAGGTTAGCGGGATGATTCGCTTATACCAGCATAAAAATTTACTCTACATACATTAATGTTTTGCTCACATAGCAAGAATACTTATTGCTCTTGGTTACTATAAATTTACTTAGAAGCACTAAGTGCTGCTGACCTTTCAAGATTGTTTTACAGCGAATTGTTGGGCTTTATGCAAGATAGAGCCTTTGTCATGTAATTGACCCACGTAAAAAAAGTAATTAGGGAGCAAAAACATCAACAAGCGCTGTCCAACAGATTAGGTTAAAAGCATTTAATTGAACCATAAAAGTTTAAGCCCCTAAAAAACTCACAACCAGCTCGAAAATCAACTAGTAACCTTGAGGATTACGGGACTGCCATCGCCAAGTATCTGCGATCATGGTGTGTAAATCTCTTTGCGCTTGCCAACCAAGAAAATCATTAGCCAAACTCGCATCAGCATAAACAGTCGCAAGATCTCCTGCGCGCCTTGGTACTATTTTATAAGGAATATCAGCACCACTAATTTTTTTAAAGGTATTAACAATTTCCAATACAGAGGTGCCATTTCCTGTCCCTAAGTTAATGGCTTGGCAACCAGAAATTCTATCTAGATTTTGTAGCGCTTTTACATGACCAATAGCTAAGTCAACCACATGAATATAATCTCTTACTCCCGTGCCATCTTTAGTGTCATAATCATCACCAAAAACTTGTAATTGTGTTAAACGTCCAACAGCAACTTGGGCAACATAAGGCAATAAATTATTAGGTATACCGTTAGGGTTTTCGCCAATCAACCCCGATTGATGAGCACCAATAGGGTTAAAGTAACGTAAACAGGCAATTGACCAGTCACTATCACTTTTGGCGAGATCAAATAAAATTTGCTCAATCATTAACTTTGTTTGACCATAAGGGTTGGTTGCTGAAGTTGGCATACTTTCATCAAGCGGAGAAATATTGTTACCGTAAACGGTCGCCGAAGAACTAAAAACAAGCTTTTTAACGTTGTTCTCTGCCATGACTTTTAACAAAATAACCGTGCCAGAAACATTATGATAATAATAGCTCAATGGCTTTTCATTAGACTCACCTACCGCTTTATGGCCTGCGAAATGAATTACAGCTTCAATGTTATGCTCAGTAAAAACTTTTTGCATGGCGTCATAATCACAGATATCAGCCTGTATAAAGGTAACTTTTTTTTCTGTGATTTGAGTGATTCTATCAAGAACCTTGGTCGATGAATTCGTTAAATCATCAACAATAATAACATCTTGAGAAACACCTTCATTTAAGGCTAAATTTTGTAACTCAACAACAGTATGGCTACCGATATACCCTGTGCCGCCAGTGATTAATAAACTCATAGTATTCCTTTGTAAAGAGTAAACTTATAAGTAATACTTTGACACGCAATCAATAAAATCGCTAAGTATTTCTTCAGGTAAAGCATTAATACCTGCCGCTGCCGCTCTACCACCACCGGTTGGAAATTGAGCACATAAGTCTCCTGCGCCCTGTTTATTATTTAAAGGCGCTCTTAAACTAATAGTGTAAGTGCTATTCTTATTTTGAGTTACCACAATATGCGCTTTATCGGGAGAAGAGTTGGCTAATTCATTACCATACACTCCACTTACTCGCCTTGCCCATGACTGATCAGACAATTGCACAGCCTTTAACTGGTCAGTATCAACAAGTATTTTTGCATTACGGGCATTACTCATATCAGCCAAATAAGCTGACTTTAACTGAGCAAAAATAGAGTCTTGCTCGGCAATTAATACAAAGGGATCAGGGTAATGTAATAATTGATGGTATAAATCTGCTGGATGAAAATGTAAATCTTCAACCGCTGAACCGTAACCATTGTAATTAATGTAAATACCTAACTCTTGCAACAGAGTTTGTTGCGTCATACTCAGCCCAACTTCAACAGCTAGTGCCTGAGCTGAGGCTTGCATATTATCGCCAAATGCCGCAGCTATTGCCCAATAGACGAACTCGCCATTCAGGTGATTATTTACAAGTAAGCTAGTACAGGTGTTAGCGTCAGTATCAATGATACTTGACAGAAAATTTGAATCGGGTAAATCACCTGCTCTGTGGTGATCGACATAAAACACCTCCACTTTGTTTTCGAGCAAACGGTTTAATGCTTCAGCATTTTTTTCTAAGGAAATATCAAGCACGGTAACAGATAAAGCCTGCGCAACATCAACCAGCTTTAGTAAGTTAATATCACGTTTAACCCCGGTAATTAACCTGGAGTCTTTAGGTTGAGCTCTTTGTGTTGATAAGCGTAATTGTAATAAGGCGATGAGACCATCAGCATCACCATTAAAAACATCATAGTGCATAGATTCACCCTAAATATTACGCGAAATAATCTGTTGAAATAAAGCCTTGTTTAGCTAAGTGACTAACAATTTGTTGTGCACACTCTGCTATCGATTTTTCTGCCGTTTTTACATGAATCTCAGGAGATTTAGGCATATCGTAGTTTGAATCAATACCAGTAAAGTCTTTAATTTCCCCTGCTCTAGCTCTCTTATACAAGCCTTTTGGATCACGTTGCTCGCAAACACTCATAGGTGTATCAATATACACTTCAATAAACTCATCAGCTGCTAATTTATCACGAGCACTTGCTCTATCTTGTGCGAAAGGAGAGATAAAGGCGGTAGAAACAATTAGACCTGCATCTAAAAACAACTTCGAAACTTCACTGATTCGACGAATATTTTCCACCCTTGCTTGATCAGTAAAGTCTAAATCCCCATTCAACCCGTGACGAACATTATCACCATCAAGTAAATAACTATGATAGCCCAACTCAAACAATAGCGAATCAACAGCATTAGCTACCGTTGACTTTCCTGAGCCACTTAAGCCCGTATACCAAAGTAAACATGGTTTTTGTTGTTTTAAACTCGCCCGCTGAGCTTTAGAAATGTGTTGTTCATGCCAAACGGTATTTTCTGTTTTCATGGAAATAAACTCTAGTTAAATTTGTTAATTAAAAGGGAAACATTAAGGGGATCATAAATAAAACAGTAACGCTATATATCACTGAAACGGGCAAGCCAAATTTGATAAAGTCGGTCAGTTGATAATTACCAGCATTATAGACCATGACATTGGTTTGATAGCCGTATGGGCTAATAAAGCTACCACTGGCAGCAAAAGCCACCGCCATCACAAATGGAATAGGGTCAACGCCCAAGCCCAAGGCAATATTAAAAGCAATGGGGAATGTCAGTGCCGCTGCCGCACTGTTAGTAATAAGCTCAGTCATGATTAAGGTGATAATAAATATCCCCACAAAAGCTAAATAGACACTACGCCCATCTAACAGTGCTTCTATACCCTCAGAGATGATTAACGCTAACCCTGTGTTTTCAACAGCACTCGCCAAAGTCAATGCCCCTAATACAATCATCCATATTTCTAAAGGAAAGCGACGTTTTATTTCATTAACAGTAAGTGCACCACTAAAAATAAGAGCGGCAACATAAATAAATAAACAGCCTAATAATGAAATTGGCGTGGTAACTGAAATGAGAATAGCAATAATAAAGCCCAATACTGTACCATGATCTCGCCAGCCACTTAGCATGTTCACGGCTTGATGCCCTGATAAAATAAAAAAGTTTTTTGATAAATTGGTACGACTTGCAAAATCTTGTCCAACCGCAAGCACTAAAAAGTCACCTGAGTGTAAAACAATATCACCTAGCTTACCTGATAAGGCACAACCTTCACGGCGCACCGCTACCACAGCCGCATCAAACCGTGCTCTAAATCCCGCTCTTTTTAATGTTTTACCGGCAATAGCTGAGTCCGGTTTTATCAGAACTTCGGTGAGGTTATCTTTGAGTAAATCATCTTGCTCTGCAAACAAGGTTAACCCATCAAACTGCTGTAAGGTAAGCACTTTAGAAATATCACCACTAAAAATCAGCTTATCACTCGCATGCAAGGTTTCTTCTGGCGTCACAGGAGAGATTAACCGTCCTTGACGAACAATTTCTACTAAAAATAAAGTGTCTAAATTGCGTAACCCATTACCTTCAATGGTTTTTCCGATAAGCTTTGAGTCATCAGCGACTTCTGCTTCAAGCAAATAATCTTGTGTTTTAATATTACCCTGCTCCATGCTAGGTAAGTTTCTGGCACGGACTATAATAATAAGTAACGTGGATAACAAAGCGGCAAGGCCAATCAGAGTAAAATCAAAGAAACTAAAACCTTCTACACCTTGTTTTATTAATAAACTGTTAACGATAAGATTCGTTGATGTGCCAACTAAGGTTAATGTTCCTCCTAAAATAGCCGCATAAGAAAGCGGAAGTAACAACTTGCCGGCATTAATGAGTTGATTATTTTTAACGGTATTAATTAAGGTTGCAACAACAGCGGTATTACTCATAAGTGCTGAGGAAAATGCTGTTCCAATAAAGAGTCGTAGCATAGATTTCACCTTGGAGCCATTAAACACACCAGCACTAAGACGACGTAAGCTACTTGTTCTTTCAAAAGAGAATGAGCATAACACCAAGAGTATCAACGTCACTAAACCGGGGTTAACCGCATTGGTAAGAATGTCGTCTACGCTAACAAAAGAGAAAATAAAACAGACCAGTATTGTTAACGAAAATACTCGTTCAGGTACTTTACTGTATTTGACTAAGCCTATAAAGGTGATAATAAAAACGGCTATTATCGTGTATTGCGCTAATGTCATTATTATCCTTTAACTTGATATAGTTAAGGCTATAATCTTTACGTTTACAGCCTTATTTTTTGAGCTTTTACTTGGTAATATCTCTAGCACCCCAATGAGGGAAGTGTTTTCGCACTAACGTATTAAACTCTAACTCAAATGCAGAGTACTCATGTGTTTTCTCGTCAAGCGCATGATTAATCATGCCTGCACCGACAGTAATATTACTTAATCGATCGATGATGATAAATGCACCTGTGCCTTGATTTTGCTGATAAGGGTCAAAGTGTAAGGTTTCATCAACCACAATATCTACGATACCAATATCATTAACAGCAAGTTGACTACTGTCTTGTTTTTCCATGGTATTAATATCAAACTTACTGATAATAGCTTGTGCATGTCCTGTCGTCATTTTACTACCATGCTTGATAAAATACTCACGTCCAGGTTCAAGCTCATTTTCATGCATCCACACCACTGTGGCATTAAACTCTTTTTTTGATATCGGCAAACAGTCTTTTTTAACAATCATTTCACCACGACTGATATCAATTTCATCATCCAAGGTTAACGTGACTGCCATACCTTTATCAGCGCGATCTAAATGACCATCAAAGGTGACTATTTCTTTAACGGTGCTTTCTTTACCCGATGGCAGTGCTACAACACTGTCACCAACTAAAACATGGCCAGAAGCAATAGTACCTGCAAACCCCCTAAAATCCAGATTAGGTCTGTTAACATACTGAACTTGCAAACGAAATTGAGTAAAATCATCTTGCACCTTAATGTCAATGGTATTTAACAATTTCATTAATGTTGCGCCCGGATACCAAGGCATATTGTCACTTTCTTCAACAACATTATCGCCATTTAGTGCCGACATAGGCACAAAACGGACATCATTAAAATTAAGAGAGTTAGAAAACTCACGGTAATCTTTTTTAATCGCTTGATAACGCTCTTGCGAATAATCGACTAAATCCATTTTATTGACCGCAACAACAATATGTTTAATCCCTAACAAGGAACAAATAAAAGAATGACGACGCGTTTGGATTTGTACGCCATAGCGGGCATCAATTAGAATAATAGCGAGATCACACGTTGAAGCACCTGTGGCCATATTGCGTGTATACTGCTCATGACCGGGGGTATCGGCAATGATAAACTTACGCTTTTCTGTAGAAAAATAACGATAAGCCACATCAATAGTAATGCCCTGCTCTCGCTCAGATTGCAAACCATCAACTAATAACGCTAAATCAATCGCTTCACCAGTGGTGCCTGATTTTTTTGAATCATTTTCAATAGCGGCAAGTTGGTCTTCAAAAATCATTTTTGAGTCGTGTAACAAACGACCAATTAAGGTGCTTTTTCCATCATCAACACTACCGCAGGTTAAGAATCTTACTAACTCTTTGTTTTCATGTTGTTTTAAATAAGCTTGAATATCGTCTTCAATTAAGTCTGATTGGTGACTCATGTGTATCTCTCAAAATTTCTATAAGTTATTGGGTATTGTTTTTTTATCATTAGTTACTGATTAAAAATAACCTTCCATCTTCTTCTTCTCCATCGAACCAGCACTATCATGATCGATAACCCTGCCTTGACGTTCAGAAGTTTTGGTTAATAACATTTCTTGAATAATTTCTGGTAAACTAGACGCCGTTGACTCTACAGCGCCTGTTAAGGGGTAACAACCTAAAGTTCGAAAACGAACATCTTTCATTTGCACTTCTTCATCTTCATGTAAAGGCATACGATCGTCATCCACCATAATTAAGGTGCCGTCACGTTCTACTACAGGACGCTTTTGTGATAAATACAACGGAACAATTGGAATACTTTCTAAATAAATGTACTGCCAAATATCAAGTTCAGTCCAGTTTGATAAAGGAAATACTCGAATACTCTCGCCTTTATTTACTTTGCCATTGTAGACGTTCCACAATTCTGGACGTTGACTTTTGGGATCCCAACGATGATTTTTATCCCGAAAAGAATAGACACGCTCTTTAGCTCGAGATTTTTCTTCATCTCGACGAGCACCACCAAAAGCGGCATCAAATCCGTATTTATCGAGTGCTTGCTTTAAGCCTTGAGTTTTCATAACATCGGTATGTTTCGCGCTGCCGTGGGTGAAAGGGCCTATGCCCATCGCTACCCCTTCAGGATTTTTATGAACAAGTAGTTCAAAACCATAATCGCTCGCCATCTTGTCACGAAAAGCAATCATTTCTTTAAACTTCCAATCGGTATCGACATGTAATAACGGAAATGGGATCTTGCCCGGTGCAAAGGCTTTTCGAGCCAAGTGCAGAAGAACCGCAGAGTCTTTACCAACCGAATATAACATTACGGGGTTATCAAATTCAGCAGCTACCTCACGAAATATATGGATAGACTCTGCTTCTAGTTTTTTTAAATGAGTTAAATTCATGTGCAACACAAACGAGAAATAATTGTTATACCAAGAATGCCATATTCAAGTACACATTTCCATATAACAAAAAGCTTTGTTATTCCCAAATAGAATAACAAAGCGATTATGAATGATTTATATTCTAAAAAATAAAAAGCCAGTGCATTACTGGCTTAAACGGATCACAAATAAAAAATTATATTTTTAACCGTGATTTGTTTACCAATACTATTCTTTTACTTATTCCTTTCACATTAACCAAGTCTTCAATTGATTTAAAGTCACCCATTTTTTTTCTATAAGCGAGTATGGCCTCAGCTTTCTTTTGACCAATTCCTTTTAAGGTCAAAAGCTGCTCTAAACTTGATTCATTAATATAAATCATATGTGACTTAGTCGTCACCTCATGTTTATCGGTATTTTCAGCTAAGGTAAAATTACTGGTCAAAGCAATACTCATAACAAGCAACAGACAAGTGAGTGCTTTTAGTGAAATAACATTCATGATTTACTCCTTGTAAATTTATCCATTAAATAGAGTTGAACTACTTAAACTTTTTATGACAATAACTTCTTTGCAAGAAATAATTAAGTAGCCTTATAAGGTTTAGGTATAAATTTATTTTTTGTCAAATGGCAATTTACTCAACATTCAATTGAATTGCCATGATAGCTTAATTAGAATAGCCGCAACTTTTTATGTAAATCATCCGACTGTCAACTCATGAGTAAAACAAGCTGCCTTTTAACACCTGTCCTTGCCAAAAATAAAACTAACACTGTAGATAAAAAATCTTGGCACCACTTATACGGTAGCAGCTCTAGCATTGCTTTATATCAAGGCGCTCTTACAAGTGATGCTCCACTATTGATTATCACCCATGATACTCCATCAGCGTTACGTTTAGAGCAAGAATTAACGAGTTTAGCGCAACAAAAGCATCAACTAAGTATTTGTTTATTTCCTGACTGGGAAACACTGCCTTATGATACTTTTTCTCCACATCAAGATATCATATCTCAGCGTTTATCCACCTTATACCAATTATCCCGCATGCCAAAAGGCATCATCATTATACCCGTAACAACACTGGTACAAAGGCTATCACCTAAGCAGTATATAGAGGCAAATAGCTTACTGATTAATAAAGGTGACAAAAAAGATCTACATCAACTACGTCAAGAGCTTGAATCCAGTGGTTATCGCTGTGTTGAACAAGTGATGGAGCACGGGGAATTTTCAGCTCGTGGTGCCATTTTAGATCTATTTCCTATGGGGAGTAACACACCGTTTCGTCTTGACTTTTTTGATGATGAAATTGACGAAATTCGATTATTTGACCCTGACAGCCAACGATCTAATCAGCATGTTGAACAAATTAATTTATTACCTGCCCATGAGTTTCCTACAGATAAAGCGGCAATCAATACATTTCGTAGTCAGTATAGACAATTATTTACAAGTTCTATCGATAAAGAATCAATTTATCATCAAGTAAGCAACGGTATTTTACCGGCAGGCATTGAGTATTACTTGCCGTTATTTTTCAGCTCTGTGGACAGTGACAAAACACAAAAAACCGCAACATTATTTGACTATTTACCAGCAAACACCCTAGTCACGGTCATAGGAGATTTAGATAAATCCCTGCAGCATTATTGGCAAGACATTGAATATCGTTATGAAAATAGACGCTACGACCCTATTAGACCTTTGCTACCCCCACAACAATTATTTTTAAGTGGTGAAGCACTAAATATTGCTCTGAAACCTTTTGCGCGAATCACCATAGACCCAGTTTCAAGAGAAGCGCAACCATCAACAACTGAATTACCTGGAAAAACAAAAGCCAGTGCAATTTATTTTGATGTAAAACCTCTGCCTGATCTCACTGTAGATCATAAATTAAAGCGACCATTTCAATTAATAAATCAATTTATTCAAGACAAAGAAACCCCGAATAAAATACTCTTTATTGCAGAAAGCCAAGGCCGAAGAGAAAGTGTTTTAGAATTATTATCAAGAGATAATATTAAGCCTGTTATCGTTGACACCCTTGAGGATTTTATTGAGTCAGAGCAGTCATTAGGGATCAGCGTCAATGCATTAAACCAAGGCTTTTGCTTTCAATCCAAAGGGAGTGCCAAAAAAAATGCTATAGCCCTCATTACCGAAGCTGAGCTACTAGGCTCTCATGTTCGCCAAGCAAGAAGACAGAGAAAATCTCAAGATATTGAAACAGATGCTATTTTCAAAAATCTTGCCGAGCTTTCACTAGGTCAAGCAGTTGTTCATATTGAGCACGGCATTGGTCGATACCTTGGATTACAAACCATACAAACAGGTGGTATAACAACAGAGTTTTTAATGCTCAGTTATGCTAATGAGGCCAAACTATATGTCCCTGTAGCTTCACTGCATTTAATTTCTCGTTACTCTGGTACCGATAGCGAACACGCCCCCTTACATAAGTTAGGCAATGATACTTGGAGTAAAGCGAAACAAAAAGCGGCCGAAAAGGTTCGTGATGTTGCCGCTGAGTTATTAGACATTTACGCCAAACGTGCTAGTAACTCCGGCTATCAATTTAAGCGTGATAAGAAAGACTATCTTAATTTTAGCGATAGCTTTGGTTTTGAAGAAACCTTTGATCAACACCAAGCGATTAATGCCGTTGTCAGCGATATGCTGTCGGATAAAGCCATGGACAGGTTAGTCTGTGGCGATGTCGGTTTTGGTAAAACTGAAGTCGCTATGCGCGCAGCTTTTGTGGCGGTAAACGATGGTAAACAAGTGGCGATATTAGTACCAACCACACTGCTTGCGCAGCAGCATTATGACAACTTTCGCGATCGCTTTGCCAATTGGCCTGTAGCTATAGACGTACTATCCCGTTTTAAAACAACTAAACAACAAAACGAGATCATAGCCAAAGTGGAGTCAGGGCAAGTTGATATTTTAATTGGCACGCACAAATTACTTCAGAACAGCATAAAATACAAAGATTTAGGCCTACTTATTATTGATGAAGAGCATCGTTTTGGTGTTAAACAAAAAGAAAAGATTAAAAAGCTAAGAAGCAATGTCGATATTCTCACCTTAACAGCAACACCGATACCGCGTACTTTAAATATGGCAATGGGCGGCATGCGTGATTTATCTATTATTGCCACACCACCAGCCAAACGGTTAGCGGTAAAAACCTTTGTTCGCCAACGTGATGAAGCACTCATCAGAGAGGCTATTTTACGAGAAACGCTGCGTGGTGGTCAGGTTTACTTTTTACACAATCATGTCGATACCATTGAAAAAACCGCAACAGATATTCAAGCATTAGTGCCAGAGGCTCGAATTGTCGCAGCTCACGGCCAAATGCGAGAACGTGAACTTGAGCGCATCATGAGCGATTTTTACCATCAACGTTTCAATGTCATCGTTTGTACTACTATTATTGAAACCGGTATTGATGTCCCTAGTGCTAATACAATCATAATGGATAGAGCAGATCATTTAGGTTTAGCACAATTACATCAATTACGGGGTCGAGTTGGACGCTCACATCATCAAGCATACGCTTATTTATTAACGCCTCATGAAAAACGTATGACTAAAGATGCTAAGAAACGTCTTGATGCCATCGCCTCCTTAGAAGACTTAGGGGCTGGTTTTACGCTAGCTACCCATGATCTAGAAATCAGGGGAGCTGGTGAATTATTAGGTGAAGATCAATCAGGTTCAATGAGCCAAGTAGGTTTTAGCCTTTATATGGAAATGTTAGATCATGCGGTAGATGCCTTAAAAGAAGGTAAGCAACTCTCACTTACTCAAGTTACAGCAACACAAACAGAGATTGATTTACGTGTACCTGCCTTAATCCCTGAAGATTATATTTTTGATGTCAGCTTACGATTAAGTTTATATAAACGTATTGCAAGTTGTAAAACAAAAAATCAATTAGATGAAGTACAAGTTGAACTAATTGATCGCTTTGGTTTACTACCACAAGCAACTAAAAACTTAATTCATATTGCAAAATTACGTTTAAAAGTGCAAAAGGTAGGGATTTCTCGTATTGAGGCGAGTAATGCAGGCGGCACTATTGAATTTACGGATAATACTAAAGTGGATCACATGTTAATCATTTCCATGGTGCAAAAGCAGCCAACAATGTATAAGATGGTACCACCAAACAAACTGAAATTTACTCGTAAAACTGACAATGAACAAGCACGCTTTAGCTTAGTCACCACGATCATCAATGAACTTATTCAATAATAAGCTCTATAAAAACAAGGCTGTCGAACACTTAATGAAATTTTCAACTCTTGCTTTATCTACCCTATTAATTAATACAGGTTTATTAGCATTATGTAGCTCACAAGATGCGTTCGCAGCGGGATCAAAAAAGGCAGAACGCTGGTTTGAAATTGAGGTTATTTTATTTCAGCAACTTGGTGATAAAAGTAAACTAAAAGAGCAGTTTTCAGAGCAAGTAGACGCTAGTCACCTGCCAACATACTCAAAAGCGTTCGATTTATTAACACCTTATCTTCAAAAAGAGTTAACGGCGATAAAACAGTTTATTCCACTTTGTAGCAATAGTGACGGATTAAGTTATTTTCTCTCAACACAAAAAGAGCTTACTTTTGCTTTACCCGAACAAGACTATTTTATCGAGCAAGCCCTTGCTGTCACGTTTGAGCCAGTCGTTTTGAGACACAGTGTTGAGGAAACGTTTCAAGTAGCCAAAGAACCATTATCCAGTGAAAACAACACAGCGTTGTTGAACATAAATACCGATGAAGCTGAGAGCTCTAACATAGTCTTTAATTGGCAAGATAAAACACTGAACAGTCCGCTGTTTTTAGCCAACAACCTTTGTGTTTATAGCCAAGCAGATTTTGAAGCAATCTTTAATGAAGAGCAATTAGCCAATGTTAATTTGCATGGCTTTCCTATCACGTCATTAACAGGTAAGCTAAATGCTTCAGGCGCACATACCCCGAATAGCCCATACCTGATTTCAGACGATTCATTGTTATTAAAAGATATCAGCAAACGTTTACGCTGGAGCAAAGAATTTAAGCCACTATTACATTTTGGCTGGCGCCAAATAGGCATTACTCGAAAAAAAGCCATCCCGTTAAAGCTTTTTGCCGGTCAACACTTAGAAAATGATTATCAACAAGCACTCAAAGACTTCCAACAGGAATTACTCGCAGCGCAACAACAAGAGCAACACCTATTAGCACAGCTTAAAGCCTCAGAGCAATCAAACATTAGTGAAAAAAATTCGCCTCTTAACACAGCACTAAATACACAAGTTGAACTAGCTGAGCCTAGCTATTACGCTCACATAATAAAACAAAACTACCACCAACTTTTTGCTGATATAAATACCCTAGATGATCAAAACGCACCCCGTGCAATTATAGAAAAAACAATCAACGAGATCAGCGTACAAACCCTTGAGGATTTACTCGCAGATAAATCATTACACGATGAAGTTAACCGCAAGATATTAGCTATGGCTTCTCCTCCTGAAAAACCCATACAACCCTGGATTTTAGAAGGGTTTTTCAAAGTACATTTAGATCATTATTTATATATTACCGCTGATTTCAATATTGTTAATGAGCGAGTTAATAATAATCAAGGCCTTGCAGGCGATGAAGATAAGGTAAAGCTGATAAATTTCAGTCAAAACAGGCGAGTGATCTCAGGGGAAGTTCACTATTTTGATCACCCTTACCTTGGCATGGTGGTACAAATTAGACGCTTTGACCCTACAAAACCAGCTGATGAAGCGGTGACTCAAGCAATCAAATAATGATTGTCAATCACAGTATCACCCGACAAACTGTCAACCACATTACTTTTGTGGCACCGGGGATAATAAACGTGCATGTACTGTGACTTCTTCACGATCATAATACAAATGCTTAGCATACAATTCATATTTTACGTTGTGTTTGCTAAAGGCATCTTTAATACTTTTTAAGTCTTCAGTAACTTGCTGGTATCGTCCTTTCATTGGTAACTTAAGGTTAAACATCGCTTCTTTACAATATCCATTTAACAACCAGTCAGCCATTAACTGAGCAACGCGTTGTGGCTTTTCAATCATGTCACAAACAAGCCAATAAACATTTTGCTTCATTGGTACGTATTTAAAGCCATCCATCATTTTATGCTTAACTTGTCCAGACTCCATCAATGAGTCAGCCATTGGGCCATTATCTATCGCCGTAACCATCATACCTCGACGCACCAATTGATAAGTCCACCCACCCGGAGCTGAGCCAAGATCAACCGCCTTCATACCAGAGGTTAAGCGGCTATCCCATTCATGTTTAGGAATAAAATATAAAAAAGCTTCATCAAGTTTTAAGGTTGAACGACTCGGTGCTTGACTAGGAAATTTAAGGCGAGGTATACCCATAACATGTGTTGAGCTATTATGCGCTAATGAAAAACCTAAAATAACTTCTTGGCCAGACAAAAATAGAGCATGTAAAATAACGTTACCATGCTGATCATCTACTTTGCTTTTCTTATCGGTTAAAACCTTAACACTTCTTAAACCTTGGCGAAGAGGTACAGCAAGCTTGCGACAAAATTTACTTAACGCTTTACCATCATTGGTATCTGCTGTTTCCATACGTAATTCGTCATATTGCCATTCAGTACCTAAGGCATCAACAATCGCTTCTACGCGATTATAGTCAGGCAGCTCAATTTTTTCAGTTAAGGTAACAAACCATTGCCTAGTAAAAATTAAGCGTTTTAGCGGTAACTTATTAATTAACGCTTCACCGTGACTATTATCATGTAGATGAAAAAAGACTAAACCTTGGTTTTTTTTCAGCTCTAAATAGCCGTACATTTCATTCCAAGCGGCTTTTTCTTGAATTTCGGCCCCGCACTCTTTTTCAAAGCCAGGGCGACAATATAATACAATGGAAGTCATATATTTTTTATACCTTCAATAGACAGTAAAAACCAAGCAAATGCTAACATTAGTCCGCCTAAGGGAGTTACTTTGCCAATAATGGCAAAATCGAAAAATGTTTTGATATAAATAGTGCCACTAAAGCACAAAATACCAATAAAAAAACTAATACAGGCAACGAGCAGCAGTTTAGTCGCTGATTTATTCATGGCCCACACCAATGATGCCAACAACGCCAACGTATGTATTAACTGATATTGTTGTGCTGTTTGTAAGCTTGACTGCGCAGTAACCGAAAGTGTTTGTCCACCATGAGCTAGCCAAGCGCCGAATAGTACCGAAAAGCAACCGCTGATGCCAACAAAAATCATTAATAATTTAACCAACGGGTTTGTGCCTTGGCTATTTCTCATTCGTTACTCCTTAGATAATTGACGGTCAATAAAAACAACAATTCGCTGAACTGCGCTTTTCATATGCTGCTGTGCAGTAAAACCTGATTTAACTCTTGGTTTTAAGCTGTGATCCCCATCAGCTAGGAAGGTAATTTGACATAAACTTGATAACTCATAATCAACAATTTCTTGTTCAGCTCCCAAGGTATCACGATCTCCTTGGACAATAAAAATAGGCGTTTGAGTATCTTGCAATGGCTCTAATCTTAACTTTTCAGGTTTTTTAGGTGGATGAAAAGGGTAACCCACGCAAAAAACACCTTGAATTAACTGAGCAATGTCATCATCTCCAGCAAGCATTGCTGCTACACGCCCTCCCATCGACTTACCACCTATGAATAAGGGTAATGGATAGTTAATGCACTTATTTTGTACAGCTTCAGCAACAACCGTTTTAAAACAATCAATAAGCATAGGCATTCTATCGGGTGGATAACGTTTTCCGGTTTCTGCTCGTCTATCCATATAAGGGAAGTTGAAGCGCAGTACATTAATATTGTTTTGATTAAATAAAGCCGTTATTTGTTTCATAAAGTCATGATGCATATTAGCACCTGCCCCATGAGCGAAAATAATTTGCGCTTTAGGATTTTCTACATTATTTACTATTTTACTAATCATTTAACCATCAGCTTATTTTAAAATTACTGTTTGCATAGTCAATTCCCTTTAAGTGGTATGATTCAATTTAAAGGGAAATGCAAGAATTAGAGCTTACTCAATGAGTACTTTTAACCAGTAAAATGGATGATAGTTCCCCATTACCCTATTTGTCCGTCGGTTATTTGCTCTTGCTCTGCGGCAACCATGTCTAAAAGCCATGCTCTAAAGGCTTCTATTTTTCCTATGTCTTTTTGATTTTCACGACAAACTACAAAGTATGAGTTTTTACTCACTAACACATCATTAAATGGACAAACTAACCGACCCGAGTCTATATCAGGTTTAGCCAACACGCTATAGGCTAATGCTACTCCTTGACCGTGAAGCGCTGCTTGCACCACCATAGCAGAGTGACTAAAGATTGGCCCATGATTAACATTACCTCCTTTAACACCTATTTGTTTAAACCAACGTTTCCAGCCTTTACGCGATGTGTCATGCAATAGTGTGTGATATTGCAAGTCATCGAGCGTTAATAAGGGGGGTTTATTACTGACAGTATTTTCTTGAAGCAACAAAGGCGAGCATACTGGAATAAGATATTCAGTGTGCAGTTTATCCGCATGAATATTAGGCCAATTGCCTCTTCCATAATAAATAGCAACATCAACATCTTCAGTTAACGAATTCTCAGCATGATCAACGGCTTTAATTCTAACATCTATATCAGGGTGTAATGCATTAAAAGTGGTTAATTTAGGCACAAGCCACTGAATAGCAAAACTTGCTTGAGAGCTAACAGTTATAGCCCCTTTAGCGCCACGAGCCAATAGTTTCTCAGTAGCTTCGTGAAGAGAGTTAAAAATATCCTTGATATCAAGGTAATAAGACTGCCCTTCTTCTGTTAATAATAACGCCCTATTCTTTCGCATAAACAATTTTATACCTAAATACTCCTCCAACGCTTTAATTTGATGGCTAACCGCAGCCTGGGTCACGAATAACTCTTCCGCTGCACGAGTAAAGCTAAGCTGCCTAGCTGACGCTTCAAATGCCCTAAGAGCGTTTAATGGTGGGAGTCTTCCAGCCAAAATACATTAATCCTTATTAGTATTGATCAAAACAAACTTGCATAATTAATTGTAAAAGCAGTATAACAATTATTCATTAGTTTTTCTAATGAATAAGATTAATATTTGTCGTTTTTATTTTTGAAAAAGCTTACGTATTATAACCACCATAGATGAAGGACATCACCTCAACGTTTGAGAAAAAGATAAACAGTGCCTACCAACCCACAGCCTATCTTTTAACGCAAGAACAAGTGCGAGAGAAAGTCCTAATAAATCTATCTGCAAGTGAATTATTTATTATTAGGCAAAATTGAGGAAAACACATGAAAAATATTACTGCTTACCTATACAAACTAACTATTATTGCTACTTCTCTCGTTATGGTTTATTTCGTTTCAGGCGTCGCTGCAATTGCACAAGCCAATGAGTTACTTAAAGCGGAACCGATTGAGCAAAAAAGCTTAATAGAGCAAGCTAAACAGAACTTAGCCTTATCTTTTTCAACATTACAAGTAAATACCAACATGAAAGAAAAGGCTATCAAAACGGTAATGATGACCAAAGAAAACTCTGTAAATAACAGTAAAGCAGCTACGTTAAGTAATACTGTAACAGTTAGCGAATAGCCATAAACAAAGAATCTTATTATGTCACGCTAAGCGGACTAATTTATTAATGTAATTAAAGACTACTCAAAAAAAGGGGCGCAATACAGTCAGTATTGTGCCCCTTTTAACAATAGTTAACAGCTTATTTAATCTGTAATTAATGGTTCAAAACCTTTCACTAACTCATCAATCGCTTTCATTTGTGCTAGATAAGGTTCAAGCTTATCAAGTGGTAAGGCACAAGGGCCATCACATTTAGCCATACTTGGATCTGGATGCGCTTCTATAAATAGGCCCGCAATACCAACGGCCATACCACTGCGGGTTAACTGCGCTGCTTGTGCACGCCTACCGTCAGCACTATCAGTTCTACCACCTGGCTTTTGTAAAGCATGAGTAGCATCAAAAATAACAGGGGCATAATGGCACATTTCATCGATTGCGAGCATATCAACCACTAAGTTATTATAGCCATAACAACTTCCTCGTTCACACAGCATAATATTGTTATTACCTGCTTCGTCGAATTTATTAATGATATGTTTCATTTCATGAGCGGCTAAAAACTGAGGTTTTTTTACGTTTATTACAGCGCCTGTTTTCGCCATAGCAACAACAAGATCGGTTTGTCTAGCTAAAAAAGCAGGCAACTGAATAACATCAACTACCTCTGCAACAGGCTGCGCTTGAAAAGGCTCGTGAACATCAGTAATAATGGGGACATTAAAAGTAGACTTTATCTCTTCAAAAATCTTTAAACCTTCATCAAGCCCTGGCCCTCTGTATGAGTGAACTGACGATCGATTTGCTTTATCAAAAGAGGCTTTAAACACATAAGGAATATTTAACTTTTGGGTTACTTCAACATAGTGTTCAGCAATTTTCATTGCTAAATCACGCGATTCAAGCACATTCATACCACCAAATAAAACAAATGGATTATCATTGGCAACATCAATGCCACTTACTGAAACTGATTTAATCATCACATTCCCTAAAAAATTCGACTAAAGAAGGCAAAATAGCATTCTTGAAATAATAGTAAAAAGTAAAAGTTCAACGTTACGTGGTATAGCCTTAATGTCACAGAAAAAGCACAGAGTTGATGATTATCAATGAGTACTTATGATACCGACATTTAGTTATACACTAAGAAGGTGAACCTCTATCAACTAACTTCCTATAACTCTTAATAACTGGCCACACATCCACGCCATGTACGTCCCTAAGGCATAACCTAACACGGCTAACAATACACCAACAGGTGCAAGTGAAGGGTGAAATGCTGAAGCGATAACAGGTGCCGACGCTGCTCCCCCTATATTAGCTTTACTTCCTACCGCTAAATAAAAGATAGGGGCTTTAATTATTTTACCAACAATAAAGAGCAATATCACATGAACAGCCATCCAAATAAGTCCAATAACAACATATTTAGGTGCCTCGACAATTTGTGTAATATCCATATGTAAGCCGATGGTAGCGACTAAGATATAAAGAAAACTACTACCAATTTTTGATGCACCAACCGCTTCTAGTTGTCTAAGCTTAGTGAAAGACATAGTCAAGCCAATAGTTGTCACTAAAACAATTATCCAAAATAGTTTACTATGAAGGCTAAATTTTTCTAAATCAGGGTAATTCACTTTAAAAAAGGGGACGAGAAAATCAGCAGCTAAATGGGCAAAACCAGCAGCGCCAAAGCCAACCGCAGCAATAATCATTATATCTTTTAATTCAGGACGTCTAGCATATTCACGCTCAAATGCTTCAACTTTATCAATAAGCTTATCAATACCTGAGGTATCAGCACCACTTTTAGCATCAATGCGCTTATGGTTAGCGGCAAAATAAAGTAAAAAGGCCATCCAAATGTTAGCAACAACGATGTCAACGGTCACCATAATCGTAAAAATTTTACCATCAGCGCCATATATCTCCTTCATGGCTAGCATATTAGCACCACCACCAATCCAGCTACCCGCAAGTGCTGCCATACCTCGCCATACAGCATCTGGGCCTGTAACACCTAGCAACTCAGGCCAAACAGCCGAAATAGCCAATAACGCAATAGGTCCACCGATAACAACGCCAACAGTACCGGTAAAAAACATGATAATGGCTTTATTACCTAAAGCGGCAATAGCTTTCAGATCAATACTTAAGGTCAATAACACTAAACAGGCGGGCAATAAATAATATTTAGCCACTTCATCAACATTACTCACCTGGGCACTTACAATACCAAAAGTGTTTAATAAAGAAGGTAGGAGGTAGCAAATAAGTAATGCTGGAACATACCGGTAAAATTTTTGCCAAACAGGGTGTCGACTATTCGAGCTATAAAAAACAAAGCCTAAAATGACAGCTAATATCCCTAATACAGTAGCGTCATTGGTGATTAATGGTGCAGACATTAATTTTCCTATTGTGATTAGTTATTTTTAAATGTAAGTTTTCATTAGTGAAACGTTGGGTCACTGATGGTGATATTATCAAGTTGAATTTTTAATAATTGTGCAGCGGGGTCTTTGGGACACTGCTCAACAAAGTAACGATAATCATCAACTGCTACTTTAAAGCAATCTAATTGATGAAGCAAAAAGCCTCTATCACGACGCTGTAATGGATCGTCAGGATTTAGTGACAGTAAAACATCAACACACAACAACGCCTTATCAAATACTTGCTCTCTAATTAGCACATTTTTTAGCATCGTTAAGTGCTCAATCAAAATTGCGCTGTGATTCATCATTGATATTACATGCTCACTTGGATCGCCATCAAGCTCCTCTAGGCAAGAGTCTAGCTCGTGCCAATCAAGCGACTGTCCTGTAACCGCATCAAAAACGATAGCGTAATCATCATTACAACATAAACGTACCATCACTTTATTAGGCACAAAAACCAGGTCAGTACTAAAACCACAAGCATTAAGAATTTCACTCACCACTCCCGCTTTGATCATCGGAGACATTTGGCGCAGGTTTAACCCTGTTGCCACTTTAAAAGCACTAAGTGGCCAATTTTTGTGATGAGTATCAATAAATAAATGTTGATAAAATAATTCATTTAATAATGCTTCTGCTTTTTCTAGCGGTGATTCTATTTCAATAACCACCGCTAGACACTGCTCAACAATAGCCTCTAGCGTATCAAGTGATTGTTGAGTGTTAAAATCGTTTTCATTGTACTGTTCTTGAAAAATATACTCTTCCAGTAGGACTAGGGTTTGCAATAAATCTTTTTTTTCTGATTTTAATTCTGACAATAGTAATTCAGGTAACAATAAAGTATTCATAAAAGTTTAATATATATGTTAATTATTATAGAAAAAACATGGGTTCTCTAGTCATCGCTAGTCTCACTACTAATAATACCCAGCCCATTGCCCCTAAATAACCAATCCATTGCATGATTTTATTACGAGCAAGTTTTAAGGTGTAATACCCAGTAAAAATATAAGCAATTACAGCTAATAATTTTTCTGCAAACCATAACTGCTCTAGCGGGTGTATATAGTATTTCACTGCCATAACAACACCAATAGTTAACAAAAGCGTATCAATAATATGCGGTGTTATTTTCACCCATTTTGCCTGTAACTTAGGTGAGTTAACTAAAGCCCATAAAAAACGTAAGCTAAACAAGCTAACACTAATCGCGGCTAGCGTCATATGGAAATGTTTCAAAATTATATCTCCTAATCGTCTAATAAACGGTATTAAGGCCTAATAGCCCAAGTGATACGATCATTACCATTTAAGTCTTGTACTGTTTTTGGGGTTTTATAGCCTTTTTTTAACAAGAGCTCTCGAACAGTTTGCCCCTGTTCAAAGCCATGCTCAAAAAACAATCTTCCACCTTTTACTAAATATTTCATTGCGTTATTTGTGATATAACGAATATCAGCTAACCCTTGTTCATGTGCGACTAACGCAGATTTTGGCTCAAAACGCACATCACCTTGCGTTAAGTTTTCATCGTCTTCATCAATATAAGGAGGATTAGAAACAATGATATCGAATGACTTTTCAGCTGACACTGCACTAAACCAATCACTTTGATAAAGTTGAACATGGGCTAACCCAAGCCTTAGTGCGTTTTGTTTTGCTAAGCTCACAACATCATGATTGAAATCTACTGCTTCAATATGCCAACGAGGATTTTCAGCAGCTAAAGCAAGCGCGATTGCCCCCGTACCAGTACCTAAGTCTAAACAGTGCTTCACTTCATTATCAGCGTACAATTTAAGCACTAATTCTATTAAAGTTTCAGTGTCAGGACGAGGAATTAACGTCGCCGGAGAAACTTTCAGTGGCAAAGACCAAAACTCTTTTTCCTCGATAATATAGGCGATGGGCTCGCCTTGGTATCGACGAGTTAATAAAGTAATATAATGAGTTAGCTGTTGTTCAGTTATTAATTGTTCTGGCCAAGTAAACAAAAAACTATGGGGCTTATTGAGCGCAAAAGACAGCAAAATTTGTGCATCAAGTAAGGCACTATCAGAGCCAGAAGTTAATAGCTGCTGTCCTTGGCTAATGACATTTTTAATAGAATTATCGCCATAAAAGCGAAAGCACAAACCAAAGCCCATTGAATTAATCTTGTGACGCTAGTTCAGCTAATAAATCAGCTTGGTTTTCTTGCATAATTGGCTCCATCACCAGTTGCAAGTTACCTTCCATCACTTCATTTAAACGATATAATGTTAAATTAATACGATGGTCACTCATTCGACCTTGAGGGAAATTATAAGTACGAATCCTTTCAGAGCGATCGCCACTAGCGACTAAGTTGCGACGTGAAGACTCTTCTTCGCTTCGACGCTTTTCATCTTCAGCTTGCTGTAAACGTGCTTGTAATACAGACATTGCTTGAGCGCGGTTTTTATGTTGTGAACGTTGATCTTGACATTCCACCACCACACCAGTTGGAATATGAGTGATACGTATAGCAGAATCTGTTTTGTTAACATGCTGACCACCAGCACCTGACGCTCTAAAGGTATCAATTCTCAAATCAGCTTTATTAATTTCAATAGCTTGTGATTCTGGAATTTCAGGCATAACCACTACTGTACAAGCAGAAGTATGAACACGACCTTGAGATTCTGTTTCAGGTACACGTTGTACGCGGTGACCTCCTGATTCAAACTTCATTTGACCATAGACACCCTCACCATTGATTTTCATAATCAATTCTTTAAAGCCGCCCTGCTCACTTTCATTAGAGTTCATCACTTCAATTTTCCAACCTTGCTTTTCAGCATAACGGCTGTACATTCTAAATAAGTCCCCAACAAAAATAGCCGCTTCATCACCACCTGCACCAGCGCGAATTTCAACAAAACAGTTGTTATCATCGTTAGGGTCACGTGGAAGCAGGAGTATTTGCAGTTCATCGGCTAAACCTGATACGGCTTTTTTTGCCTCTTTAAACTCTTCTTGAGCCATTTCACGCATATCAGGATCATCGTCTTTTAGCATCATTTCTGCAGTAGCAAAATCACCTTCAGCTTCTTTATAATGACTAAAAACTGAAGTGACTTGTTCTAACTGTTTAAATTCTTGAGATAAGGTACGAAATTTTTCTTGATCACTGATGGTTTCAGGATCGGACAATAAGGCTTGTACTTCTTCAAAGCGTTCAACTAAGCCTTCAAGCTTTTGATATACTGACGATTTCATTAAAATAATCTTTTCTTCTTTTCTTATTAATAAAAGGGTTTTAAAACAAGGAAAACTAAATTGGCGCTATTCTAGCACAGTAAAGATTAGTTAATCAGGAAATTATGACTTGCTGCTGTCAATATCAAAAATATCACGTAAATAAATCAGTTTATCTAATTCACCACCTTGAGCAGCAGATTGAATAGCACTCGTAGGTGCATGCATAAATTTATTGGTTAACTTGATGGCAAGCTCGTTGACAACTGCTTGAGGGTTTTTACCCGTATTTAATTGAGTTAGTGCTTTTTCAAGCAATAAATCACGTTCAGATAAGCACTGCTTACGATAACTAACCACCGTATCTTGAGTATTTAAACCGCGTAGCCATGCCATAAAACTACCTGACTGGCGGTTAACAATACTTTCTGCTTCTACCGCGGCTTTGCGGCGATTCTCTAGGTTTTGCGCAATAATACTTTGTAAATCATCAACGGTATAAAGAAACACATCTTCTAAGTCGCCTACTTGCTCTTCTATATCTCGTGGTACGGCTAAATCCACCATAAAAATGGGTTGATGGCGACGTTTACTTAGCGCTTGTTCAACCATACCTTTACCAATAATAGGTAAAGTAGAACCTGTTGAGCTTATCACAATGTCAGCTTCACTCATCACTTCAGGTATTTGTCCTAAAGTGATCACTTCAGCACCAATTTGATTAGCCATATTCTCTGCTCGAGCAATAGTACGATTAGCGACAGTTATTTTTCCAACATTGTTTTCATATAAATGTTTAGCAACTAACTCTATTGTTTCACCGGCACCAACAAGTAATACTCGGACTTTTTCAAGACTGGCAAAAATATGTTTAGCTAAATTAACACTCGCAAAAGCCACAGAGACAGCACTGGCACCTATTTCAGTTTCAGTGCGCACTTGTTTAGCAACTCCAAAAGTTCGCTGAAACAGTCTATCCATCACAAGAGCCATAGAACCCGCCGCTTTTGCTTGGCTATAAGCTTGTTTCATTTGTCCTAAAATTTGTGGTTCACCTAAGACTAATGAGTCTAAACCACAAGCAACACGCATCATATGATTGACGGCTTGCTGATCAAGGTGCCAATAAATACTAGGTAAAATAGTGGATGCGGGGACATTATGGTAGCTCTCTAACCACTGAACAAGACGCGCTTGTGTATGTTCAACATCGCCTTCTTGAACAAGATACAATTCGGTTCTATTACAGGTAGATAAAATAGCAACTTCACGACACTGCACAGCAGATAACATCTCTTGAAGCGCAACAGAAAGTTTATCCGGGTTAAAGGATATTTTTTCTCTAACTGCAACGGGTGCAGTCTTATGGTTAATTCCAACAGCAACTATGGACAATGTAACAAACCTATTGATAATTTACTTACTTTCAATGCCAGTATACCGCATGCACAGTATAGAAAATATGATCTGCAATAAAAATCACAAAAAAGCGTTGTAATTTTACAAAATAGCTTTACTTATTTAAAGCAAAAAGCTGGAAAAAATTGGTTAAATTAAGATGACTTAAGTTGAATTGCATAAGTTGCTGTGTTCCAATAACCACCTAATCGTGCCTATTTTAAATACCCATGTTCAAACCCTATATTTTATTGTTAAGCTTATTTTTAGCCCTAACCACCTTACTTTCAGGTTGTGCAACTAGCCCAGTTAATTCATCGCCATCACAGAAAAATCGGTTAACTGGCGAACTAAGAGCTACGACATTATTAAAAAATAAACGCTGGAAATTACAAGGTAAAATAGCTTTTATTCAAAAAACAGCCAACAAGAAAAAAGATAAACGTGAAAGTGCAACAATATCTTGGCAAGTTAATCATGAACAAAATACGCAAGAACTCAATTTAACCAGTTATTTAGGCATTAATGTTTTACATCTCAAGTCCAAAGATACACATCACCAACTAAAAGTAGACGGTAAAGAGTATCACACTAGAGATTTAAGCCTGTTAATATATAACTTAACAGGCTTAACACTACCTATTGAAGCACTAAGTTTTTGGTTAAAAGGTATAGCCTACCAAGCGAATGACAAAATAGAGCTCAGCCCAGCAACACAATTACCAGTAAGTCTTACCAGTGCTTATAACAACACTTTCTGGAAAATTAATTATAGCCATTATCAAAACTTTAATGGTGTGAATATGGCAACCAAATTTATAATTAAAAAAAATGGACTCATAATTAAAGTTGCTGTTAATAAATGGTCACTTGCTGTTTAACGGATACTAAAATGAATACCCATATAGACCAAACCTATAGCTTTCCTTCTCCGGCAAAACTTAACCTATTTTTACATGTTGTCGGACAACGTAACGATGGTTACCACGAATTAGAAACTTTATTTCAGTTCATCAACCATTGTGACACCATCACTATTACTGTGACAGACAATAAAGAGATAGAGTTACTCACGCCAATAAAGGGCGTTAAAAATGAAGATAACTTAATCATAAAAGCAGCTCGTCTATTACAACAAAATATAAAAGCGAGTTCTCCAACTTATGGCGCAAAAATAAGTATTGAGAAAGTACTCCCTATGGGAGGTGGCTTAGGAGGCGGCTCTTCAAATGCTGCCACTATTTTAGTTGCACTTAATACCTTATGGCGAAGTAATTTCACTAATACAGAGTTAGCAGAAATGGGGTTGACATTGGGCGCAGATGTACCTATTTTTATCCATGGTTTTTCTGCTTTCGCACAAGGGGTTGGCGAAAAGTTAACCCCATCCACTCCTAAAGAATGTTGGTATTTGGTCACCAAACCTGAGGTGAGTATTTCAACAGGTAGCGTTTTTACCTCACCCAACTTGCCTAGAAACACCCCAAAAATTTCCACAAATGATTTTAATCGTTATTATAAGGATAACGAACTGTTTTTAGATGAAATTTACCATAATGATTGTCAATCCATGGTAATTAAACATTACTTTGAAGTTGCCAAGCTACTGGCTTGGTTGATAGAATATGCGCCGTCTAGAATGACAGGAACCGGAGCATGTATCTTTTCGCGCTTTTCCAGTCAACAAGAGGCGTGCGAGTTACAAGCAAAACTTCCTAAAGGAATAAGTTCGTTTGTCGCACAAGGGCTGAATACCTCGCCTTTATGCTCAGTGATAGAGCGCTTAATAAGTTCAAACTAATTGTCTGAGACTAGCCATTACAACGCTAATTTCAGTTTTATACGGTTCAATACTTAAGAAACAACTTTAAGTATTGAGTATATTTTAAATGTCAAAAGTTTCTGAGGAACTGACTGTGCCTGACATGAAGATCTTTGCGGGTAATGCCACCCCTGAACTGGCCAAACAAATTGCAAATCGCTTATATATTACTTTAGGCGAAGCCAAAATTGGCAGTTTTAGCGATGGTGAAATAAGTTTTGAAATCAATGAAAATGTTCGTGGTAGTGATGTTTTTATTGTGCAATCAACCTGTGCTCCTACAAATAATAACTTAATGGAATTAATTGTGATGATCGACGCTTTTCGTCGTGCATCAGCTGGTCGTATCACGGCTGTTATTCCCTACTTTGGTTATGCTCGACAAGACAGACGTGTACGTAGTGCTCGTGTGCCTATCACAGCCAAAGTTGTTGCAGACTTTTTATCAAGTGTCGGTGTAGACCGCGTGTTAACCGTTGACTTACACGCTGAGCAAATCCAAGGCTTCTTCGATGTCCCCGTTGATAACGCTTTTGGTACTCCTATTTTGCTTGAAGATATGAAAAACCGTGAACTAGACAATCCCGTAGTTGTTTCTCCTGATATTGGCGGCGTTGTACGTGCTCGTGCCGTAGCAAAACTGCTTGATGATGCCGATCTAGCCATTATCGATAAACGTCGCCCTAAAGCAAATGTTGCCCAAGTAATGCATATTATTGGTGATGTTAAAGGTCGCGACTGTATTATTGTTGATGACATGATTGATACTGGTGGCACCTTAGCCAAAGCAGCTGAAGCATTAAAAGAACACGGTGCTAAACGTGTTATCGCTTATGCAACTCACCCGGTATTGTCAGGTAATGCAGCAGAAAACCTAAAAAACTCTGTTATTGATGAAGTAGTCGTTACTGATTCAATTCCATTATCAAAAGAAATTCAAAAACTTAAAATGGTTCGTCAACTAACGTTAAGTGGCATGCTAAGTGAAGCAATTCGCCGTGTATGTAATGAAGAATCCATTTCTGCAATGTTTGACCACTAATAGCTCTATTAACGAGTAAACCAACATTGACTAAAGCAGGTATTATTTAATATCTGCTTTTTTTATGTTTTTTACGTAGCTTTACGTTATGGCTAGTGTTATTATGCCGCGCCTTTTTTATCTATTGCCTTATTTTCCATTCGAGATGGTGCAAAGAAAAAGTGCAGATACCCTTGTTTTTGGTCGCAAAAAACAAGATTTAATTTTTTTATACAATATAAGAGTATTTATCATGACTGATTTATTTACTTTGGATGCTGAAGTACGTACTGATCTAGGGAAAGGTGCGAGCCGCCGCCTACGTCACGCGAATAAAGTTCCTGCTATCCTTTACGGTGAAGGCCAAGAGCCAGTTTCTTTAACTTTAGAGCACAAAAATGTTTACCGTGCACAACAAGAAGAAGCGTTCTACTCACACGTATTAACATTAAATATTGCTGGCAAGCCAGTTGAGTGTTTAATTAAAGACATGCAACGTCACCCATTCAAAGATGTTGTTATGCACTTAGATTTCATGCGCATTGATGCAAAACATGCAATCCACGCTAATGTACCAGTTCACTTCATCAATGAAGAGAACATTGCTAAAGCTGGCGCAACTATTGCTCACCACGTAACTGAAATTGCAATCACATGTTTACCAAAAGACTTACCTGAGTTTATCGAAGTAGACTTAGCGAGTATTGAAATGGGTCAAACATTACATTTATCAGACGTTACTTTCCCTAGCGGCGTGAAATCTGACGAATTAGCTAAAGGCGAAAGCCATGACCAAGCTGTTGTAACTGCAAATGCACCTAAAGGTGGCAATGACGATAGCGAAGAAGCAACAGAAGAAGCAGCTGAATAAGCTCAAATAGACTAACATAAGATGATTAAGTTAGTGACGGGGTTAGGTAATCCTGGCCCCGAATATTCAAGAACACGTCATAATGCTGGTGTTTGGTTTGTTGAAGAACTAGCACAACGTAATAACATCTCTCTCCGCCCTGAAAAGAAATATTCTGGTCTTTACGGTAAGGGCTTAATTGGCGGCGAACTCGTCCACCTTTTAATACCAACAACTTTCATGAATCGTAGTGGTCAAGCAGTTGCACCACTGGCTAATTTTTTTCGTATCGATGTAGAAAACATACTTATTGCACACGATGAATTGGACATGTTCCCTGGCTCAGTTAAAATAAAACAAGGTGGCGGTCATGGGGGACATAATGGCTTAAAAGACATTATTTCTCGTATGGCAAATAACAAAATTTTTTTTCGTTTACGTATAGGTATAGGCCATCCTGGCCATAGAGATAAAGTGACCGGCCATGTACTTGGTAAAGCGCCACAAAACGAACAAGCACAAATAGAGCAAGCAATAGATGAAGCAAGTCGTTGCTTTGAACTATGGCAAGTTGACGGCTTAAAAAAAGCACAACAACGTTTGCACGCATTCAAAGCCTTATAGACATAAGCTAGCTCTGGCAATAGCTGGCTCTTTTTGCAATACGATTAAAGTATTATGCTATTGCCCTCAATTTTTTACATTAACAACATTAACTATTTATAGGTATAAATCATGGGATTTAAATGTGGTATCGTTGGTCTACCCAACGTAGGTAAATCAACCCTTTTTAACGCACTCACCAAAGCAGGTATTGATGCTGCAAACTTTCCGTTTTGTACCATAGAGCCAAATACCGGCGTAGTACCAGTGCCAGATCCTCGCCTTGATCAGCTAGCAGCAATCGTTAAACCAGAGCGTGTAATTGCAACAACAATGGAATTTGTTGATATTGCCGGTTTAGTTGCGGGCGCATCTAAAGGTGAAGGTTTAGGTAATAAATTTCTTGCTAATATCCGTGAAACTGATGCAATTGGTCATGTAGTTCGCTGTTTTGAAAATGATAATATTATCCATGTCTCCAATAAAATTGACCCTGCAGAAGATATCGATGTCATTAACACTGAGTTAGCTCTTGCTGATATGGATACCGCTGAGCGTGCTGTTCAACGTCAAGCAAAACGTGCTAAAGGTGGCGATAAAGACGCACAATTTGAAGTACCAGTATTAGAAAAAATATTAAAACATGTTGAAGGCGGTAATATGGTGCGCTCTTTAGATTTATCTAAAGAAGAAAAAGCGGCAGTGGCTTATTTAAACTTCTTAACTATCAAGCCAACGATGTATATTGCCAATGTAAATGATGATGGCTTTGAAAATAACCCTTATTTAGATATAGTGCGTGATATCGCCAAAAAAGAAGGTGCGGTTGTTGTGCCTGTTTGCGCTGAAATTGAAGGTGAACTCTCTGAAATGGATGACGAGGATAGAGATGAATTTATGGCTGAAATGGGTTTAGAAGAACCGGGCCTAAATCGCGTGATCAACTCTGGCTATGGTTTATTAAGTTTACAAACCTACTTTACCGCGGGCGTCAAAGAAGTCAGAGCTTGGACTGTTAAGCAAAATGCTACCGCCCCACAAGCAGCAGGAGTTATTCATACTGACTTTGAAAAAGGTTTTATACGTGCGGAAGTCATTAGTTTTGATGATTTTATTGAATTCAATGGGGAATCTGGTGCTAAAGACGCAGGTAAATGGCGTTTAGAAGGGAAAGACTATAAAGTAATAGATGGGGATGTTGTCCATTTCCGTTTTAATGTTTAAATAATAAATTATCCATTATCAATCGTTTCTAGTGTAAAACCAAAATTAAGCTACACTTTGATTGATAAAGGATATTAGGATAAAAATACCAAGCAGGGGTTTTCTATGAAAAAAGTTCTTCTACTAACAGCTTTACTTACAACAAACAGCCTATTTGCAACTTCTGCGCAAGCAGATAACTTGTCTTTACGTATTTGTGAATACGTTCAAGCCAATGATAAAAACCGGTTAAGATCATTTTTAAAACAAAATAAAATAAAAATCCGTAATATATACGATGGGCTTCAATGCAATGGTGACAATTTACTTATTTTTTCTGCCAAATCAAAAGCTCTAGAGGTAGGTGAGTTTTTAATAAGTAAGTTACCCGCTAAGAAAGTTAAAAAGCAAATCGACAATTTATCAAAACATTCTGCACATTTAGCCGAAGAAGCGCGCGAAAGATAATGTAAAGTTTTATAAAAGCCTAGCCACATAAAAATGCATGCGTTAACATTTCTTTGTTATGCATGCATTTTTTGTCCAGTTAACACTCAAATTGCACAGGCAATAGCCAAACAAACAAAAAGTCGTATTTTTTCAAAAAAAACGGTTGACGAAAGCCAAGCAGATTTGCATAATACGCGCCACTTGCTGAGAGGCAAGATGGAAAGGCTACATAGCTCAGCTGGTTAGAGCACATCACTCATAATGATGGGGTCCCAGGTTCAAATCCCGGTGTAGCCACCATTTCCATAATAATGTTGCTTGATGCAGATAAGAGATGCGGGAGTGGCGGAATTGGTAGACGCGCTGGATTTAGGTTCCAGTATCTTTGATGTGAGAGTTCAAGTCTCTCCTCCCGTACCATTTCTGACTTCATCAAATAAACATTAGAAAAGTAAGACATTGCAGGGGTATAGCCAAGCGGTAAGGCAGCGGGTTTTGATCCCGTCATTCAGAGGTTCAAATCCTCTTACCCCTGCCACTTTTCAGAGTATCTCAAACTCATATCATGCGGGAGTGGCGGAATTGGTAGACGCGCTGGATTTAGGTTCCAGTATCTTTGATGTGAGAGTTCAAGTCTCTCCTCCCGTACCATATAGCCAAAAAATATAGTTAAATAATTTACACACCTTAAACATCACTAGACGCGCTACTCATATCAGAAAAGTAGGTTCCAGTATCTTTGATGTGAGAGTTCAAGTCTCTCCTCCCGTACCCTATAGCCAAAAAATAAATTATTTACTAAATTTCGCTAAATCCACATTTAATACCACGTTAAAGCGTTTTATATTTTCATAATCCGCTCATAATCTAACCTGTTCAAATCAGCTGTACTTATATCTGAACACTTAGCTGACAAAACTCTTCTAGAATTAGTTTATCTCGACTAGTTTGCAAAAAAATGAAGTGATAAGGTGCGCGCATAATTATTAACAATAAGATTGCAGATAAAGTGAGGAAATAAGGCATGGCTTTTTTTGATTTAACAGATTTTGATAACCATGAACAAGTTGTTTTTTGTAGCGATGAAAAATCAGGGCTTAAAGCTATTATTGCCGTTCATAATACTCAACTAGGTCCCGCTGTGGGTGGTTGCAGAATGTGGGATTATGCCAGTGATGAGGAAGCACTAATTGATGCACTACGTCTATCAAAGGGTATGACATATAAAAATGCCATGGCAGGTCTAAAAATGGGTGGCGGTAAATCAGTTATTATTGGGGATGCTAAAACCCTAAAATCCCCAGCATTATTTAAGGCTTTTGGTGATGCATTAAATGGCTTAAACGGACGTTACTTAAGCGCCGAAGATGTTAATATCACCACAGCTGATATAGCTATTGCTAATAGCGTAACGCCATTTGTCACTGGCACAGAAGGTAAAAGTGGCAACCCTGGTCCATTTACAGCCTTAGGGACGTTTTTAGGCATAAAAGCCAGTGTAAAGCACAAACTTAACTTAGATGACTTAACTGGCCTTAAAATTGCCGTACAGGGATTAGGAAGTGTAGGTTATGGTTTATGTGAACACTTACATAAAGCAGGTGCGACATTAATTGTTAGCGACATTAATCAAGCGGCATTAAATAAAGCAACCACAGAGCTTGGAGCTACGGTAGTTTCCTTAGATGAAATTTATGACCAAGACGTTGACGTCTACGCCCCTTGCGCTCTTGGTGCTAGCATTAACGATGAAACGATTAAACGTTTAAAGGCAACAATAGTTGCTGGCTGTGCTAATAATCAACTTGCTGAGCCCAGACATGATCAAGCATTGCTCGATGCAGGGATTTTATATGCTCCTGACTATGTTATCAATGCAGGAGGTATTATAAATGTTTCGTTTGAAGAGGATTATAGTGTCGAGCGTTCAACAAGAAAAGTTGAAAAAATTTATCACACCTTATTAGATGTATATGCTAAGGCTGATAAGCAAAATAAACCAACGGGAATTATTGCGGATGAGATGGCGCGTGAAATCATTAAAAATGGTGGAAAATAATTTGTTATAACAGGTAAGAGTAACAGTTGATTATCTCCTGAATGTATATTTAAGGAGATAATCATTAAGAGTAATACTATTATTGCTTACTCCATAGGTTCTCTTGCTGGTAGATGTTATATAAATCTTCTGCACGGTTTATAAGCACACTAGCAAACTCTTCTTGCGCCTTATCGCCAACTTTTAATATATTGTCAGCTTGTAACTGCCACTTTAAGGAAAAATGACGAACAGCTTCACGCGCATTAGTTGCTGATTCAAATGCATTATAATCACTAGGAAGATCACCACCAATTACCCAATAAAAGCTGCCATCAAGCGCTTTAAGCTTCCATATAGCCAGTAAAGGCACTAAGTAACGACTTTCTTCTACAGCAACACTGTCTGTGACTATTCCTTGCTCGGCAAGATACTTAGTGGCTAGTTGGTATTGTTCTCTAACCCATTGCTGTTGTTGTTCGGTTGTCATTGATTGTTCTTGTGTCATAGTAACCTCTTTATTAGTGACAACGATTAAATGTATACGGGATCATTCAATTAACTGATATTGTTCTCGAAGTATTTTTACAATGTCAGCTTTAGGATGATCACTGAGTACTATTTTTTCACCGGTAATTTTTTCAGCAATATCTCTATACGTTTTTGATACATCCATCAAAACTTCTAGTGGTAGTTCATTGTCACGAGCTAATGCTTCGCGCTCAGCCATGCGATCTTTATTAAGTAAAATGTCCGCATCAGGAAAATGACTTAGTAGCAATTGGCGGAAACCTTCCTTTGAGTTTTCAACTATTTTGCCAGCAAGGTATTGTTCACCATCCCAAATACGTGATGAATCTGGTGTGCCTACTTCATCCATATAGATGAGTTTATCATTACCGGCTTTATCTTTTACGTAACCAAATTCAAACTTGGTATCCACAAATATTTGCTCTAGTTTACTTAACGCATTTGAGATCACATCAAAGCCATCTGTTAGCAATTTTTCATAAAGGCCAATATCATCAAGCGATTTAAAATTAAACGCAGCAAAGTTATCTTCAATGTTTTTACGGGTAATATTTACATCATCTACCGCAGGAACACCGGGAATGCCCTCTAAAATGCCTTTAGTCGATGGCGTTTGTAATAGCTCAGGTAGTTTGGTATCTTTTTCTAAGCCTTCAGGTAATTCAATACCACAAAATTTTCGCTCACCTTTAGCGTAGCTTCGCCACATTGAACCGGTAATATATTGACGGCAAATGGCTTCAATCATCACAGGTCTAGCTTTTTGAACAATCCAAACAAACGGGTGTGGAATATCTAAAATATGACTATCTGCAAGCCCTTGCTCTTTAAACAACTTAAACCAATGATTAGAAATAGTGTTAAGCGCTGCACCTTTTCCCGGCACCCCTTTCATTCCGCCCTCACCTTGCCAAATACAATCAAAAGCGGAAATACGATCACTAATCACCATAATAGCTAGCGGCGTATCACTTGGCACATTATAGTTTTTTTCTTCAATAAGGCGTTTACTATCGGCTGCAGTTAACCAATAAACAGAACGAACTTTACCACTATGTACAGGCCTGTCGGTACGAATAGGAAGATCATTATTAACGGCTAAAACTTTATCTGCTAAATTCATGAGTTACCCTTATGTTGGCAATTAACAATTTGTAGTTCTTTTTTATACAATCAAATGAATGAATACAGCCCTAAGTTGAGCAATTCATTATTTTATTGGTATTACTTTTTCTTTTTTAATGAATCTTGCTTTAAATTCATTAAAAAAGAAAAAGGACGCCTAAGCGTCCTTTTCTAAATCACAGTTCAATTCTTAAGCAGCTAAAGAAGCTTGCGCTTTTTCAACTAAGAATGTAAATGCTACTTTGTCGTATACGGCAATGTCAGCTAGGATCTTACGATCGATTTCAATAGAAGCCTTTTTAAGGCCATTAATGAAACGGCTGTAAGATAAACCATTTTGACGAGCTGCTGCGTTAATACGAGCAATCCAAAGTTGACGGAATTGACGTTTACGTTGACGACGGTCACGGTAAGCGTATTGGCCAGCTTTAGTTACAGCTTGAAAAGCAACGCGATAAACGCGACTACGAGCACCGTAGTAACCTTTAGCTTGCTTTAGAACCTTTTTATGACGTGCACGAGCTTGTACACCACGTTTTACTCTTGCCATTTTCTATCTCTCCTATTAACCGTGACGTAAAAGTTTTTTAACTGATGCAATATCAGAAGCAGCGATCATGCACTTAGCACGTAAATGACGCTTAACTTTAGTACGACGCTTAGTCAAGATATGACGAAGGCCAGCTTGTTTGAACTTATAGCCAGAAGCTGTTTTTTTAAAGCGCTTTGCAGCACCTTTATTGGTTTTCATTTTAGGCATTTTAAATAACTCTCAAATTTATATCCATAATATGGATATATGCCAAATATTAAGTAGCGAGGGCGAAATTAATTTAACACCTAAAGTGAAAATCAATTTACTTGCAAGCCTGTACTACCAGCGTAAAGATAAAATTGGTGAATTAATCTAACTATGAATAATTAAATTAATTACTTGTCAAACCAAAGATTATCTATTTTTAGGGGCTAAGACCATCACCATTTGACGTCCTTCCGCGCGACGCGGGAAAAACTCAACTACGGTTAACTCTTCTAAGTCGTTTTTAACACGAGTTAGTAGCTCTAAACCAAGTTCTTGGTGGGCCATCTCACGACCACGGAAACGTAATGTAACCTTGACCTTGTCGCCGCCTTCTACGAAGCGTTTCAGGTTACGCAATTTAACCTGATAATCACCTTCATCTGTACCAGGACGGAATTTTATTTCCTTCACCTGTATTTGTTTCTGCTTTTTACGTTGTTCTTTTTGCTCTTTAGATTTTTCATAAAGAAACTTGCCGTAATCCATAACTCGACAAACAGGAGGTTTAGCAGTTGGGCTTATTTCAACAAGGTCAACACCGGCTTCATCAGCTTGGTCGAATGCTTCATTTAACGAGACAATGCCGCCTGGCTCTCCATCAAACTTTATTAAACGAATTTCGTTACCCGCAATACCTGTGATTAACTCATTTAAACGATGTGCTGGCTCTTTTTGCCCGCCTCGTTGTCCACCTTTGATAGCCATGTTCCTCCTACAGAAACCTTTTTTATTAACTTATAAATTGATCTTTCTTCCGACTTTTTCGTCAAAAGTGCTCATTGACGTTCGTCAACTCCGCGCTTTCCCCTAAAATTCGAAAAAAATCTCTGCTTTCTAAGTGATAAAACATTAAATCACCTAAAAGATTAATTGCTTCAAGTTAGCTCATATTTATTAACTCGCCACCCGAAACTTTTTTTATTGTCTTGTTTTAACTTCTTCGTTTAACTTAGCGATAAAGTCATCAACAGACATTTTTCCTAAATCTTCACCACTTCGAGTTCTCACGGCAATTTCGCCAGATTCCATTTCTTTGTCACCGACAACTAAAAGGTAAGGAACTCTCTTTAAAGTGTGCTCGCGGATTTTAAAGCCTATTTTCTCATTTCTCAAGTCTAGTTTTGCTCTAAAGCCATTTTCTTTGAGTTTTTTTACAACTTTTTCACAATATTCGCCTTGTTTATCGGTAATATTCATAATTGTTGCTTGAATTGGCGATAACCAGGTTGGGAATTTCCCCGAATACTCTTCAATTAAAATACCAATAAAGCGTTCTAATGAACCTAATATTGCACGATGAATCATGACAGGTTCATGGCGTTCACCATCTTCACCGATATAACTTGCCCCAAGTCGACCTGGCATAGAGAAATCTAATTGAATGGTACCACACTGCCAAGCTCGACCTAAACAATCGTGTAATGTAAATTCAATTTTAGGACCGTAAAACGCCCCTTCTCCTGGCTGATACTCAAACTCGATGCCATTATTTTCTAACGCTTTTGCTAAAGCCAGTTCAGCTTTATCCCAAATTTCCTCTGAACCAACTCTTTTTTCAGGTCGGGTAGATAACTTGATATCAATATCTTCAAAGCCAAATGTTTTGTAGGTATCAAATACCATATTAATACAGGCAGCCACTTCTTGCTGTATTTGCTCGTCGGTACAAAATACATGAGCGTCATCTTGTGTAAAAGAACGTACACGCATCAATCCGTGTAAAGATCCTGATGGTTCATTTCTGTGTACTAAACCAAACTCAGCCATACGGTATGGTAAATCGCGGTACGACTTTAAACCCTGATTGAAGATTTGTAAGTGACCTGGGCAATTCATTGGTTTAACAGCGTAGGTACGTTTTTCTGACTCAGTAGAAAAAATCATATCGCCATATTTATCCCAATGGCCTGATTTTTCCCACATACCTACATCAAGAATTAAGGGTGCTCGCACTTCTTCATAATCAAACTTAATCAATTGCTCACGCATATAATCTTCAAGCGTTTTATAGATAGTCCAGCCATCACTGTGCCAAAACACCATACCCGGTGCTTCTTCTTGCCAATGAAATAAATCTAATGTTTTGCCTATTTTACGGTGATCACGTTTTTCTGCTTCGGCAAGACGTTGAATATAGGCTTTAAGCTGCTTTTTATCAGCCCATGCCGTGCCATATACACGCTGTAGCATTTTATTATCACTATCGCCGCGCCAGTATGCACCGGCAAGTTTCATTAACTTAAAGTGATGACAATGACGCATGCTTGGTACGTGAGGACCACGACACATGTCAATGTATTCTTCATGATGATATAAGGCAGGTGTATCATCTTGAGGGATATTTTCATCTAAAATCTCAAGTTTATAAGTTTCACCGCGCGCTTCAAAGGTATCACGTGCTACTTGCCATGAACCGACTTTTTTCACCACTTGATAATTAGTACGCACAAGCTCTGTCATACGTTTTTCAAGTTTAGCTAAATCCCCCTCAGTGATGGTGTGCTCTAAATCGACGTCATAATAAAACCCATTGTCGATAGTAGGACCTATAGCCATTTTAGTATCAGGCCATAATTGCTTGATAGCATGACCTAATAAATGTGCGCAAGAGTGACGAATGATCTCTAATCCTTCATCATCTTTATTAGTAATTAGTTGTAAACTAGCATCAGTGTCAATTAATTCACAGGCATCAACTAAATCACCATTGATGCGACCAGCAATGGTTGCTTTGGCGAGACCAGGGCCAATATCAGCAGCTACATCCATAACCGATACAGCATTGTCAAAAGCGCGAGTTGAACCATCAGGGAGCGTTATTACAGGCATGAAATTTTCCTTATCAGTGGTGGCACATACCAAGTGTCACTTGAGATTTACGTATGTTAGATAAAACAAAAAGAGCTACGTAGCTCTTTTAGGTATGTTTTGCGTTAATTAGCCGTAATTGTAAAAGCCTTGTTATTGATACACAAGTATTATTCATCAATTATCTGCAAGAATTGATAATGCAATAGCTTCTGCCACTTTAATACCATCAATACCCGCGGATAAAATACCACCTGCATATCCAGCTCCCTCACCTGCTGGGTATAAGCCTTTAGCATTCAAGCTTTGCATCGTTTGTCTATCACGAGTTATTTGAATAGGTGATGAAGTACGAGTTTCAACAGCAGTCAAAGTAGCTTCTTCCATAGAAAACCCTTTAATTTTTCTATCAAACGCGGGTAAGGCTTCCCTGAGTGCTTCCACGGCATAATCAGGTAAAGCTTCACTTAAATCACAGTATTTAACACCCGGTTTATAAGAAGGAATAACCTTGCCATGATCTCCTGTTTTTCTTCCTGCAAGAAAATCACCTACCAGCTGAACAGGTGCATCATAACTCTCCCCCCCTAAGCGAAAAGCTTGCTCTTCTAAGCGGCGTTGAAACTCAATACCCGCTAGCACTGAATCATCCTTTGCAGCAAACTTTCCTTGCGTGTAATCTTTTGGCTCAATACCAACTACAATGGCACTATTGGCATTTTGCTCTTTACGTGAATATTGACTCATACCATTGGTAACAACACGTCCTTCTTCAGAAGCAGCCGCAACGACAGTGCCGCCAGGGCACATACAAAAACTGTAAACACTTCGGTCATTTTTAGCATGGTGAACTAATTTATAATCTGCGGCACCTAAAATCTTGTTGCCTGCATTTTTACCAAAACGGGCCTCATCAATAACGGATTGTTCATGCTCAATTCTAAATCCCACAGAAAAAGATTTCGCTTTAATATAGACACCTTCATTGTGTAACATTTTAAATGTGTCACGAGCACTATGACCAATAGCTAAAGCAATATGGTTGGTTTCAATGTAATCTCCATTTGCTAATGTTAAGCCTGTCACTTGCTTGGCGGTATAATCAGCTAATGTCTCTTCATCAAAAGCGACAGATTTATCATCTGTAAAATGAATCTGTGCAACTTTTTGCTCAAAACGCACTTCACCACCCAATTCAATAATTTTAGCGCGCATGGTTTCAACCATCATGATCAGCCTAAATGTACCAATGTGAGGTTTGCTGATATATAAAATTTCTTCAGGGGCGCCTGCTGCAACAAATTCATTTAACACCTTGCGGCTATAATGTTTTGGATCTTTGACTTGACTGTATAATTTGCCATCAGAAAAAGTCCCTGCGCCACCTTCTCCAAATTGCACATTTGACTCGGTATTCAGAATTTTCTTACGCCAAAAGCCAAAAGTATCTTTAGTACGTTTTTTAACTTCTTTACCGCGCTCGACAATGATGGGGTTAAAGCCCATTTGTGCTAACACCAACCCTGTAAACAAACCACAAGGTCCCATACCAATAACTACAGGCCTTTTATTTAACTTTTGAGGTGCTTGACCAACAAATTTGTATTCCATGTCAGGTGTTGGCTTTACCTGTGGGTCTTCGCTAAATACCGCTAATAGCTGTTCATCTTTAGTGGTATTAATATCTAAGGTATAAATGAGCAGTATTTTGTTTTTTTTTCTAGCATCATATCCACGTTTAAAAATTGTAAAGTCGATTAACTCATCCTTTGTTATCGCCAATTTTTCAAGAATTGCTTGCTCGATGGCCTCGGCTTGATGATCTAAAGGTAATTTAATCTCGGTTAAACGCAGCATGGCTTAAAGTCCAAATAAAGATGAAGGTAGATAAAACACTATTTTACTCGATATTCGATACTCTTTTAAACAAGAGATTGAATTTAATTGAGAAAAGGAGCATAAAGCGAATTAGTTAAAAATGACTATACTAACCTTATGTTTTGAGAAAGTTCACAAGCGTAGGTGATAACGATGTGGCATTATATAGAACAAGCCATTAGTACTGAAACAGGTACGCCTTTTAAAATAGTAGAAAAAACACCTTTATCTGCAGGCCTTTCTAGTGGCAACCCCGTTGATGTAAATGACCAACCACTTAATTTTTCATTTAAAGTGTCAGACGGTAACCGAAAATTTTTTGTTAAGTTAAACAGTAAAGAAAACTTAATAAACTTTCAAGCAGAAGCATATTCTCTAAAGCAATTAAAACAACTCTCAAATATCGCTTGTCCTGATGTGACCACAATAGGTGTTAGTTTAGATAAAAGCTTTCTTGTTCTCGACTATATTGCCTTTAGCAAGGCAAAACCGGTACTCTGGTATCAACTTGGTCAGCAATTAGCTCAAATGCACCAAGAAACTACCCATGGCCAGTTTGGCTGGCAACACGACAATTTTGTTGGCAATACCATTCAGCCAAATCACTGGAGCAGTAATTGGTCCACTTTTTTCTCTGAGCAACGTATTGCTTGGCAACTACAACTACTTGCTGAAAAATCTATTTTGTTAGGCAATATCGATTTCATTGCACAAGTTTGTCACGATGCTTTACTACATCATTATGTCACCCCTTCACTAGTCCACGGTGACTTATGGCAAGGTAATACAGGCTTCACTTTTGAACAGGGGGTTATTTTTGATCCTGCTTGTTACTACGGCGATCGAGAAGTTGACATCGCCATGACTGAACTTTTTGGGCAATTTCCTAAAGACTTTTATCATGGTTATCAAGCTGAGTACCCGCTAGATGAAGGTTATGATCAACGTAAATTAGTGTATAACCTTTATCATGTACTAAATCATGCCAATATTTTTGGCGGAATCTACATAGAGCAAGCTAAATCAATGCTTTCACGAATTATTGCCATGAAAATTCACTGATCTAGATTAATAAAACGCTTAAAAAAAGCACATCTAGTGGCAGTCTACAATCACATTGCCATACTAAAAGATAGAATTAAACTTATATTAAAGGTGTTGTGTATGTCTAAAGAGCTAAGGGAAAAACGTATTGAATGCCCACATTGCGGTCACCACTTGAGGGTGACTATTGACTCCTCAGCTGGGGATCAAAATTATTACGATGAATGTCCAAACTGTTGTCGAGAAATTCATTTCAACTTACACATTGATGAATACCAGCAAAAAGTTCAACTAGCTATAGACAGTGACGACGAACAAATTTTTTAACGCTTGCTTGCATACTCCATCTTCAATATGATGAGGTAAACCTGAAAACTACTCTTTAAGTGTTACACCTGTTATTTAATGAACTTTACCTCTTTTTTTGCTCATACTAAAAGCTTAATCAAGCTCGCTTACCCGATTTTAATTGCACAGTTAATTCAAAACTTAATGGGCTTTGTCGATATTGTCATGGCGGGTCACGTTAGTGCGACTGACATGGCGGCTGTTGCTGTAGCAAACAGTATTTGGCTCCCCCTTATTTTAACGGTTTATGGGCTGATTATGGCACTGTCGGCAATTGTCTCCCAATTGGCTGGTGCTAATCAGCATTCTAAAATTAGTGAACAAACTTACCAAACCGCATGGATTGCCTTGACTTTAGGCATAGCACTTATAGGGCTTTACTATTTACTAACGCCTGTGATTGCCCCTTATGTTCAATTAGAAGGTAATCTAAAGCCCTTATTATTTGATTATTTACGCTATATTGTTTGGGGCGCACCGGGGTTTTGTCTTTACTTGGTATTAAGAAATTATTCAGAAGGGTTGTCCTATACCAAGCCAACCATGATAATTAGTATTATTGGTTTACTGATAAATATTCCTGCTAATTATATTTTTATTTATGGGGAGTTTGGTGCGCCTGCATTAGGTGGCGCTGGCTGCGGAGTAGCAACAGCCATGGTATATTGGTCTATGTTTATTAGCATGCTTGTCTATACTATTAGCTCAAAAGTACTACAGCAAGCTTCTCTTTTTGATACTTTCTACTGGCCTAATTGGCTTAAAATCAAGCGTATACTCGCTTTAGGTATTCCAATTGCTTTATCATTATTATTTGAAGTAAGCCTTTTTGCGATTGTGGCAATTATATTAGTACCATTTGGCTCAGAGGTAGTTGCCAGTCATCAAATAGCCCTTAACTTTAGCGGCTTAATATTTATGATACCACTAAGTTTAGCTATGGCAACGACTATTAAAGTTGGCCACGCTGTTGGTCAAAATAAGCATCATCAAGCAAAAGATTACACTAACCACGCAATAATATTTGGCTTATTACTTGCTATTTTTACCGCGCTGATCACGGTGCTTTTTAGAGTGCCTATTGTCAGCATTTATACTAATGAAGCACCGGTAATAGCACTTGCTGCTAACATTATGTTACTCGCTACCTTGTATCAATTTTCAGATACTGTACAAGTAGTTTCAGCTGGTGCTTTACGCGGCTATAAAGATACTAAATCTATTTTATATATTACCTTTGTTTCTTATTGGTTAATTGGTTTAACCGTGGGGGTAATTTTAGGAATAACAGATTGGGTTGTACCAAAGATGGGGCCCTATGGTTTTTGGATTGGTTTTATTACTGGCCTAACCGTTGCAGCCATACTTCTGGCTTTGCGCTTAAAAGTCGTTCAACGACGACTTACGACGGTACGTTAACTGCCTTAAAATTAGCCAGTCACGTTAAATATTAGCTCATTTGCCACTTATTTAACTTTATTTAACTAAAAGCACTTGCAAGCAACAAACTTGGCGGCTAACATAGCGCCCCGTTGAGTCATTCAACAGCTTTCAATTTATACGTCCGTAGCTCAGTTGGTTAGAGCGCTACCTTGACATGGTAGAGGTCGGTGATTCAAATTCACTCGGACGTACCATCTTATACAATACAAACTATTTTCTATACTATCAATTTACTTTAAGGCAAGTATAATTTACCCGTATTTATTCTTCACGCGATAACAGAGCCTACATAATGAGCTATATCCCTCTAGATCTACTAAAAAATGCTTGGATTTTCAAACATAAAAGTCTTCCCATCGCTGAAATTGATTTATTAAAAATCAAGCCCATGTCAAAAGATCGCGCCAATATCTTATGGGACACTTTTATTAGTCGCCAGGTTGATCATCCTGACTTTTTTAAAAAAGGTGACTGGCCTTTTGATAAAAGTTACTGGCTTGAGCAAGGCAAGTGGGAAAATATTTGGGACAGTAACGAGCAAGAGTTACCTGAGTTAATCAGTAAACATATGGCTTGGGATACTAATACCGTCATCTATTATTGCGTCCATAGAGATAACGTCATTGAAACCACTTGGGCAGTATTTACACGTTGTTGGAAAAACTTTCTTTTTATGGATGATGGCCCCATCCTTATCGGTAAAAAACGTCAACAAACCGTACAATTTACCAGTAATGGTTACTTCAAAATTGGCAATAAACCTAAGTAATAAACTTAAGCAATGAACATTAAGAAGAGCTTACATACTCGCAACAAGCATCGTCAGGGTTATGAATTTACTCAATTGGCTAAGGTTTATCCTGAGTTAGCAAAGTTCATTATTGATAATAAGCACAATCAACAGCCAACCATAGATTTTGCTAACAGTAATGCGGTAAAAGCACTAAATGCATCCTTACTTAAAAAGCATTATCAAATACAACATTGGGATTTCCCAACAGGCTACTTATGCCCTGCCATACCTGGTAGGGTTGACTATATACACTACCTTGCCGATTTGTTAACAGAGTCTGACATTCATAGTGATACTAAAGTATCTATATTAGACATTGGCACCGGAGCTAGCTGTATTTATCCCATATTAGGGGCTCGTGAATATAATTGGCACTTTGTGGCTTCCGATATTGATCCTATGTCGATAAAAGCGGCCACGGCAAACATAAAAGCGAATACGAATATTGCTAAGCACATTGAGTGCCGATTACAAAGTGATAGTAAAAGTATCTTTAGCAATATTATCAAAAAAGACGAGTTTTATCATTTAACTTTATGCAATCCCCCTTTTCACAAATCTTTAGCTGATGCTAGAGCTGGCACGGTTCGAAAATGGCAAAACTTACAGAAAACAGGCCAACCTACCCATAAAAATTCGCTAAATTTTGGCGGCCAAAAAGCTGAACTTTGGTGTCAAGGTGGCGAGTTGGCGTTTATTAGGCAAATGTTCAAAGAAAGTAAAGTATACCGTGATCAAGTCTTATGGTTTACTTGCTTAGTGTCAAAAAAAGATCATATCGCTAAGCTTAAACTCAGCTTGAAAAAAGCCAACGTTACTCATGTAAAAGTAGTCAATATGGCTCAAGGTCAAAAGGTAAGTCGATTTATCGCATGGAGCTTCTCCAAATTGTAAGCTTCTTTTTATCTTTTTCAAAATATAGAATATTTCCAAAAAGCAAAGTATTATTAAAGCTAGGGCTTAAACTGTACTACTAACATGCGCAATGTATAAATCTATAGGTACTATCTTACTTTTGTGTTTATTTGATAAGCATTGTTTGGCTTTTCAAAACAAGGTGACTCTAGTAACCGAGCATTTGCCACCATATCAAATAGTCGATAACAACACTTTCTCTGTAACAGGGTTTGCTACCGAGATGGTTCTAGAAGTTGTAGAAAGATCAGCTATTGAGTATGACTTACAGGCTTATCCATGGGTGAGAACATATAATTTAGCCCTGAAAAAAAGTAATCACTGTATATTTTCTCTTGCCCGGCTACCCAGTAGAGAAAAGCTATTTACTTGGATTGGCCGTATTACAGAAAAAAATAATACTGTCATTTGGTCATTAAAAAGCAATAACAATGCTAAACAAATTAAAAAGATAGAAGATTTGAAGCATTATGTTACTGCAGTAACTAGAAATGATGCTAGCCATACAGGTATGTTAAATCTGAACTTAATAGAAAATAAAAACCTGTATGTGTTACATCACACGCAATCATTGATTAAATTACTGGTTGAACGCCCAGAAATAGATTTTATCGTCGCTGATGATATAACCATACCTTATCGAGCCAAACTAGCGGGTATTTCTATGGATTTATTAAAGCGTGTTATTGAACTAAAGAACTTACCTCTTAACTTTTACCTTGCTTGTAATATAAAATCAGACAAAGTGATTATTGAAAAGCTGACTAAAAGTTTAGCCGATATCCATCAAGATGGTACTTATCAAAAAATTCTCACTAAATGGATTGATGAAATGCCTTATTTACTTCACTAAATCACTACCGCTATTAACTTAATGTACTATTTCCTAACATGCTCTCAGGCATAAGCACAGCAATGACTTGTCCTTTCACACAAACGACATCATTTGCCAACAAGGTAATATCAACCACTATTTTACGATTTTTTACTTCACTAAAACGCCCAATAAGCACTAATTCAACACCTTGAGGCGTTGGCGCTAAATAGCGAATATTTAATGCGCCAGTAACAAAACGTAAAACAGGTAAACTGCCCATTTCTCGCCCTTGTGAAAGATAAGCCATAGCCGAGGCACTACCCGTACCATGACAGTCAATTAAAGAAGCAAGCATACCGCCGTATACAAAGCCAGGAATGGCGGTGTAAACATCACTGGGGGTATAGCGAGCAATAGTGGTGTTTTTTAGTGGGGTATGCTCATCAAAATGCTGCCAATAACTTTTTAGCTGATGACCATGTTCATTATTGTTACCGCATCCGTAACAATGACTTAACTCATCGGGATAACAATCTTGAAAAGCCTGTTTATTCATAATAAATCCTACTTATCGAGTAATAATAATTAATCGCTCGTACATCATCAATCACCGTGTTGCCATTAACTAAATCTCTTGCTGTGACTAAAGTACTAAACGATAGTAATATCAAAATCAGGCATCGCCTGAATCACCTTTTTAACCGTACAAGTATTTGCCGCAGCAAGCATGGCCTTTTCATATTTTTTGGGGAAGTCATTAGGTAGGGTTACTGTTAATGTGATCTTTTTCTTATAGGGATCACCTTTTGAAACATTCTCGTTATTTTGCACAACCTTCAAACCATCGGTGTTTATATCCCGTTGTTGACAAAATTTTCTCATATAAAACGTAGCACATAACGGCATACTCGCAAGAAAATAATCAAATGGCTCCGGAAGCTCAGCTTTGCCACCTGCGGCAACACTTTGATCACTGATTATGCTATGTTCACCAAAATTGGCTTGCAACTGCTGTCCTTCCAGTAACTTCACCTCTATTTTCATGCTCTACTCCAAATACTGTCTGTCAAAAATCTGATTAACACACAATACATTAGCACCAGCTAATATTCAACTTACCTGACTAGGTAAAGCAATAAACCAATTTAAATTTTAAAGTAAAAAATGGTTGAAAAGTACACTGCACAGGTGTACTGTATACTTATACAGTGTGTCTATTTATTTGACTACAATAAAAGGTGAACAATCATGCTTAACACAAAAGCTAACAATATCAATACGATAAAAAATATCGGAGATGATTTTCACAGTAAAGAAAATTGGTTACAGCAGGCACAGGTTCATAATAGCTCAGAATTATCAAACCAATATGCTTATATTTGCCAGCAGCACAAACAAGATAAGAAATGGGTATTATTTATTAATCCTGAAGAGAGTTCTATTGAACAATTAGCGAAAACACATGGTATTGATGTATCAAAAATCCTGATGGTGAATTATAAAAATCAAACAAAAACACGTAATAAAATAGCCTTAACGCAAATAACAACGGTATTAAGTAAAGGCAATTGCTCTGCTGTTATTTTATCTAATGCAGAATTCACTCATAAAGAAGTTAAGCAATTAGCCCAGGCGGCTAATTTCGGTAGAACGCAATGTGTAGTGATAAAAAAGCAATTACTGCATTAATGATGTGTATAAAGTGATAGGTACTCAGTAAGAACCCCTGTACCTATCTTTACTAAGCATAACTAAAGGTTAATCTCTAAAAGCTACAGATTACTTTTAATCCATTGATTAACATTACGCTCTAGCACCACCATAGGCACTGCGCCCCCCAACAACACAACATCGTGAAAGGCACTTAAATCAAATTTATCACCTAGTTCAGTTTTAGCCTGTTCGCGTAAAGCTAATATTTTAAGCATGCCTAACTTATAACCTAATGCTTGACCTGGCCAAGT
>JASMAS010000075.1 GCA_030754235.1 Litorilituus sp.
GTTACTTCTTCTAAAATGATACCTCTTTTTGAAATAATGTCATTACTGTAACCGGATACAAAAATAACTTTACTGTTTGGAAAAATACGAGAGAATTTGTCGCTTACCTGTTTGCCATTACTATTTTCAGAGAGAATAATATCAGTGACTAATAAGTGAATTTGAATCTCATTTGGGTTAAGTTCATGAAACATCGTATAACTGTTCTCATAGCCAAAAACATTATAACCTGCGCTACTTAATACTGAGACTAATAGCTCTCTAACTTGTTTGTCATCTTCAAGGATACATATATTAATTTCATTAGTTTTGCGATGCTCACTTGGCTGAAGTGATTCAATCAATTCGACGGTGTTTTTTTTGCCTGTAACGCGTGCAAGTGGCCATTCAATGATAAATTCTGTTCCTTCTTCATTATCTATATTGACATTAATTGAGCCTTTATTCTTTGTCACTATAGTAAACACCGTCGACAAACCTAACCCTGTGCCAATATCTTTTTTGGTTGTAAAAAAAGGTTCAAATATATATTCCTTAGTTTCCTTGGACATACCACAGCCGTTATCTTTGATAATTAGTGAAACAAAACCCGGTTGTTCACTATCTTTTAAGAGAATATCTATTCTTTTCTGTTTTGATTTACAACGTTCAAGCATTGCATCTCTAGCATTGACAATCAGGTTTAGGATAACTTGGTCAATATGGCTTGTATCGGCTTTGATCCAGTATTGATCACAAGCATTAAGTGAAATAAATATATCTTCATCAATAATAGTTGCGTAAGTTGTTAATGCATTTGTGATATGTGTATGTAAGTTAAATGTAGTTGGTTTAACCAACTCTTTACGGCTAAATGTTAGTAACTTTTCTGTCAGTAATTTAGATTTATCAGCAGCAGATAAAATTCGCTGTAAATAATCGGTATACTTGCCATTATCATAGTGAGTTGATAGCCCTCTTTCTATGAGTTGGGAATAGCCAATGATGACCGCGAGCATGTTGTTAAAATCATGAGCTATACCACCTGCTAAACGTCCAATTGATTCAACGCGTTGGCTTTGATTTAGGTTATTTGCTAATCGTTGATTTTCTTGTTCTGTCTTTTTTAAAATAGTGATGTTTTCATAAAAGCATATTATGCCGTATAGTTGCAGCTCTGTGTTTGTCAGTGGCAATATAGTTTCTTTGATACTAATCCTATCTCCGCAAGCTATATTCATTTCTCGTTCGCCGCTATATGACAATTTATTTTTTGCGAGAATGTCAGCTTCTGTACTAGAGAGACAGCGGATATATTGATAGTCTTTGTTTAATTCCTGCGTATGTTTATTTAAAATTTCATCTTGATCACTCACACCTATGTCGCGTAAGTAGGCATTGTTGCAACCTAAGTATCGTCCTTTGATATCTTTCCAATATATACTCAGAGGCATTGCTTCTATTACATCGCTTATCATGCGTTGCGCATCAGTTTTTAATGCTGTTTCTCGTTTTAACCATAGTGTTTGTTGGACAGTAATTTCGGTTAATAGATCGAATGATTTAATCAGTTGCTTTTGATTTAATGAGTGGCCTAGTGATTCAATACAAAATTGGTGAAATGTGACCAAGTCTTCAACGGAACACTTTTTTATAGCGAGCTGTTTTCCCAGTTCAGAGCAATGGTATAATGTATTTTCATCACCTTTTCTGACATATGTAATTATATAGATACAATACTGGTCAATATATTTCTTAAGAATATTATCCATTAAGTGACTCACAAATACAGCATATGTCATCTTTTCCCGACCACTTTTGAGACAAAAAACTAATAATATGCCGTGAATTCATCAACTGCAGTTGAGGGTGGTTTTGGGTTTTTATCTCCTCAATACCATCTGTAAACATCAACAATTTAGTTTGTTTAGGCACCTTAATTTGGGTTAAAGATATAGGGAGAGCGTGGTTACCAAAAATCCCCGGAGTGGAACGTAACTTGATTACTTCAGAAGGTGTAATAAGTAAGCAATTTATATTACCGACACCAAAGTAATATAGCCTGTTTAGCTTGGGTAAAAATAATACAAAAAAAATAACTACTCCTCGTGTTTTAGCTAATTCTGATTGACAAGTTTCAATAATGTCAATCAGTGTTTTATCTCGTGTTTTTTGCACTGTAATCTCAATCAATACTTTATCTAGTGTTTTTTGCACTGAGGTGTATGCTATATCAGCAATGCAACTGGCTTTTTCTCCATGTCCTATAGCATCAATGACAGCGTAAAAAATACCCTCGTTTCTCTTTTGAACTATATAGCGATCTCCGCAATATAATTCACCTTTTTTGCTCTCTAAGAAAAAGTGCATCAGATAAGCCACTTTAGACAAGTTATTGAAGTACCATGTTGATTTGATGCAATCGTGAATTCATCCATTAGCCTTTTTATTCCTGGCAACCCTCCTCCAAGGCCACCATTAGTTGAATAACCATCTTGTAAAGCATCTTCAATTGATATAATTCCAGGGCCTGAATCATTGCACGCTAACTTAATGCCTGTACCATTATCGCACTTGATAACTGAAATTTTAATTTCACCGCCATTGTTGGTGTGAAAGAAAAGATTATAGGCAAGCTCTGACATAGAAGTTACTAATTCAACTATACTGGTACTATTGTAGCCTTGAGACAGCGCTATTTTTTTTAATTCTTGCCGTGCTTTTGATATTTGCCATTCTTTTTTAATGACTAATTCACAGAGGATGCTTTCTGCATACTTTAGAGCACTCGTTTTATTTGAGGTCATTTATCAATACTTTTTTTGTCTAATTGTTATCTCAATTTGGGTTAGGCCTGGTTCGGATTTTATTGAGAGTTCATGTACTAATCTTTTTGCTCCAGGCAAGCCTAAACCTAGTCCGTTACCACTAGAATAACCATCGGTCATTGCGAGTTTAGGGTTTTCTATACCGGGACCATGATCAATAATTTTTGCCATTATTGTGTGGTAATTTTTATCGGTGTAAACATAAAATTGACAGCTACCAGTATCTGCATAGGTTAGAATATTTCTTGTTAATTCTGAAATTGCAGTGGCAAAGCGAGTTTGCTCGCCTTTTGAAAATTTAAAACAGTGAGCGAGCTCGCGTCCTTTTTGCCGAGCCGTCACTATATCTTTGGTGGAGCATATTGGCACGTGCTCAGAAACTTCTGGTGACATTCCATTCATCATACAAACCTATCCCCTGATTCATAAAACTATTTTTTTGCTTGAACTTTGGTTGATAAATAGTCAAACGCTTGATCTAATGATAAAAAAGTTTCTACATTGTTAAGCATCATTCCCATATCAACCAATGTCGATGAAACAGCAGGTTTAACCCCACTGAGCAAAAACACGCTACCTTGCAGTTTTACCATGCTGGTTAAATCTTTTAGCACTTTGGCCATGTAAGAGTCAATAACATCGAGAGTTGACACATCAATAATAACCCCTTTCGTGTTAAGTTTGTGATTTTTTTTCAATAAGTTAGATTGAAATAACAACACTTCTTCATCTGTTAACTCAGTTTGTATTGATGCTATTAGTGTCGACTTTAGGTATAAAATTGGAATTATAGTCATTTATGCCTCTTTACTAAGAATAGTATGAGTTTTACTGTAGCCATATGCGATGGCATTCTCTAAAGTATTGAAGGTTTCAACGTGACTCAAGTCTACGCCAAGTTTAACTATAGTTACTGCGGCATTAGGGCTAATGCCTGACAAAATCACTTGCGTACCAACCATTTTCGCAGCAATAATTGTTTTAAGAATATTATTTGCTACATGCGTATCAAATGTTGGCACTGCCGTCATGTCAATTATTGCCATTTCCGCTTGGTTTTCTACTACTGACTCTAATAGCGACTCTATTATTTTTTGTGCTTTCATCGTATCAATAATCCCCATTAACGGCATGAGTAAAATACTCGATGAAATTTTTACTATGGGGGTATCATGCTCTAATGCATATGCTTGAGATTTAATCACTTCTTCACGAGTATCTGTGTATATTCTAAAGGTCAACACCGCAAGATCATCAACAAAGTCATTAAAAGTTATATATTCCGTTGATGCAGAGTCAGGATATTCACTCGATACAAGTTGATATATGATTCTTTTCAACACAAGTAAATAATTTGCTGTTTGTGTTGGGGTAAAATGATTGAGTGCTCGATATGTCGCGAATGAGCTCAGTTCTTGCTCAAGTAGTTGGTAGGCTTTAGTGCTTTGTATCTTCTCAGATTGAACTAAAGTGCATTGGTGTATGAGGGTTAAGATTGCGGAGCAATCTGTTTTTTCGCGTTCTTTATTCTCTTCACCGGTAAAGGTGACCGCATCTACCCAGTTATCAATTATTTTTGCCTTATGAGCTTCAATTAACGAATTAATCTTTCTATAATCTTTCACGTTTCACCTTTTTATTTTCTTTTATTTAAAATTTGTTAACTTTCGTTAGTATTACTTCCAACTTCTAAGCCATTCATTAACAGCATTGGCAGGCATAGGCTTACTATAAAAGAAGCCTTGACCATAACTGTACTGCATTTGTATTAACGCCTCTGCTTCATCTATGGTTTCTATCCCTTCAGCTATTACGTTTAAGCCGAGTTGAGTCGCCATGTCAAAAATAGCTTTAACGATTATTTTAGATTGAGGTTTGTTTTGTATTGAATCGATGAACATTCTGTCAACTTTTAACTCTGTAAACGGACCATTTTGCAGCATGTTTACTGATGAATAGCCAGAGCCAAAGTCATCTATCGACAATTTAAACCCCATTAATCGCAGTCGAGTTAGTACTTCTAATGACATTGTGTTTTTTTCTAATAAGACTGTTTCGGTAATTTCTAGTGTAATCATGTTAGTTGAAATGCGGTATTGTTGTGCTTTTTTCAATAACAGATCAGGTAAGCCGTTTTGTCTAAGTTCTGTGCTAGAAAAGTTAATCGCCAACCCAAGGCCGTTTTTTTTCTCATCGATCAGCGAGAAATACTTTAGAGATTGGTCAATAATCAGCGCCGTAAGATCTGACATAAGATGGTTGTTTTCAGCGAGCATAATAAATTTTTCTGGCGATACAAAAGTATTGTCTAAAGACCACCTTGCAAGTGCTTCAAACCCTACTGGTTGACGAGTTTTTAAGTTGAATTTGGGTTGGAAATAGACATCTATTTTGTGTTGCTTAATCGCTTTTTTTAGCTGTATGATTAACGTGGCATCACTCCGTAATTCTTCAGGAGGATAGGGAGAAGATAGCGTTTCTTTTGCTTTAAATGGAATAAATTTTTCGAGAAAATCTATGTCAAACGGTTTGCGTAAAAGTGTGTGGAAGTTTAGCTTATGTAGTTTGCAAATTTCTTTTGCTGACTCCAATAATGTTCCCGCTTGTCCAGACGTTACCGAAATATAACCTTTATAATTGATTTCTTTAAGAAACCTTAAAATCTGCAAACCATCAAAATCCGGCATCGATAAATCAATAATAATATGTTCTATGTCGGCTAAGTCGTATTGTAAAATAGCGATAGGTTGCGTCAACACTTGACATTTTATCCCTGTTTCTTCTATGGCTACTGAGAAAAATTGGGTGAAATCTTTATCGTCATCTATAAGTAGTAATGCCAAGACAGTAATCCTTGATTATTCATTGCGCTTGAAATTTGCGTGCTAATTAATCTAGCGGGTAATTTACATTCCATTTGTTCAAAAGCTCTCTGACATTTTTATCAAACTCTAATTTTGATAAAAAACTAGTCGCCCCTAACATTTTTGCTTCACTAACATGTTCTTTTCGTGTATCGCCAGAAAACATAACAACAGTGGTAGAAGGTCGTTTAACTTTGATCCATGTTAATAAGGTTAACCCATTAGTCCCTTGTAAATTTATATCGATAAAAATTAGATCGGCACTAAAAACGAGATTACTCTCCATAAACTCTTTTATCGAAGTAAATGCACTCACTTTGATAAAGCCCAGTTCTTGCAGAATTAGTGCTGCAAAATCGACAATCGACTTTTCATCATCAATAACAATAATATTAGAATTCTTTTTTAATTGCGGTTCGAAGCTCATATTACTATTAGTAAAATTATTAAATTTATAATGATAGAGAGTATAACCAACCTAATTAAAACAGGTGTTCAAAATACAGACAAAAAAATGTAAAAAAGCGACGATGTAAGAGAAAGTTGTACTGAATGAGGGGGGAGCATCTTATTGATAAACACTTTTATTTAAGGTGATACCTTTTTTTTTAAAATTCTGATTTATAGACAATTTATTTTATCTGAACTAAATATTTAAAAAAGAGCTCTAGCGTGGACATTCTTTTCTTCGGTATTTATATGCGCTTGAGCGAATTTTTTGGGCGATATAACAAAAGCCTTTTTAAAACAGCGTGAGAAATAACTTTGTGAGTCAAACCCTGTTAGCTCTGCGGTTTTTGTTACTGAAATACCTTTAAGTAACAATGTTTTCGCTTTTCTTAACCGAAAAATTTGAAGACAAAAAGAAGGCCCATACCCATAAACTTTGTTGCATTTGCGCTGCAATTGTCGTTCACTCATAGCCATTGATTTAGCGAGTTCAATCACAGTAAATGAATTATCTGGAAAATTTTTTTCAAGCGAAATACTTAATTTATCATCAAAAATGAGATCAGGCGTCAACATCACGCTGATGGTTTCTTCGGGGGTTAAATGGTTAAGTTGTGTTTTTGCTTGTAGGGTTAAAATATTGAGAACATTGTTTACTTTTTGACTCAGTGTATTGATATCAAAGGGTTTGGTGACGTAATCTATAGCGCCTAACTTTAAACCTTTCTGTGTTTTCTTTTTTTCGGTGGATGAAGAAATTAGAATCAGGGGGATGTGTTTAGTGGTATTATTCTCAGTGAGTTTTTTTAGCAGTTCTAAACCGCCCATGATAGGCATATTGATATCAGTAATAATCAAACAAGGAGGGCTATTCATTGCTATTTTTATGGCTTCTTCGCCATTGCTTGCTTCTATAATGATGTGCTCGACCGATAACACCTCTTTCATGAGGTTCCTTAATAGCTTGTTATCTTCGACTATGAGGATAGTATTCTGTTCGTTGACATTGCTAGTCGTTGAGCTTTGAACGTCCATACCGATTTCCTTATCAATGTTCATATTTAATTAAATTTTCATCGATGATTTATGTTGTAACTGAAGTTATTTATGGCATTTAGGTTGTAGGTTTAAAATGTATACGTTCTTGGTGGTATAAAAAGTTCAACAATTAGGACGCTTATAACCGCTTCGCCAAAAAATAACGTAACTTCTTCAAATATGCAGATTGATACTAACAGATGATAGCTCAATATTGCTAGCGAGAATTAAGTTTTTTATCTGGGCTTGTTTATAATGAACTCGACAATAACATCATACTTAACAGTCTGTTTTTAATATGTGTTTTTTAGATTGATGTTAAAAAGTATATCTGTTTTCAATACTTGTCAGCGAACTGATAACAATTCAAACTAACTTAAATATAGAACTACTTGATGTTTAAGTTAGTTTGTATGTTCTGAGCTCGCTAATGTAACAGCTAAGCTGACTCATTTACTTTATTAATATGGTATAAGCGCTTGATAGTTAAATCGCTTAATGATGCAAACAAAAAAGCCAACCATAAGGACTTATGATTGACTTTTTCAAAAAACATTATAGTTCAGTTTACTTTTATTTGGTGCTTACTTCTTTTTCTTTACTGCTTTGGCGTTGGGTAAATCAGTAATTGAACCTTCGAATATTTCAGCGGCTAAACCAATTGATTCATTCAAAGTAGGGTGAGCGTGAATAGTTAAACCAACATCTTCGGCATCAGCCCCCATTTCAACCGCCAAACAGATTTCTCCAAGCATTTCGCCAGCATTAATACCCACAATAGCACCACCAAGAACACGACCTGTTTCTTTTTCAAAGATCATCTTAGTTTTTCCTTCAGTACGTGCAGAAGCAATAGCACGACCAGAAGCCGCCCAAGGGAAGTTAGCCACTTCAATATTTAAACCTTGCTCTTTTGCTTCACGCTCAGTAACGCCAACCCAGGCCATTTCCGGATCAGTATAAGCAATTGAAGGGATACAACGGGGATCAAATTCATGTTTCTTGCCAGAGATAACTTCAGCAGCGCAATGAGCTTCATGTACCGCTTTATGTGCAAGCATAGGTTGGCCAACAACATCTCCAATCGCAAAGATGTGAGGTACATTTGTACGCATTTCTTTAGAAACGTTAATGAAACCACGTTCGTCAACATTGACGCCAGCTTTGTCAGCCGCAACTAAGTGACCGTTTGGTTTGCGGCCAACAGCGACTAAAATTTTGTCGTAACGTACTTGCTCTGCAGGTGCTTTTTTACCTTCAAAAGTAACGTATAAACCGTCATCTTTTGCTTCAACAGCAACCACTTTAGTAGACAACATAATGTTGAACTTCTTCTTGTTGTAGTTGTTGTAAATTTTAACGATATCTTTATCAGCAGCTGGTACTAATTGGTCAGCAAATTCAACAACAGATACATTTGAACCTAGCGCAGAGTAAACAGTGCCCATTTCTAAACCAATGATACCGCCACCTAGTACTAGCATCTCTTCTGGAACATCTTTAAGTTCTAAAGCACCCGTTGAGTCGATAACACGTGGGTCATCATTTGGAATAAAGGGTAAATCAATTACCGAAGAGCCACAGGCGATAATGGCATTATCAAATGTGATGGTAGTTTTGCCGTCGCTGCCTTCAACGTCAATAGTTTTGTCAGAAGTGAATGAACCAACACCGGTAACAGTTTTAACTTTACGTGCTTTTGACATGCCGCCTAAGCCACCAGTTAATTGACCAATGACCTCTTCTTTCCAGCCACGAATTTTATCTAAATCAATTTCAGGCTTACCAAAAGTAACACCGTGAGATGCCATTGCTGCTGCATCATCAATAACTTTAGCTACGTGGAGTAATGCTTTAGAAGGGATGCAACCAACGTTTAAACAAACGCCACCTAAAGTTGCACGGCTCTCTACTAATACTACCTCTAAGCCTAAATCAGCTGCGCGAAATGCTGCAGAATAGCCACCAGGGCCTGCACCTAATACTACTACTTGAGTTTTGATATTGTTACTCATGCTTATCCTCAAATTATAATTTGTATGATGATAAGCAATGTTTCACTATCATCATTTGCTTGTTGTTTATAACGAAATATATATTGTTGGCGATTTTACTCTTTGCTAAGTAAAATCGCCAATACTAATTAACAAGAGACGACAAAATTGCACTCTTATTGATTTAGCTTACTACAGAACTAACTTACGAATGTCAGACATTACCCCAGCTAAATGTACAGTAAAGCGTGCGGCAAGTGCGCCATCAATAACACGGTGATCGTAAGACATTGATAACGGAAGCATAAGTTTAGGTTCAAACTCTTTACCATTCCACTTAGGTTTCATTTCAGATTTAGATACACCTAAAATTGCCACTTCTGGTGCATTAACGATTGGCGTAAACGCCGTACCGCCAATGCCGCCTAGGCTAGAAATTGTAAAGCAGCCACCCTGCATGTCAGCAGCTTTTAACTTGCCATCACGTGCTTTCATGCTAATTTCAAGTAATTCACGTGATAACTGGTGAATACCTTTTTTATCTACGTCACGTACTACTGGTACGACTAATCCGTTTGGTGTATCAACCGCAACACCAATGTGGATGTATTTTTTCAAAATTAAGCTTTCGCCATCTTCACTTAAGCTTGAGTTAAACGTTGGGAAGGCACGTAATGCATCAGCAGCAGCTTTTAAAATAAATACTAATGGCGTAATTTTAAAACCGAGTTTTTGCTTTTCACAAACAACATTTTGTTCTTTGCGGAATGCTTCAACATTGGTGATATCAGCTTCATCAAATTGGGTAACATGAGGAATAGTTACCCAGTTACGGTGTAAGAATGGGCCAGATATTTTTTGAATACGCGATAGTGACTTGGTTTCAATTTCGCCGAATTTTGAAAAATCGATTTGTTTGGCACTAATAACTTGTAAACCACCTTCACCTGCGGCAACTGAGCTACCAGCATTGGCTTTTGGACGAGAAAGTTCATATTTAACATAAGATTGAACATCTTCTTTTAAAATACGATCCTTGTTACCCGTGCCCTTGACCAAGGTTAAATCGACACCGAACTCACGGGCTATGCGACGAATTGAAGGTGAGCTATAGATTGCGCCTTTACTGCTTGTACCTGATTGTGGGTGATGAGGTACAGGAGAGCTGACCGGTGCTGTGGTTGGTGCAACTTTGGCTGGTGCTGCAACTGGAGCTGGCTTAGATGCAGCTTTGGTTACCGGCATATCCACTGGGGCGCCGTTTGATGTTTCAAGTGTAATAACAAGGCTACCTTGTTTGACTTTGTCACCGACATTGATGAAAACTTCTTTAACAGTACCGGTATGCGTTGAAGGTACATCCATAGTCGCTTTGTCAGTTTCAAGTGTGATTAAACCATCTTCTTCTTCGATTGCATCACCAGCACTGATCAGGACGTCAATCACGTCAACTTCACCCTCTTCACCAATATCAGGTACTGCGACTTCAATCACTGCGGATGCAACAGCTACCGGAGCAGGTGCTATAACTTCAGCAACAGGAGCTTCAATAGCGGTTTGAACTACAGGTGCTGCTTCGGCTACTGGTGCTTTCTCAGCCACGGCTTCGCCAGTAGCACAGATTTCTCCGATAACATCACCTTCTTTGATTTTATCGCCAACGGATACACTAAGGCTCGTTAAAGTACCTGCAAATGGGGCAGGAATATCCATTGACGCTTTATCGGTTTCAACGCTAACAATACCTTCATCAGCTTCGAGAGCGTCGCCTACGGCAGCACATATTTCGATGATTTCTACTTCTTCGCCGCCCACGTCGGGGACTAGAATTTTTTCATTAGACATGTTCTTTTCCTTATTCTAGTCGTGGCTTAAGCGTAAAGTGGATTAAGTTTATCACTGTCGATGTTAAAGCGTTTAATCGCTTCACTCACAACACTGCGCTTAACCTCACCACGATTTGACAGTTCAAATAACGCGGCAACAACAATGTAGTTTTGATCTACTTCGAAATGTTGACGTAAATTATCACGGCTATCACTACGACCAAAACCATCAGTACCCAAACAACGATACTCTGTATCTAGGTAGGCACGCACCTGGTCTGAATAGTTTTTAATGTAATCAGTGGCGGCAATGGCAGGACCGGCATCTTTAGAGATAACGCTAGAAATATAAGGAACTCGCTGCTTACTTTCTGGATGAAGCATGTTCCAACGCGTAACATCTTGACCATCACGAGCTAATTCATTAAATGAAGTTACTGAGTAAACATCACTTGAGATATTATAGTCATTAGCTAAAATCTGTGCGGCTTGACGAACTTTCTGCAATATTGTCCCTGAGCCCATTAACTGAACATTAGCAATGGCTTTCTTCTTCGTCGCGACTTGCTCTAATTGGTAAATACCTTTGATAATTTGATCGCTAATATCTTTTGTCTCAGGAATTGCAGGATGCTGATAGTTTTCATTCATTAAAGTCAGGTAGTAGAATACATTCTCGTTTTCTTCATACATACGGCGTAAACCATCTCGCACGATAACAGCAATCTCATAACCGTAAGTTGGATCATAAGTAACACAGTTAGGAATTAATCCCGCTTGCACATGAGAATGACCGTCTTGGTGTTGTAAACCTTCACCGTTTAGCGTTGTTCTACCCGCTGTTGCACCTAATAAGAAACCACGTGCTTGGCTATCGCCAGCCGCCCATGCCAAATCACCCACACGTTGGAAACCAAACATTGAGTAGTACACATAGAAAGGAATAGTCGTAGCGTTACAGGTTGAGTATGAAGTACCAGAAGCAACCCATGATGCCATTGCCCCGAGCTCATTAATACCTTCTTGTAATACTTGACCTTTTTTGTCTTCACGGTAGTAAGCAACTTGGTCAGCATCTTGTGGAACGTATTTTTGCCCTTCATTAGCATAAATACCTACTTGGCGGAATAAACCTTCCATACCAAATGTACGTGCTTCATCAGGAATGATAGGCACAATACGTTTACCTATTTTTTTATCTTTTAACAAGCTGTTGAGCACTCTTACAAAAGTCATTGTTGATGATACTTCACGGTCACCAGAGCCTTTTGTGATAGCATCAAAAGATTTTAATGGTGGTATCTCCATTGATTCTTCTGGTTGCTGACGACGTGCTGGTAATGAACCACCAAGTGCTTCACGGCGAGCTTTCATGTACTTATATTCTTCGCTGTCTTCTGGGAATTGGAAGAATGGTAAATCTTCAATGTCATCATCGCTAATTGGCATATTGAAACGATCACGGTAATGCTTGATTGACTCAACATCCATTTTCTTAACGTTATGAGCAATATTTAATGCTTCACCTGAAGCTCCTAAACCGAAACCTTTTACGGTTTTAGCTAGAATAACTGTTGGGCGACCTTTAGTGTTCATGGCTTTTTCATAAGCAGCATAAACTTTAACAGGATCATGACCACCACGGTTTAAGCGCCAAATATCCTTATCAGACATATTAGCAACCATGGCTTCAGTTTCAGGGTATTTGTTAAAGAAATGCTCACGGGTGTATTTCCCGCCTTTGGCTTTACAATTTTGGTACTCACCATCAACCGTTTCGTTCATTAACTGTAATAATTTACCTGAGGTATCACGAGCTAATAGTTGATCCCAGTAGCTACCCCAAATAACTTTTACAACTTCCCAGCCAGCGCCACGAAATGTACCTTCAAGTTCTTGAATGATTTTACCATTACCGCGCACAGGGCCATCTAAACGCTGTAAGTTACAGTTAATGATAAAAGTTAAATTATCCAGTCCTTCACGAGATGCTAAGCCGATAGCACCTAATGACTCTGGCTCATCAGTTTCACCATCACCTAAGAAACAGTATACACGTTGACCAGAACAATCTTTAATACCACGGTTTGTTAAGTATTTTAAGAAACGGGCTGTGTAAATAGCTTGTAGTGGACCTAAGCCCATAGAAACGGTTGGGAACTGCCAGAAATCATCCATCAAATGCGGGTGAGGGTAAGAGGATAAACCTTTACCATCACACTCTTGACGGAAGTTTGCCATTTGTTCTTCAGTTAAACGGCCTTCTAAAAAAGCACGAGCATAAATACCTGGAGATATATGGCCTTGAGCAAAAATAAAATCGCCACCATCTTTTTCTGTAGCCGCTTTAAAGAAGTGGTTAAAACCCACATCATATAATGTTGAACTTGAGGCAAAACTACCAATATGACCACCGAGCTCTAAATTTTTCTTAGACGCACGAAGTACTAAGGCTAGTGCATTCCAGCGAATAGCAGCACGAATACGTGATTCTATCGTTTGATCCGCAGGCATATGAGGCTCTTGGCCAGGGGAAATAGTATTCACATAAGCCGTTGTCGCATCAAATGGTAAATGAGTACCACCACGACGAGCACGGTCAATCAATGTTTCTAACAGATAATGGGCTCGTTCTGGGCCTTCATTTTCTAATACCGCTTCCATTGACTCTAACCACTCCTGGGTTTCTAGTGAATCAATATCGATGTTTGGTAGATCTGACATATTGCGTTGTCTCCAATAGTATTTTGTTAAATATTTAGTTGCATTAGCTTTGTTTAGTTAGCTATTACATTCGCCTCATAGACCTTTCCATGCGACTGTGTTCTTGAGTTAGCTTTAAAAGTACTTCTTCAATAAAAGCAAGATGTCTGTGGCTTGCACCCCATGCTTTTTGTGGCTTTCCGCTAATAATTGCCTCAAGTAAATTTTTTCGGTAGTCAGTTATTTTGCTAAAAATTTCAGGCTTTTTTGATAGCATGGTTAAATTCTGTTCAATGTTATCAATAAGCAGTGCTGACATACTGCGACCTATATGTAAAATAACAGCATTATGTGAGGCCGCACATATTGCTAAGTAAAACTCATAAACAGCCTTGGCTTCTTCGCGATAATCGTCTTCTAATTGACAGCTACCTATAAGGTCGTGCTTAGTTTGAATAAGAGTAAAGTCGGCACTAGTACCACGCATTGCTGCATAATAGGAAGCCATTCCCTCTATGCCATGGCGAAATTCCAATAAATCAAATTGTGATTCAGTATTATTTGCCATTAACTCAAATAGCGGATCAGCAAAGGATTTCATAATCGCTTTACTGACAAAGGTGCCGCCACCTTGCTTTCGTGTTACCAAGCCCTTTGCTTCAAGTTTTTGTATCGCCTCCCGAAGAGAAGGGCGTGATACTTGAAATTGAGACGCTAATTCACGCTCGGGTAATAGCTTTTCTCCGGGCTGCAAACTGCCCTCAATAATCATATTTTCTAACTGCGCTAAAATAACGTCAGATAACTTTTGTTGTTTTAATGGCTGTGGCATTAACAGTGAAACCTTTTATTTTTAGCGATTTATTTATACAGTAAATAATTGTGCTAATATTATCTGGTAAATTGGTATTACCAATTAAATTCTGGTTTTAAAAATACCAAACAAACGCCATGGTTTCAAGGTAATTTAGTTGAATGTAGTGGTGAAAGCAAGTAAAAAAACAAAATATAAAATGAGGTGTTGATGAGTGAAAGGTTTAAACGATCGTTTAATTCAAGTGTTTGATTCGGGTGTTTGAATTTAATGGTAAGACCAATTTCGGTTGGTGAAATATTGTTTTTGTCGGGGATGGTTTGCGACGATAGGATATGTAAAACCTGCACGCAAACTCAGCGTAAAAACTGTAATGTGGGCAGGCTTCAAGTAAACAAAGTTGAGTATCGAATGTGATTAATTTATTAGCGAGCTGCTTAAAAGTGCTTAGCTTAAAACACCTAGTAGTGTCATTGCTGCAATAACGGCTAATATAAGCAATACATTTCGTTTGGCTAAACTCACAAGTAAGCATGGTTCAGCTGTGCTGTCATCATTATCAATTGTTATATCTTCAGACTTTTGAGCGACGTCAATTAAAACTTTGTGGCTGGGTTTAGTAAAGTCAAATAGGCTCTCTAGCCATACGGGTAATGCTTTAGAAAAATGGCCGATGAACATATAGCCAAATGAGGTGATGCGTACAGGAAACCAATCAAGGTAAAAAAGGACATGTTGATAATTTTTACAACCTGCGGTTATATTAGGGACGTTATCTTGTTCAGTGTCTGTGGTAATGGTTTCTCGTTGGTCAATATTCTCATGTTTTTCGCTAGCTTCTTCGGTATCCAATTTCTCATTATGTTGTTGCTCTATTGCGGTGGTGAGTAATCGGTAAAAAATAGCTCCCGGTGCACCAAAGACAACAAAAAAAAGCATAATTGCAATGTAATAACGATAATTTAACCAAATTAGTGCCTGCCCAAAACCTATTGTAGGTAGGTTTTTATCTTGTAGTAATTGTTGATGGCACAATTCACTGGTGGTTTTCTCACCGCGAAAGGCGGCCTGTAAGAATTGTTTATAACTGTCTCTAACGGTTTCGCAGCCTAAAGTGATGATGAGTATCAGTGTTGAAATAATTAAATGTAAAAGTCCATCATCTACTAGAGCTAAAACACCATAAACAACCATAACAGGGAGTAGGAGAAATAGCGTATAACCTTGAGGGCTATCTTTAAGCCGTGACAAAAAATTATTCATGCTAAAAAAGTTTACATATTGCCGATAATAATTGTCAAAGCTCCATAGTGAAGAAGAAAGTGACTTTTCAGCCCCTAGCGCAATCAGTAAACTTATTAAACTCATATTTTTTACCTTGTTTTTTCTTTTGTTTTCTGTAAGAGTTGATGAAAATACGACCAGTTAAATGCTCGGCCAGGATCTGTTTTTCTCCCTGGCGCTATATCACAATGGCCAACAATATTATCATGACAGATTAATGGATATTGTTGTTGCAAGCATAGGGTTAATTGAGCTAATTGTTGGTATTGAACATCCTGATAAGGAATGTCGTCTGTACCTTCAAGCTCTATACCAATAGAAAAATCATTACATTTTTCTCTATTGTTAAAAATCGATATGCCAGCATGCCAAGCATTGTCGTCAAAAGAGACATATTGAATGATACTGCCATCACGCCTAATTAAGCAATGGGCTGAAACTTTTAATTGAGCTAAATCTGCGAAGCTAGGATGTGCGTTAGGGTCAATTTTTCCTAAAAAGAGCTCGGAGATATGATTCGTTCCAAAGACACCTGCTGGCAGTGATATATTATGAATCACCAATAAGCTGATTTTATCTTCTTGACAACGCGTGCTGAAAAAATCAGACTTATGCTGTTCAACACCCGACAACCAGCCATTATTTATGGCAGTTTTTGGTAGTAAATTCTTACTATTTTCAGCTTTGTGTTGCTTACTTAAGGGCATACAATAACGATTCTTTTCAATTTTTTACCTATATTAACTTTATTATGACTGAAGATGACTCAACAAACAAAATTGGAAAAACATTTGTTTGGCTTGCGTGGATTTTTGCAATTATTTTATTGATGTTTGCCTTTGAAAGTGTGCTTGAAGAACAATATAATCCTAATAGCCAACCACAAGTGAGTTTGAACAGCTCAGGGTTAGCTGAAGTAATTTTAAAACAAAACAGGCAAGGACATTATCTTAGCAAAGGAACTATTAATGAGGCACCAGTGACGTTTTTACTGGATACCGGCGCTACGCAAGTCTCTATTCCGGCTTCAGTGGCTGATAGGTTACAGCTTGATAGTTATGGCAGTTATCTTGTGCAAACTGCTAATGGCACTGTAACGGTTTATAGAACAAAAATAGATCAACTTAGCATTGGCAATATTTTTCTGTATAATGTTGCCGCGCATATTAACCCCGCAATGAAAAGTGAAGAAATTTTACTGGGTATGAGTGCTTTGAAAAAAGTTGAATTTAGCCAAAAAGGCAAACAACTTACTTTACGAGAATACCCCTAACAGGAATAACAGATGCTTACCTCTGAACTACCTACCAATGAGATGTCAACATTACAACAGGATATCGCCACAACCGTTTCTTGGGCGTTAAAAGAAGATTTAGCGACCTTGGGTGAACAAACGCCAAGTACAGAACAAGATATCACTGCGATGCTAATTCCTGAGCAAGAGCAAGCTGTTGCTAACGTAATTACTCGCGAAGACTGCATTGTTTGTGGTGTGGCTTGGGTTAATGAAGTCTTTACTCAGTTAGATGCCGCGCAAGAGGGGCTAGCCAATACAAAAATCACTTGGTTGGTTAATGATGGTGAGGCGGTGAAGGCAAACACTACCTTATTTGAATTAGAGGGAAACGCTCGAACCTTGTTAACGGGTGAGCGGACAGCGCTGAACTTTTTACAAACCTTATCTGGTACGGCAACACTAACTAGTCGTTATGTGAAAGAGCTATCAGGCACAGACACTAAGTTATTAGATACCCGTAAAACCTTGCCCGGTTTACGTACGGCGCAAAAATATGCGGTACTTTGTGGTGGGGGCGTTAATCACAGAATAGGTTTATTCGATGCCTTTCTGATCAAAGAAAATCATATTGTATCCTGTGGTGGTATAGCGCAAGCCGTTGCTAGCGCAAAGAAAAATCATAGCGATAAAACCGTTGAAGTGGAAGTTGAGTCGATGGATGAATTGCAACAGGCACTTGATGCTGGTGTAGATATTATTATGTTAGATAATTTTACCCCTGTAATGATTGAGCAAGCCGTAACGGCAACACGCGGCAAGGCAAAATTAGAGGTGTCAGGGAATATGACCATAGAAATATTGCAAGAATACACTAAAGCAGGTGTCGATTTTATTTCAAGCGGTGCATTAACTAAACATGTGCAAGCGGTAGATTTGTCGATGCGTTTTAAGTAGCGATATATGACGAGTTAAATGATGTTGGTCGATGATTACATAATCAAACTAGCCCGCCCTACTGCTGCTGATTTTATATCGCTACGCGCTAACGTTGGTTGGCAAAGTGGGTCTATTGCCATGGTTGAAATGAGCCTTAACAATAGTTTGTTTCATATCACTGTTTATGAACAGAAAAAACTTGTTGGCATGGGGCGAGTAGTTGGGGATGGCGCTATGTATTTTTATGTCCAAGATGTAGTGGTTGACCCACAATCCCAAACACTTGGTATAGGTGCTTTGTTGATGGATAAAATAGAAGCTTTTCTATCTGTTGTGGCTAAAGAAGGGGCAACGATAGCTTTGTTAGCCGCAAAAGATAAAGAAGCGTTTTATCGACGATATCATTATATTGAGCGACCAAATAGGTCTTTGGGTAAGGGAATGTGTAAATTTATATAAGTTTATAAGGGCTCTCTATTTCAACTTATTTATAAAGGTTTGTCTAAACTTGGTTAGTTTAGGTGATACCACCGCTTGGCAGTATTGATTTTCAGGGTTAGTGTTAAAATAATTCTGATGGTAATCTTCACCGGCATAAAAAACATCGACAGGGCCAATGTGTGTTACAATTTCTTGCTTGAACACCTGCTCATCACGCATAGTTTTAAGGGTCTTTTTTGCAATAGCGTATTGTAATTCGTTATGATAGAAAATAGCTGAGCGGTATTGTGTACCAACATCGTTACCTTGTCTGTTTAATTGCGTCGGGTCATGCAGGGTAAAAAATATTTCTAATATCTCTTGATAGCTAATCATTGTGCGCTCAAAAGCCAACTGTACAACTTCAGCATGCCCTGTCTCCCCAGAGCAAACCTCTTCATAGGTTGGTTTTATAGTCGACCCGCCCATATAACCTGAAGTGGCGGAGGTAATCCCTTTCAATTGGCTAAAAGCAGATTCAATACACCAAAAGCAACCGCCGGCTAAGGTCGCTATTTCTAGGTGAGCATTTATTGTGGGAGTTTCAGACATTTTTTTATTTTACTCATTAACACTAAGTTATAAAGGAGATAATATATTATTTTTTCACCGTCATATAGACAGGTTATTTAACAATTTATGTCACCATTTTTTAAAATAAATACAATGACGGCAGATTTAAAGTCAATTAATCAAATTTATTTGGTACTAGTGCTGCGCAGCGCAGCTATCATTATTCAATTATTATTGATTTTATTTGTTAATTTAGGCCTGTCTTACCAATTGCCTTGGACGCCATTGTTTAGTGTGATTGGCTTAGAGTTTATTTTTACTCTGACGAGTTTTTTCTTTTATCATACTAAGCAACATATAAGTTCGTTAGCTTTACTCATACAAATTTGTGCCGATATTTTATTTCTGTCATTACTGTTGTTTTTTAGTGGTGGGGCAACGAATGCTTTTGTCTCTTTATTGTTAATTCCAATTGCTATTGCGGCAGTTACCTTATCTCCATCTTTACTGGCCCTAGTAGCGTTACTTGCGATTACTTCTTATTGTATTTTATTATGGTTTTTACCGATGAGCGTTATGCACGGCAATATGCAAGGCCATTTTATTGGTATGGGCATTAATTTTTTGTTTTCGACTTTGGTTGTTGCACTCGTGGTAGGTAAAATGGCACGCAGTATTAATCAACAAGAGTTAGCCATTGCAGCGTATAGAGAAAACTTGTTAAAGCAAGATCAGGTGACATCTCTTGGTGTTGCCTCAGCACAGGTGACTCATCAACTAGCAACGCCCATTGCCACGGTTCAATTATTAGCTGATGAACTGAAAGAGGACTACCCGAATAACCTAATTATTGTCGATATACAAAATCAATTACAGCGTTGCACCGACAGTTTAGATAGCTTTCGTCGTATGGTTTTTGATATAAAAGAGCAGACTAGTAAAGTGAGTAGTGTTAATCACATACTTGATGAAATAATGGAAAACATACGAGTAAATCACCCTGAAATTAATGTTGAGTTAATCAAAGCACACGATGATATTTCGGTTATAGCTGATGCGGCATTGTTACCGGCAATACTTAATTTAATTAATAATGCTATTCGGGCAACCAAAGCAAATTATGCCAATAAAATCACCTTAACTAGCATGGTTAATCTGGAGGGTTGGCAGTTTATAATTAGGGACTATGGACTTGGTTTTACTCTTGAGAAATTAAAACAACTGGGTATTAAACCTATTAATAGCGAGCAAGGCTTTGGTATGGCGGTCTTTTTAAGTCATGCAAGTTTAGAGAGGTTAGGGGGAGAGTTGGTGTTATCAAACCATCATCAAGGTGGTGCTTTAGTCACCTTAAGCTTACCTGTAGTAGAGCGATAATACGATGAAGAAATTACTACTTGTTGAAGATGATACTATTTTTGCTAACACCCTAACAAGACGGTTAACCAAGCATGGTTTTGATTGTGTACATGTGACGACCAATTCAGAAGCATTATTAGCTTGTCATCGTCATCAACCCAGTCATATTTTACTGGATATGAAATTAGCAACAGAAACAACCTTAGGTATTATTAAACCAATACGTCAATCAATGTCTAGTAGTCGTATTATTTTACTTACCGGGTTTGCCAGTATTGCTACTGCAGTTGATGCGATTAAATTAGGGGCAGACGATTATTTAACCAAACCACTTGATACTCAAACATTGTTAGCAGCGCTTAATGAAAGTAATGTCTCTGCTATTAACACACAGAGGGACGTTGATGATGAAACGTTATCGGCAGAACAGGTGCAATGGCAACACATACATCAAGTATTAAAGGCGAATAACGGTAATATTTCTGCTACAGCACGTCAGCTATCAATGCACAGACGAACACTGCAACGAAAATTACAGAAAAAGCCCCAATAGATAACGAATAACTTTTAGGAAATTAGGACTATACTTTGTTAGCAAATCAACAGGCATTGATTAATGCCATAAATCAAATTATGCCATTTGGTAAATACGCCGGAAGAAAACTATTACAATTACCTGAGCCTTATTTAGTTTGGTTTCACACTCAAGGCTTTCCTCAAGGTAAGTTAGGTGAGCAACTTGCCTTGATGTATGAAATAAAACTAAATGGTTTAGAGGAAATGTTGAAGCCATTATTACAAACAGATTAACTTCGCTTTTTAATAAAATAAATTTTTCTAACAGTAATTATTTTTATAGCAGCTAATTCTATAAAAAAATAATACTATTTGCTAAATAATTGTTTTTTTTGATAAGAAATATATCAAGTGAAAATTGCACCGAGACGGTGTAACTGACAACTGCTATTTTTTAATATTGCCGCTTGTTTTTATACTTGCACCTTAGTTTAAAATATTTTTAAATACATTGTCAGTTTTAAATAATGTCTGTATGAAATTGGCCACTACGTAGTTTTAATTAATATGCTAAGTATTTGTTAATTAATGGCTTTTGTTTTTTTTGTATGGTTGCGAGGTATTTGAATAATGAGAAGACAAAAAAGAGATAAACTAGGAAGAGCGCACTCTAATGGCTACCAAGCAGGGCTGAGTGGAAAATCAAAGGAGCATTGCCCTTATCAGAGTATTGACGCAAGATCACAATGGTTAGGCGGTTGGCGTGAAGCCGTTTCTGATCGAAGTATGGGCTTGTTTAAGTAATTATCGTCACCTATTGCCATTTCGCTCAAGGAGATAATTGAACGAAATGGTGACAATTTAAAGGTGCTCCCTGCTGGCACTCAGCAAAGCTATTTACTTTCTTTGCCACAGACATAACAGCTTTCTTGCTTTTTCATTTTAAATTGCTGCCACTGGTTTGATATGCCGTCATATAAATTTAATTGATTAATTTGGCTGTCATTGCCCGTTAATAACTTTATTGCTTGTAAGGCTTGCATACCGCCAATAATGGCAAGCACAGGACCTAATATACCGATTGTTTGGCAGTTGTTTTCTGGGGCTTTTTCTGAGGCAGGGAATAAGCAATGATAACAGGCACTTTGTGCATTGCGAGGATCAACTAACAACTGCTGACCATCAAAGCCAGTGGCTGCACCAATTACTAAAGGCGTTTTATGGTTTATACAGGACTGGTTAATTAAATATCGGGTTTTGATGTTGTCTGAGCAATCGAGTACTAAATCCACTTGCGGTAAGTAGTAATCACAAAGCTCTTCATCTAACATTTCATCAATAGCTTCAATATTACAATCAGGAAATTGTTCGCTTAGCTTGTCGGCAGCGGTATCGGCTTTATTCTGGCTTATATCTGCTTCACTAAACTGTATCTGTCTAGGCAAGTTACTTAATTCGATAATGTCACCGTCGGCTAAATATAATGAGCCAACACCTGCAGCAGCTAAATATAAACTAACAGGGTTCCCTAAACCACCTACGCCCACAATAAGCACTTTAGCATTACGTAAAGCTAATTGGCCTTGAGCACCAATTTTTTTCATCATGGTTTGTCGAGAATATTTTAGCTGCTCTTGAGTTGTTAACACGTTAATTCCTGTTGTTGCTTGTTTAAATGGTTAGTACAGGTATGTACGCACGGCACCTGCTTTAAATTGCAAATAGATTTTTTGACCTACACTAAGTGCTAATTTTTGTTGAGAAAAAGCACTGATATTGACAAAAAACTCTTGCGCTTCACCGTGTTTAGTACATAAAGCCGTGACAAGAGCCATATTTTTCTGGGTAGTAATGGTCGTTATTTTTGCTAATAAATGATTAACAATAGATGAATGTATAGGCTCCATTAATGAAATACTGATATCACGGGCAAGGATAAAACAGCGTAAGCTTTGCGCTGTTGTTTGTTTCGCTATTACAGGTAAGTATATTTCTTCATCATCATTTAATGATAATACCGTTAAACCATAGCCATTATCTAGATGTTTAATCGGCAACGACAAGCTAGTTTGTTGGTGAATTATCTCTTCCGTTTGGCTAGTGGTGGTTAAATAGTTTAATTGATGAATCATTTCATGGATACCACCATAACCGACGACTTCGCCTTGCGCTAATACCAGTAATTTATCACAGACTTGTTGCAACTCATCTAAAGAATGGCTGACATAAAGCATAGGGATTTGCAATTCAGTTTGAATCGTTGCCATAAGCTTGAGTAAACGAGTTTTTGCTTGTCTGTCAAGGGCGCTTAATGGTTCATCCAGCAATAGTAATCTTGGCTCAGTCAAAATAGCTCTTGCTAAGGCTACTCGTTGTTTTTGTCCGCCTGAAAGCTCATCAACATGCTTGTCTAATAAAGTATCTAACTCGGTAAGTTGGATGATTTCATTTAATTCTAAACGAGCATGTTGACACCGTTTTACGGCAAACTGTAGATTAGCGAGTACAGTTAAATGTGGGAATAAGCGCGCATCTTGAAATACTAAACCAATATGTCTTTGCTCGGCTTTGATAAACTGCTTTGTGTGGCTATCGGCTAATACTTTATTATTTAAAGTAATGTTGCCACTTACTTGTTTTTCTAAGCCGGCAATCACACGTAACAAGGTGGATTTTCCTGAGCCTGAGTGACCAAAAACCCCGGTGATCCCTTGCAGATCAAATTTCTGAGAGATGGCTAGGGTAAATTGTTCATAATTAAGTTGAACATTGACACAAAGGGGTAAGGAAGAATGTGTGATTAGTGACGGTAAATTCATTTATTTACCACCTTGTTTATCGATCTTTTATGAGGTCTATTGAGTAAATAAATCGCGGCTAAAAGGAGCAGTGAACCAGCTAATAAACTGATAGCTAATACATGCGCTTTGGCGTAGTCAAATGCTTCTACATGATCAAAAAGGGCAATAGAAAGTACGCGAGTTTCGCCTGGAATATTGCCACCAATCATTAATATTATCCCAAATTCGCCAACAGTATGAGCAAAACCTAGGCTGGCGGCAGTAATATAACTGGCTTTGGTGATAGGCAACACGATATGGAAAAATCTATCCATTGGGCCTGCACCCAACATGGCACCGGCTTCAAGTAATGGGTCACCTAACTGTTCAAAAGCTTTTTGCAAGGGTTGCACAACAAAGGGCATTGAATAAAGCACAGAACCAATAACAATGGCAGAAAAGCTAAAGGCCAGCTGCTTCCCCGTGACTTGCTGCCAAATTTGTCCTGGCAAGTATTGAGGAGAGAAAGCAATGAGTAAATAAAAACCTAATACTGTAGGTGGTAGTACTAACGGTAGTGCAATAATAGCCTCTATTATAACTTTAAAGCGACTTTGCGTTTTGGCTAAAATCCACGCTAAGGGAGTGCCAATGAATAATAAAATGACTGTCGTTAATACTGCCATTTTTAAGGTAGTTAATAAGGCAAGTAAATCAGGGTTAATCATCGGCTAACTTCCCCTTTTGCGCTTTTATATTTGCGTAACCATAATTGATAATTTTATCTTGCACTGTTTGCGAGAGTAAAAAATCACTTAATCGTTTGGCATTGTTGATATTGTTGCTGTGTTTTACTATCACTAGTTGCTGGGCAATTGGCTGATGATAATGTGCAGGAATAATGACGCCAGTTAAACTATTTAAAACCAGCTGGCTATTGGCTACTAATCCAATATTCACGGCTTGGCTCCTTATTTGTGCAAAGGTTTGGTTGACATTAATACCTTGTATTAATGTCGGTTTATATTGTCGCCACAGACCTAAGTGCTGCAAGGTTTGTTTAGCTGCTTTACCGTAAGGAGCGGTATCAGGATTAGCAATAGCAAAGCGGTTGACTGGTTTGTTGAGATCAGATAGTTGCACCTTAGCCGTCATTGATAATAAGGCTAATTGCCCAAGCGCATACGTTTTTCGGCTATTGGCTAGGATTAAATTTTCTTGCTCAAGCTGTGCCGGTCTTGTGGAATCTGCAGCAATAAATATATCAAAAGGAGCACCATGTTTTAACTGTAAAAATAATGCCCCCGTAGCGCCACTGATTATTTGAGTGTTAATTTGGGTTTGTTGGTGAAATTCAACTAAGAGCTTTTTAAGCGCAGGGGTAAAGTTTGAAGCAACTGCTATACGTAATGGTTGCTCTGAAGTGGCGTGACAAAAAGTGCACCAGCTTAAGTTAAGGCACCAAAAAAATGTTTTTAGCCAAGACCACAAGTGCATGATTTACCACTTCGCCGCTTTGTTTTCATCGCTTGTTTTAGCTTCTAGCCAATTAACACCCTCTTTGCTGGCCTCTTTTTTCCAAAAAGGCGCCTGAACTTTTAGGTAATCCATAATAAACTCGTTAGCAGCAAAGGCATCTTGGCGGTGCTTACTGGTCACGCCAACAAAAACGATTTGATCGCCAAGAAAAAGCTCTCCCACACGGTGAATAACTTTTACTCGGCCAATACACCAGCGCTCTTTAGCTTCGGTGATTATTTTAGCCAATGACTTTTCAGTCATGCCGGGATAATGCTCCAATGTTAAACTAGTTACTTCTTTGCCTTCATTGTTATTGCGTACTCTGCCGGTAAAGGTCACTACTGCGCCATCAATGGCATTATCTTTTTCAAGTAAAGTCACTTCATCAGCGAGGCTAAAATCAGCAGTTTGTATCGATATCTCTTGGGTCATATTTATTATCCGTTTCTTCTTTTATTTGCGCTTAGATGAGCCGCCTTTAGTATGAACAGTACAAATGAAGTTGTTCAGGGAAAATGAAGAGGATCTGGATGAATACATCTGCTTGTTAACCACCTGTTACTGGAGGGAAAAAAGCCACTTCATCACCACTTTTTATTGAATGATCATTGTTAACCATGTCATGGTTAACCGCGGTTAATAAAGCGCTATTGGCAAAAACATGCTGCCATTGATCGTTTTTGTTCGCAAGATGAGTTTTTAAATCAGCCACGGTTTTTAAATTATCATCATTTATTAATAACTCACTACAGTCAAGTTGCTCGCGTAAAGCGGCAAAAAAAACAACGTTGATCATGATTATTTTCTCTTTCGATAAAGGAATGTTATTTAATTGCTTGCCAGTTTCCTGACTTGCCGCCTGCTTTGCTTAATACTTTTATGTCATGAATTTCCATCGCAGGATCGGCCGCTTTACACATATCAAATAGGGTTAAACAAGCAACAGATACAGCGGTTAACGCTTCCATTTCAACCCCTGTTTGTCCGGTTAAGCGGCATAGGCTAGTCACCTTTACTTGTGAGTGTTCGTTATCAAGGGTGAAATCAACCTGTACTTTGCTCAGCATTAACGGGTGACATAAAGGAATTAGGTCACTACATTTCTTTGCCGCTTGAATACCCGCAATACGAGCAACGGCAAAAACATCACCTTTTTTGTGTTTACCGGTAGTGATCAATTCAAAGGTTTCACGGTTCATCCTGATAAAACCTTGCGCCGTTGCAGTGCGCGATGTCATTGCTTTTTCGGTCACATCCACCATATTTGCTTCACCTTTTTGATTTAGGTGGCTTAGCTTAGGAGTATTCGAAGTAGTCATTAGCCGCGAGTCTCACATTGCTCAGCACTAATGTTTAAATGTGGCACAAAATTACAAGGTCTGTGGCTAGCATCTAATTGCTCTTTAATGACTTTATCCCAAGCCGTTTTGCAAGCATTGGTTGAACCCGGTACACATAAAACCACTGTTTTATTAGCAATACCACCAAAAGCGCGTGATTGAATAGTAGAAGTGCCAATTTCAGCTAATGACACATGACGAAATACTTCACCGAAACCTTCAATATCTTTGTCAAATAAGGCCATTAATGCTTCGGGGGTGTTATCGCGTGCGGTAAAACCTGTGCCGCCTGTTGAGATGATGGCATTAATGCTATCATCGGCAATCCACGCTGAAACTTGGGCACGAAGTTGATAAACATCATCAATGACAATCGCTTTATCCGCTAGGTTGTGACCTGCGGTAGTCAGGCGCTCTACTAATGCTTGTCCTGAGGTGTCATTGTCTTCTGTGCGAGTATCTGAAACGGTTAATACCGCAATGTTTAAGGGGATAAATGTGTTACCGCCGTGTGTTGACATAATTGTTCCTTTTTAAAAATTAAATTGTTTTCTTGCTTGTTGCCACTCTTCGGGCGTATTGGTATTAAATAACATATTGCTATCATTGCAGTGAATAGCTTGATGCGGAATTTGATTTAATAAGGCTTTAATTGATGGCCCTTTATTTTTAAATCGGCTACCTTCTTGTGTTTCTGCTGTGCACGATGATGGTGTAAATGCTTGTGCTAAAAAAAGTTCGACATAGCTATTGTTGGGTAAAAATAGTGGGATGTTATGGCCTTTAAAGTAAGTTGCTTTGTGACTCAATTCACCTTTTACACGCAATTCGGTAAGCGCAGATGCTTTCATTAGCGGTAGATCAACGGGTAAGATCAATAAAGATTTTATATGAGGGAAGCGAGATAATACGCTTAAAATACCACCAACAGGGCCGCTTTCTTTCACGTTGTCAGGGATTTGATAATTATCGCCACTGATCACAACATTGCTAATACCCGATTCAAGGAGTATTTGCTTGGAAAACGCTAACATAGAGTGCTTATCTCGAAGTAGCTTAGCTTTATCTTGCCCCATGCGAGAAGATAAGCCTCCAGCAAGTACAACCCCTAAGCAGTCATTATTGGCAGTGCGAGTCATATCAACCACCTAGCATGGCTAAATGCTTAGTACCGCCAGTAAGTTTGTCATGTAAGAAGTGCGCCGCTTTTTTATCACCTAACAAGGATAAAATTTGTGCCTGTAATGGTTCAATATCATCACATTGCAGTTGTTCACGTAAAGACAGGCCGTTCTCACCAAACAAACATAGGTGTAATTTACCTGATGAGCTTACACGAAGGCGGTTACAACTATCACAAAAGTCTTTGGAATAGGGCATGATCAGACCAATACGACCTTGATAATCAGGGTGGTAAAATTCTTGTGCGGGGCCCGCTGCCTTATCTTGAATTACGGGCAACCAACCATCCAAAATGAGGTTTTGTTTGATGCGTGAACCTTGTACGTGCTGGGCATCGAAAAATGCTTGGTTGTCACCTGTTTGCATTAATTCAATAAAACGTAGCGTAACAGGAGTGTCTTTTAACCAGTCTAAATAGCTTTTAATATCTCGGCCGCTATATTCACGCATTAATACCGTATTGACTTTAATGGTTGGACGACCATCAGCCAAGGCCATATCAATTCCCTTTAAAACAGTCTCTAACTTATCGTGGCCAGTAATGGCAAAAAACTGCCGAGGATCTAAACTGTCTGCACTAATATTAATAGCATCAATACCTGCGTCTAACCATTGGGGTAAATGTTCAGGTAACTTGAAACCATTACTGGTAATGGCGACTTTTTTTATGCCAGGAGTTTGTTTACAGGTTGAAATAACCTCAGGAAGATCTTTTCTTAACGCAGGCTCGCCACCTGTGATGCGAATTTTTTCAGTACCTAAACTGGCAAAAGCAAACGTGAGGCGTTTGATTTCAGCAAGTGACATAAAATCACGTGGTTGATCACATTGATAGCCATCAGGCAGGCAGTAATTGCACTTAAAATTGCATACGTCGGTAATTGATAGGCGCAAATAATAAAATCTGCGTCCGAAGTTGTCTGTTAACATCTCACCTTTCCAAATGTCGGGAGGCTAACGTGTTTCCTTGTTAACCCTGGTAGCGTACTATTTTCAAAGCAGTTGCTACGGCTTGTAATGACATAATTTCTATTGTAGAAATCTTAGCCAATACAGCTCGGTGTAAATACTCGCTTAAGTATATATCATTTATTGGCACTTATGATAATATTTTTCGATTCATGACTTTTTGATTCGAATCAATAAATAGCGAACTTATCTACTATTAAAATATAAAGCACTATTACTTTTGTGATTAATTAAGTGATAATACCTACCTTGAAAATCTTTGAATAAATTACTAGTTACATTAAGCGAGTTTACTATGTCTGATTGTTGTTCTGCTCCAGGGCTATTGCCATTTGAATGTGCGTTAGAAAATATGCTGTCACAAATTACCCCAGTGACAGAAACGTTAACCCTACCCATAGCAAAAGCGCTTAATTATGTTCTAGCTCAAGATATTGCTAGTCCGTTGAATGTGCCAAACCATGATAATTCAGCAATGGATGGTTATGCTTTTGCTCTGGAAAGCTTAACCCAAAGTAACACCTTGTCTTTAGTTGGTCGCTCTATGGCAGGAGCACCTTATGAAGGTGAGTGTAAGCGCGGGGAGTGTATCCGCATTATGACGGGTGCTAAAATGCCTAGCGATTGTGATAGTGTTGAAATGCAAGAAAATGTGCAGGCACAAGAAAATCATATCACCTTCTTAACCGAAAAACAGCTTGGCTCTCATGTGCGTAAAACGGGTGAAGACATTCAACGGGGACAGCAGGTGCTTACGCAAGGACATCAATTATCAGCAATAGACATCGGTATTTTGGCTTCACTAGGTGTTAGTAACGTGCAAGTTTATCGAAAATTAACCGTAGCCTTAATCGCGACAGGTGATGAGTTAAAATTACCGGGGCAAACGTTAAAATCTGGCGATATCTATGAAAGTAATAGCTTTGTTTTACGTGCAATGTTAGAAAAACTGCATATTAATGTTGTAGATTTTGGCGTGATTGAAGACGATTTTGAGTCGATAAAAGCCGCTTTTATTCGTGCTGACAGTCAAGCGGATGCCGTGATTTCATCAGGTGGTGTGTCAGTAGGGGATGCGGATTATACTAAAACAGTTTTAGATGATTTAGGTGAAATAGGTTTTTGGAAAATAGCCATGAAACCAGGTAAACCCTTTGCTTTTGGTAAGTTACCTAATAGTGTCTTTTTTGGTTTACCGGGCAACCCGGTGTCGGCATTAGTTACTTTTCATCAATTAGCAATCGTTGCGTTAACCAAAATGCAAAATGCACAAGAGTTAAAGCGTACTAACTTGCAAGTGAAGTGCGTGAGTGATTTGAAAAAATCCCCGGGTCGTATGGACTTTCAACGTGGCGTTTTAACGGTGAATGAGCAAGGTGAAAGCGTAGTTTCCTCTACTGGTTCACAAGGCTCAGGCATACTCTCTAGCCTAGCTAGAGCCAATTGTTTTATTGTTTTGCCCGCCGAACAAGATAAGGTTAATGCTGGTGAAATTGTATCAGTACAATTATTCGATCAATTTATCAGTTAGGCCTAATGAACTCGTTAAACTCAGCTAGACTTAGAGTAGCTCAGTTTGATTGATTAGTTGGTTGAGTAAGTACTGATGAAATGAGGTTTATTACTGCTGTGCTTATTGTGCTGAATGTGTACAGGGTAGTTATAACCTCTTCACCTTGTTTCCCTTAAGAGGTTTATAATGAAATATAAATTAAGCTTTTGCACTGTTAATAGGCTTAGTGATCAAATTGCTGAAGTGATCGTAAATAGTGGTATTGAAATATCTATTGAAATGGTTGAGGAGTTAGAAGTGTTTTTTGCAGAGTATTTTACTCAACCTTTTGGGGTGTTAATTAATAAAGTTAATCATTACTATTATGCTTTTGAAGCAAAATTAGTTATTGGCTCTCATGCACATTTAAAAGCGATTGCTGTGGTTAATTACAGTAAAGAAGATCAAGATTTTACAGATAACTTTGTTAAAATCAGAACAGTTGATCAATGGAATATACAATCTTTTTCTGGATTAGATTTAGGCTGGCAACAAGCATATGAATGGTTAAAAAAAGAGTTATCTACTTGTTAGCAGAACACTCTTTTTTACTTACTTTCTCATTAACTTAATCATTTTTTTAGAGTTGTGCAAAACACTTAGCTGCAGCTTCTAATGTACTTTCAATAATTTCATCACTGTGTGCAGTAGATAGAAAGCCTGTTTCAAAGGCGGACGGCGCTAAGTATATACCCTCTTCAAGCATTAAGTGGAAGAAGCGTTTGAATTTTTCTCCATCACAAGCCATAACTTGATCGAATGTTGTGATTGGTGCTTCTTCACTGGTAAAAAAGAAGCCAAACATGGCGCCTACGTAGTTAATACTTAAATCAACTCCATGACGCTCAGCGGCAGCTTTTAAGCCCATGGTTAATTTTTCTGTTGCCGCGCTGAGTTGTTTATGTTTCTCACCTTTAGCGAGTTCGGTTAACGATGCAAGGCCAGCAGCCATAGCAATAGGATTACCTGATAGTGTTCCTGCTTGATAAACTGGGCCTACAGGGGCAATATAGTCCATGATCTCTTGCTTGCCACCAAAAGCACCGACAGGCATACCGCCACCGATTACTTTACCTAAAGTGGTTAGGTCAGGTTTAATATTGTAATATGCTTGAGCGCCACCTAGCGCAACACGAAAGCCAGTCATTACTTCGTCAAAAATAAGTACTGAACTGTACTGGTCACATACGTCACGTAAACCTTCTAAAAATCCTTCAACAGGAGGAACACAGTTCATATTACCAGCAACAGGTTCAACAATAATACAAGCAATTTGATCAGGGTATTTGGCAAATATTTCTTTGACTTGTTCAAGGTTGTTATAGCTTACCGTTAAGGTGTGTTGTGCAAAGTCAGCAGGAATACCCGGTGAATTAGGTACACCTAAAGTTAATGCACCAGAGCCGGCTTTTACTAATAATGAATCAGCATGGCCATGGTAGCAGCCTTCAAATTTTAGTATTTTATCGCGACCAGTAAATCCTCGCGCTAAACGAATAGCACTCATGGTCGCTTCGGTACCCGAACTCACCATGCGCAAAGACTCCATTGATGGCACCAGTTCGCGAACTTTTTCAGCCATAGTAATCTCTACTTCAGTTGGTGCACCAAAGCTTAAGCCATCTTGAGCGGTATTAATAACCGCATCTAAAATAGCAGGATGATTATGACCTAAAATCATAGGTCCCCATGAGCCAACATAGTCAATATAAGCATTGTCATCGGCATCAAATATATAAGCACCCGCTGCTCGTTTAATAAATGATGGTGTTCCACCTACACTGTTAAAAGCACGAACAGGTGAATTTACGCCGCCTGGAATGACGTTTTTAGCTTGAGAAAATAATTGCTCTGAATTGCTTGTTGAGAAATTGGTTGATCCATTCATAGTAAAACTCTTTTTAGTTCATGACTTATCGTTACCGACCCAAAAAAACTTTTCTGGTCGATAAAGAAAATAAATGTGTAATTAAATAGGATTAGCTTTTATTGGTGTGCCAGTATACTTCTTTTTCATATTGCGTTAATTGATCTTCCACACCTAAAGCTAATGCAAAAAGTGCCATTCTCACTAAAACACCATTTTGTGCTTGCCTAAAGATAGCTAAACTGTCTAAGTCGTTTAAATCGATATCAAGCTCATTGGCTTCGGGTCGAGAATCTCGTGGTAAAGGGTGCATTATAACTGTATTTTCTCGGCAATACTGGTGATAAATTTCTCTATTTAAACTAAAATGACCGCGATATAAGTCAGCTTCATCTCTACTGGCAAAGCGCTCTTGTTGAATACGGGTTTGGTAAATGACATCACAGGATAAATTACCCGCCATAGTGTCAGTAACAATGACTTGGTGGCCTGCATTTTCTAACGTTGAAATGACGCTGTCAGGCATTTGCAAGGCAGCAGGTGACACCATAGTTATTTTTACATTGTTATAAAGGCTAAGTAACTTTGAAAGTGAGTGCACGGTGCGGCCATGCTTTAAATCACCCATCAGAACAATATCAAGATTATCTAAGCCCTTTTGATAATGCATCATTTCAGACTGAATAGTAAATAAATCCAGTAATGCTTGAGTTGGATGTTCATTTGCTCCATCACCACCATTAATAACAGGAACAGTGCTGCCTAGAGCAAACTGCTCAACAGAATGCATTTGTGGATGTCGCATGGCAATAACATCACTATAGCCGCTAATCACTTGTGCGGTATCAAATAATGATTCACCTTTACTCAAAGAAGAGTTTTCTTGGCCAACCGTTTCTCGAACAAAGCCACCAAGTAGGTTAAATGCCGTACCAAAGCTGACTCGAGTACGAGTACTTGGTTCAAAAAATAGATTACTTAAGATGGCGCCATCAAGTACATGACAGCGTTTTTTTCTGGCTGCATAAGGCGCCATTTGTGCAGAAACATCTAAAATTTTAGCAATTGCTTCACGATCAAATTGGGATACCGACAGGATATGACTGCCTTGAAATGTCATCATAGGGAAATTATGCAAAGAGTAAAAATTTGCAGGAATATAGCACAAAAAAGGTATTTTTTAAAATGGCGTATTCCAGCGCTAATTTGTGGCGGCTGTAAAAAAAGGCTGAAATTCAGCCTTTTTTATGGTTGCTACTGTGTTTTTTAGTTTTTTCTTCTTCTAATCATTAGTAGCGTCAACATAACTGACAACCAAGTCATACTACCACCTGAGCTAGCACTGGGGGTAGTTGGCGCTGGAGGTGGAGTTGGCGTCACTACCGTTTTAGGTGTAAAGACAATATTACGTAAATAACCTTTATCATCACCTTCAGATGTATAAGCATCTTTTGAATAAACCCAAGTGATTCTATGTTCACCTTTACTCAGAACAAGTTTCTCAGCAGTATAATCCACTTCACCTGAGATAAATTTGATTAATTCGTCATCTAAATACAGGTATAGTGCATCATAAGGCTTTTCTGGGCTATCAGTGTTTTCTTCAGATGAAACAGACCACTCAAATGATAATTCACCTTCGCCTGCAACCGTTACCATCACTGAGCTTTCTTGAGCATCACTGATAGCACCACTTTCAATGGCAGTAGACGCGTTATCTACTTGCCAAATTAGATTGCCGCCACTGTACCATGTTAAGGCATTATCAGTGCTTGATAGCTGCGCTTTTATTTCACTGGCAACAGCAATCGTTTGTGCTGAAACTTCGCTGCTACTGGTTAGGAGGTCGTCATTATCACTATTGATAACAATAGTGGCGTTATGGTTACCTACTTGTGCAGCATCATAATGGACTGTTAGTTGGCAAGTTTCACCTGCACCCATAACATTACATTGATCATTTGCCGTGGTGAAGTGTGTGTCGCCTTGGATACTAAAAGTTAAGTTTGCTTCTAAATCACTATTATTTACTAGAGTTAATTGTGTGCTTTGCGTTGCCCTTTGGGCTTGGATACCTAAATCTACACGTTGGTCTACAGCAATTCCTGTCGATATTTCATTTATCCAGTCAGAAAATAGTGCGGATCGAGTGAAAACACCAGGGAAGCCATCAGCGGCACAACCAACTCCCCAGCTAACAATACCTATTTGTTGCCAGCCTTCATTGGTGTTAACCATTAAAGGACCGCCGCTATCACCTTGACATGAGCTTTTTCCTCCACCCGCTACAGCGGCACAGATCATGGCATCAGTAATACCTGTTTCATTTTCTGATATTTGAGTGTTGTATAAATTAGTATAGGATTCTGCCAAAGTGGTTTTGCATGCATCATTAGTCATTATCTGTAAATCAACTTGATGCAAAATATCAGGGAAATTAGAGGTTGGTCCTTCGCCAGCACCATAACCTTCTCTGCCTCCCCATCCAGTAACAGTAACGGTACTATTTTCAATTGCTAACTGAGTTGTTTCAGCTAAATCAACTAAAGAAATTGTTTCATTATCAACACTCTGGGTTAATTCAATTAAGGCAATATCATTATCGAGATCAACATTTAATGAATAATTAGCATGCATATAAATGCGCTTGACCGGCGTTGCATTTCCTGCCCCATTGGCTAAATCATATTCACCGACATTTACTTTTAATTGGCTAGTGTCAACGTCTTCAACACAATGTGCAGCGGTTAATACCCACTTATCACCTAAGAAAGAGGCACCACAAGTTGAGGCTTGAACTAAAGATTCCGATGTAGAAACTGTTAAACTTGCATTGCTGCCAATGGTACTTTTTAGTCTATCCCCATCTGTTTGGCTAATTGCAACTGCTGGAATACTGCCTGTAAAATCAGCACCTAAAGTACCGTTAATATAGCCATCTTCATTATTAAAAATGATTGCACCAACACCTCCGCCAGCTTCACAGTTTTCTATTTTTGCGGAGAAGCTGATTTCTCCTCGCTCAATTAAACAAATTTTATTTGTAGCGTCACTACATTGCGTATCACCTAAGCCACAATCAACAGTTACGCCATTTACTGAGCCTGATGCACCTCCAGTGAAAGATTGACTATCATAATTGATATTGTCGATAGTGAGTGAGGTGGCAATATCATTGTAGGTATAAACCAACGCGGACATCCAGGGCCAGTCGCCTTCAATAGCCTCTTTGCCACCAACAATCTTAGGTTTTACGGGCATAAGGTTGTTGGCCTTGGCAACACTATTCATGCTAATCGGGGTCGTTGACAAGACAACAGCACAAGTAGCAACTTTAAAAAATTTATTCACTTTTTTACTCCTAACAGCGGATTGCTTGTGCTTAAAATAGGACAAAGCGCACCCTGTTTGTTAATTTTTCGTTAAAATACTAGAAAAGTAATCGCTATTCAATCACTATCTATTATCCAAATGTTGGTTTTACGTACGCTAGAAGAATAATGACAAAAAGAGCTAAAACCGGTATTTCATTGAAAATGCGGTAAAACTTAGCTGAACGGGTGTTGTTATCTTGTGCAAATGTTTTGAGTAATTGAAAACAATATAAATGATAAGCAAATAGCATAATCACTAAAGTGAGTTTAATGTGCAACCACTTAGCTGCAGCAACCCACTCACTGCCATAACCATACATAATCAATAAGCCTAAAATTAACGTTAATAAGGCGAACGGTGAAACGAAATAAAGTAATCGTTTTTCCATGCCTTTAAGCTGAGCTATTACTTCGGGTGATTTTGTTTGTGCATGATTAACAAATAATCGAGGTAAATAAAAAATACCTGCAAACCAAGCTACCATAAAAATAACATGAAAAGCCTTAAACCAGAGCAAGTTGTTGAGGATGAAAGTGGTCATTGCTGAAATTTCCCTGTAACTAGGTAATGTCGCATTTGTTCAAAGGTAACGATGCCAATGATGTCGACAACATTTTTTTGGTAAATATAAACACCACCGCAACGCTCATCAACTAAAGCTAAATAGGCTTCAGCAAGGGTAGCTTGATGCGATAACGGGTGTAGTTTATGTAAGTGCATTTTAGCTGATATTTGATATTCAGCATGCGAGTTTTCAACTTCGGCATTGCTGTCTTGATGGTTTGTGGCTAGAGGGACTTTGGCATCAAATTCAGCCCAATAATAAGTGATTTGTTCACTAATTTTTTTGTTAACCATGATCTTTTTAATGGTTTTATTAATTATAGGTACTTTGGCGTCAATGCTAACGACACGTCCTGCTAAAGATTTTTCTGAGGCTTGCTCTAATAAATCAAATTTATCTTTCATCACACCTAAAACACCAATTTTTTGTAATGTCTTTTCTATTGGAGGCTTGCGATAAGCTAAATGTTGTACATCTAGCTGCATGGTAAATACAGAGCGATTTTTAAATAGCTGACCTGAAATAATACTGGCAATGGTAATAACAATCATGGCCGGTAGTATGATTTCTAACTGCCCAGATAACTCTACTACCGCAAGTAAAGCTGCAAGCGGAGCATTTAAACTAGCGGCCATAAAGCCTGACATACCCAGTAGAATGAAGTCATTACTGATATGCTCACTGGGCATAATTTGCAACACTATAGCACCTGTAAAAGCCCCTGCTATGGCACCAATACCAATAATTGGTCCAACAATACCACCAGGAATACCTAAACCTATTGCAAAAGTTGTCATGACAAATTTAGCTAGTAATAGTGATAGTAACAAGCCGACATGCCAGTTATTTGATAATGAGACATCAATAGCACCACTGCCTACCCCCATAGCGCCAGGAACAAGATAACCTAAAGTACCAGTGATCATAGCTGCTAGCATAAGTCTTGGTATAATATGAATTCTTGTACTGTGTTTAATTACAGTGACGAGTGTTTTATTAAAGGCAGCGGCGAGTGTGCCAAGAAGAAGGGCAAGAATGATAAGGGGGATATAATGCTGAGGAATAAGCTCTATTTTGTGAAAATATTCAAAGTTATGGGTTACATCAAAAACGTTGCGTGTTATCAATGAGCCCACAAGTGAAGCGAGCATCACGGGAATAAAAATGTGGATTTTATATTCACGCATAATAACTTCCATGACAAAAATCACTGCCGCTATAGGGGTATTAAAAGTAGCAGCAATTCCCGCAGCAATACCACAGGCACATAAAGTACGTACACTGTTATATGGTAATTTTAGTAAGCTGCCAATATAACTGCTGGCGGCTGCTCCTAGGTGAACTGCAGGGCCTTCTCGGCCAACAGAAAAACCTGAAGCGAGGGCAACTGCGCTGCCAAAAAATTGATTTAAAGTGTTTTTTAGAGGGATAACACCATGAGCGACTTTTAATCGGTGCAGTACAAATGGAATGCCTGTTCTAAGATATTTATAACCCGTTAACCAAGCAAATAATAAAATGATAAGTGAGCCGATAATCGGTAAATCGAAACGACTTACCCTGTCTAAGGTGTTATAGTTGTCGCGCTCAATTAAGTAGAGCTGTTGAATTTCTTCAATTGCTAAGGTAAATAAAATCACTAATAATGCTGAAGTGCATCCACCTAATATGGCAAGTAGACATATTTGCCATGAGGTTTTCGGTAAAGCTAACTGCTTTCTAAATGCCGCAACTGATATCATGCTGAGTGATTAATGGTATTAATTTTTTAATTTATAAGGTTATTGTACGTTACAAATGAATTGGTTAGCAAAAATAAATCTTAGTGTTGTTCTTGAACGTCTAGGCCCTTTTAAGTCGGCAATGTTTTTAATTGCCTTGATTGTTGTCTGTCTATTTACTGGCTATAGGTTAGGTAATTATTATCATACCTTTCAAATATCGACTTTAGCGCAGCAAAAGCAACGTTTGGATGATTTATATTTTCATCAATCAAAGCAAGTTGAACGTATTCATAGTTTAGAGGTTGAGTTGGCGGTAGAGCAATTGGCTAATCAAAATGCACAAATCACATTAAAACAAATGGCTGATGATCATTATCAAGTAAAAAAACAATTAGCTTTTTATGAAAAAGTGATGGCACCAGAAAAAGAAGCTGACGGTTTAGTGATTGATAAGATAAAGGTTAGCGCAACCCAAAGCCTAAATCATTATAATTTCCAAGTAACTTTAGTGCAGCAGATTTTAAAGAAACGCTATGCTAATGGTTATATTACCCTGAATGTGATTGGGAGTTTAGATGATGTGCCTACTAAACTAGCGCTTAAAGATATATCGACTTTCACTAAAAAAAACCTGACCTTTAGTTTTCAGTATTTTCAGGTGTTTGATGGCAGTTTCACCTTACCTGAGAGGTTTGTGCCAGAAAAAGTGCAAATATCAGCAATATTGACCAAGAGTAAATGGCAAAAATATCAAAAAGTTAATAAAACTATCTCTTGGATTTTAGATTAATCCGCAATAATACTTGATTAAATTAGTCAGGTTTAAGATAATTAGCGGGTTTTTGTTATCCATATTTATTAAGTAGAATTTCATGCCTGAAACCACTTCCAATCCAGAATTGCCGATTAAGTTTACTGATGCTGCAGCGACAAAAGTGCTGTCTTTGATCACCGAAGAAGAAAATCCAACATTAAAGCTCAGGGTTTATGTAACCGGTGGCGGCTGCTCTGGTTTTCAATATGGTTTTACTTTTGATGAAAAAGTCAATGAGGGCGATATGACTATTGAGAAGCAAGGGGTCACTATGGTTATTGATCCGATGAGCTTACAGTATCTAGTTGACGGTGAAGTTGACTACCTTGAGAGTTTAGAAGGAAGTCGCTTTGTGGTTAACAACCCTAATGCAACAACAACCTGTGGTTGTGGCTCTTCATTTTCAATATAAGTATTAGTTAACCATCCATCATCAGCATTTCAATAATTTTGTTCATGTCTAGATTAAATTCTTCAGCGCAAATTCCTTTTTCTATAGAATCTTCAGTTTGCGTTAAATCTATGTCTTCTGCATCAATAAAGTCATTAACCGTTACATTATAAAAGCTTCGCACTTTTGGTCTGGTAGGGGTATGGTCATTGCGCGCTTCTATCATCGCTAATTTTTTAGAGTTAAGTTGCACCAAAGAGCCCACAGGAAATACCCCTATGCATTTGATAAAATGATCCACTAAGCTTTCATCTAAATGATTTTGCTGGGCTAACTCACGTAATATGGCGAATGCTTTAGGGTGAGAAAAACCTTTTTTATAGACTCTTGTTGCAGTAAGGGCATCAAAAATATCGCAAATAGCAATCATTCGACCATATTGATGGATATTTTCTGCTTTGACTTGAAAGGGGTAGCCTGTACCATCTAATTTTTCATGATGTAAAGCGGCTATCTCTAGACTTAATTTACTAATACCTGGGGTTCTTTCGATAATATTTATAGAGTGGTTAGCATGAGTTTTCATCACAGTAAACTCAACATCAGTAAGTTTACCGGGTTTATTTAATATATCTTCAGGTACTTTAATTTTACCTATATCATGCAAAAAAGCACCAATGGATAGTTTTTCTATTATGTCTCTGTCGAATTTAAAATATCGGGCAAATAATGTCATATACACGGACACTGAAACTGAATGTTCTAATAAATATTCATCTTTATCTCGAATGTTAATAATACAGGCAAGTGAGTCAGGGTTATTGAAAATGGCATCAATACTTTTATTGCACACATCAATAACAGGACCTAACTCCAGCGTTGCGCCGCTAAGTGCTTGCGAAAAAAGTTGCTTTTGAATGTTTTTTGATTCACTAAAGATACGCTTCGCGTGTTGTAACTCTTTAGTTAGTTTTGCCTTTTTATCGTTGACAAGGCTGTCTTGAATAGTTTTACTACTATCAATAAGTAAGGTTTGCACTTTTTTATGCTTAAGGTTATTGATAACCTGAATGCTTTTAATGTGCCCTGGTGATGTTAAGTGAAATTCACCTTGTTGTTTAATTATTTTTTCAACATAGTGTCCTACTTTTAACTCGTTGATGTCTATTTCTATCTTCAAACCGATTTCCAAGTTAATACTATGATGCCTATACTTTAAGTTTAGCGTTATTTTTAAAATAGACAATGCTTAACAATTAAAATGTGACGGTTAATTCACGTTTTAGTTTTTAAATATTCAACTTAATTAACTGACTGCCGATAACTAATATATCTTATTTTTTTTGCAAATTTTATCTACATTATTCTAATCAGTTGTTTAAGGACGTTATGCGTATTTTTATTCTTTTTTTACTAAGCTTGATGACCACTCCTTTGCAAGCACAGAACCTACAAGCCGTACAAATTTATACTGACGATCAATTACTGGGGTTGATTAAAGAAAATAAGCATTTAAGTCAAATCGTGCTTGATGAGTGTCAACTAGTACAAGATATCGAAGCCAGAGCAATTAAGGCGGAAATGCCATCTTATCAATTTTTATGGGGTGATATGCTTGCTTATGGTGTGTGTGTAAAAAAAGATATCTCACTGGGTTTACATTATATGCACTTAGCTGCTGATCAGGGCTTGTCTGAAGGGCTTGAGCAAATAGGGCGATATTATCATATTGGAAAATTTGTACAGGTTGACATGGATCAGGCAATCGTTTATCTAAAAGCTGCTGCGGCGATGAATAACCTTGCCGCTCAAATACGCCTAGCTAAGATTTATCGTCAAGGTTTTGGAAGCCCATTAGACTTTCCTGCACTGTATTCACAATTACACCATGCATTGACCGATGATAAAGCAACCCATCAACAAATTAATCAGTTAAAAAAACAGCTAGCCAGCAAAATGCCAACACATGTCGTTAATGCGGCTAAAAAAGCAGACTACACCAATTAACTTTAGGGTCTGTTGATCTTTGGCGGTTAAATTTTGTTCGAGATAAAAGCGTTTTAATCGCGGCAAGTAGTGTGTAGCCTAGTCATTCTAAGCAAATACTACTCAACAAAGAGTTAAAGCGCTTTTAGCCGAATCCTTCAAACAGTGTTTGTTGGACATTTTTACGGCGTTATCGCTTTTTTATGTGAAAAAACCACATGACAAAAGCTCTG
>JASMAS010000076.1 GCA_030754235.1 Litorilituus sp.
TTTGCAACCCTTTTATTGACATACCTATAACCTTCTCCACCTGCTGTATGTCAGTAACATCACATAGGTTTTGTTGTTCGTATTTAATAACCTTCGCCAGCATATCTTTGCGTTGTGGGTTATCCATCATGAAAAAAATAAATGCCCAACTGGTCGCATACAGCCTACTCCTTAGTTCTGAACTCCAATCGCCATTGGTGGCAGCCAGCAATTTATCCAAAGGTAATAGCTGTTCAGACACAAGACCATTGCTAATCCAGTTTTGATTTGGGTAAACCCTGCTGCTCTTGCCCTTTACCTCAATATACTCACTGTACTCAGCCAACCCCTCGTTTAACCACTTAGGGCTATATCCAATAATCCCTCGGTTAATTGCATGGGCGGCTTCATGAGTGGCGGTTCGCATTGTTGCTGCATGGCTGGTAAGCAAGAGGTGAGCTTGGTTAGAGCCATGGCTATAAAAGCCCGGTGTATTGTCACCAATAGGCATATTATGCTTAGCCTTGATTTGATTGAAAGTCGCCTTAGAAGCATATACTCGAAGGTTGATGTCTACTTTTTTTAGCGATGACTTATCAAGTAGTTGGCCATATATCTCAAATAACTTATTGAGCTTCAATGTCAGCCTTTGGTGGAAATCATAAGGCAGGCTTTCGTTGTTTAGATCTAAGATGAAATAATCAAATACCTTTTCACCAGCGTAGTTTAATAACTTAAACTCACCTTCCTTTGGTGGCTTATCGCTCACATTATAGACACCATTTTCATCGGTCCAAGTATAAATATCACCGACCTTTTTATATTTTACCTCACCCAATGATGTATCTTTGCAGGTTCCTGCGCTACCTACTTCTACATGTGAGTATTGTTTCTTAGGTTTTTCCTTGGTAATAGCATGTTTTGTATTGACTGGCGGCCTAGTTAACTCTGAGTCTTCACCAAATAGTGACTCAACCCAGTGGATGGATTTATTAAGTTGTGCATGCAAACTAATGCCGCGGTCACTGAAATAATTGGCAAGTAAGAAACTACCAACAAACGCACATACAGTTAGCAATCCTATTACTTTTCTTTTCACAACACCTTTCCTTAGGCTTTAGCCAACTTCAAACCCATCAATAATAGGCAGGAGATTTTTAATATCCGTCACCTTATGTGTGTAATTGCTCGTTATACCAAAGCTACTGATTTCATGCCCAACAATTTGTTGCAGCAAATTGATATTAACGTCAGGCTCGCTCATACACTTAGTAATAAAGGTGTGGCGGATACTGTGGAATGAACGAATATGATCCAGCTCATTAGTTGGTGGAATATTTAAACTTGCCATATTACGTGGCATCCAACCCGTTACCATCTCTACATTAGTGAGTTCTTCAAAAACTTTATCGCTACAGCTTTCTACATATTTAATAAAACCTGCATCAATTAAGGCCATGTGTATTGGTATTTTCCGCTTAGAGTTAACGGTTTTAAGCTTTTGGCTTTCATGTTCATCAGTAATGAGTAGGTAATAGCGATTAGTTTGTTCATCAAGCTTCACATCGCTTTTTCTAAGTTGTGCCAACTCCCCTCGCCTTGCGCCAGTATAAATACCAAGATAAATAATCCACTTCTTCCACTTGGCTTGCTCTTTCTTTGCCGCCTTTAATAATAGCAATAACTCTACATCACTGAATATTCCACGAGTTCTCGCTTTGAAGTTACGTTTAATTGAACAAGGTGAAATGGTAATGTAGGCAATGGTGTCGCGCTTGGCGTAGGAAAATACGCCCATGATCCACTTATAATATTGCTCTACGGATTTAGGTGATTGCAGATCTTCGTCAGGCACATCAACTTCAAGCCGCTGCTCCCAAGTCATTTTATTATATGGGCTAATATTCATTCGTGGTAGTTCAAAGCAACGGTCGATAAAGCGCCCAATATCTTGTGGGGTGTAAGTATCAATAGGCTTATCTTCCGCTATTGCCTGCCAAACAATATGTAACCGCTCATAACTCTTTTGCATTTTATCAGACAGTTTATCTTTGTTGATCTTATGCTCAAGAAACTCGGCGTATACCTGTGAAAATAATGGCGCGGTTGACTCAGGTTCACTCGGCGTTGGTGCAGAAATCTGCTGAACCACAGGAGCTGATGCCAATAAACCTTGTAGTTCTCGCTCACCAATAAAGTCTTCAGAGAAAATAGAGGTGAGTAGTTCATCTCCGATGGCATTACTGGCTTTAAGTTTACTGAGTAACACGCGATACGGCAGACTATTTGGGTTAACGCTATAACCGTTGACCGTAAGAAGCTCATTGGCCTGCTGTGATAATCCATCGCTATCAGAATTATCACCACTCATAGCCGAGAAGGTTTTCATTATAGTGGAGAAGGACTCGACAAAAGACCATTTCTCATCAGCGTTAAGTTTACTTGCCACCTCGTCAAAACGCGCCATGCGCTCTTCATTGCTTTTTGCATCGGCAATATAAATAAACTGCTGCTGAAAACTATCATCAAGTTCAGTAAGCGGCTTGTGTCCTAAGGCATTAATCGAATGACCGCCGTCACTATAGCCTTGCTCAAGCTTAGCTATCATAGGGTCGATATCAGCGACAGTTAACTGTTTTAACATGGCATCCTTGATTTGTGTAAACTGCAAACAGGTGGTGTAAGTGTCTAACGTTCTTGAGTTGATGACAAGTTGTTTTAGCCTAAAAATTAGCGGCTGTAGCAGGCCAAGTAAAATCACGGCAACACTGAGTTTATTAGTTCGGAGGCAAAGCCTTACTTCCCTTGCGCCAAGGCGTTTAGGCACTTTCACTCTCAAGTAAAATGTACGCTTCCTTAGGTATCAATACTTAAAACCAGAAACTACTTGCACGTTACTCACTCAAGCTGGCCAATATTTAACAACCGTGTACCAAAGTGTGTACCACGAATTGATTAAAATTAACGCTACTGCTTTTGAACAATTGAAATCGTTGAGAAAAGTTTATCAGGCAAGAAGTTGAGCCTAAATCAATTCCGTAGAGAAGTTAGTTAGTGATTATTTGAAAATGAGGGATAAAAATAATGGCTACATTTAGGAGAGTACAATTTTAGGCCGTGTACCTAACCGTGTACCATTTTTTAATTGTAACGATTTGATATGAAAGGATTTTAGAAAACCGCTCGACGAATCAAGCGGTTACTAAAATTGTTAAGTCAACACATAAGCCGGGTTTTGTATCTCTTCCTAGGAAAAGTGACAATCATTCGTCTAGGCCTTAAATCGCTCTAAGGCTCAAGCAACCTACCCGGTTTCCACGCGAGCCACGCGTATACTATTTAAAGTAATGAAACCCTATTTGGTCTTGCTCCGGGTGGAGTTTACCCTGCAATTACTGTTACCAGCAATTCGGTGCGCTCTTACCGCACCCTTTCAGCCTTACCTGTGAATCCCTAAGGAAACCATCGGCGGTCTTCTCTCTGTTGCACTTGTCGTCGGCTTGCGCCGCCCAGGCGTTACCTGGCACCCTACTCATTGGAGCCCGGACTTTCCTCCCCTCTATCTGTTTATCTTCAGCTTAAACATCAGATACAACGATAAAGCAGCGATTGTCTGGTCAACTCGCTGAGCATTCTATCTTATTACGTTATCTGTAGCTAGTCAGGATTAAGGGGATAGGCTAAACATTTCTTAAGCCTTGATTATCATAGGTCTTAAGGTTGTTGATTGAGCCACTCTAATGCGCTTTCTCTGTCTTTAAAAAAAGCAACATTTTGCTCTTTTAGTGCCGGAGCTCGTTGCAACATTATTTCTTTTTGTGCCATTGAGGAAACTAGGCAGGCTTTAGCTTTCATGGCCTGTTGACTTAGCCAAACAGTATACTCTTGCATAAGGTCATAAGCCTCAGGGGTTGCGCCTTCTAACGCTAAATCATCAACCAACATCATAAAAGGCTTACCCTGAAATTCTTTAACCTTTTGCTCAATGACCCTTTTATAAGCTAATGCTCCATACTCATTGAAACTCCCTTTAAGCTTTGTTTCAATAATATTGCCTACTAGTAATACTGTGTATTCACCATGTTCAATCATAAAGCTGTCACTTCAACGACAGCGCAATGTCATACAGAGCATTTTTTTTCACGCCATAAATTTCTGCCGTAATAGCACAAGCTTTTTTTGGTTTCATTTCACTTAATAACAACTTTAAGGTTTTAACCACGTCTGCAGAAATTTCATCCGCATTAGCTTTAAAACCTTCAATGATTAGCACCATCTCACCTTTTTGTTGATTAGTATCTTGTTCAAGCCAATATACTAAGTTATTCGCCGTATCGCTATGAATTGTTTCAAAGGTTTTCGTTAATTCACGTGCAATCACCACATAACGCTCGCTACCTAGAATTTTAACGATATCTTTAATAGTATCAATAGCTCGTCTTGGTGCATCATAAAACACCATAGTTCTAGGTTCATTTACTAGTGCAGACAGTGTTGCTTGCCTTGCACCAGACTTAGCAGGTAAAAAACCTTCAAATGAAAATCTATCGGTTGGTAATCCGGCAACACTTAATGCTGATATTGCAGCACAAGCACCCGGAATAGGAGAAACAGCTAAACCTAAGTTTCGACAATATCGTACTAAATGAAAACCAGGATCACTTATCAGCGGCGTACCGGCATCCGACACTAGCGCGATACTTTTACCTTCTTGAAGTAAACGGCCTATATACTCTTGTCGCTGGCGTTCATTGTGATCATGCATAGACAACGTTTTATTCTTGATAGCAAAAGTTGACAACAATTTTTGTGTGTGGCGAGTATCTTCACACGCGATAATATCAACCTGTGATAAAACAGCTATTGCCCTTGCACTGATATCCCCTAAATTACCAATAGGAGTGGCCACTATATATAAAGTGCCTGGAGTTACCGTAATTTCATTCATTTTCTTAACTTGATTTAGTTGAGACAAAGTCTAATGACGTTTATTATAAACCCATCTTGATTATTTTATGCATGGATTTTTTCTTGAGTTTTACAAACTTTCTCACTGTTTTACCTTCTCGTTCACTCTTGAAATGTATCTGCTTGGCAAAACGCCAACCATTCCTTTATCTAAGTGTATTTACGCTAGTGTTTGTGCTCGTTGGTTGTAGCAGTCCTAAACACAGTGCTAAAAAACCCATAAAGATTGAAGCCCCCACTAAGATAGTTCAAAGCACAGTGGTTAGACGTTCAGGTCAAGACACACTCAACCAAGCTCAACGACTAAGCAAGCAAAACCTGAACAACCAAGTGACAGACAATAAACAAGCAGCCCTAATAAATCAATTACTAATTGAAGCAAGTGAGTTGTTTTTACAAGAAAAAAAATTCCTTAAAGCACTTTGGTTAGCTAATAAAGTCAGTCAAATGGTGAGCACTACTACTAATGTTTACCGATTATTATTAGTGAAAGCAGCCAGCTTACAAGCGTTAAATCACACCGAGCAAGCTACTGCACAACTTCACTTAATAGCGCAACTTGCTTCTGATACAAAATACCAACAAAGTGCCTCGAAAGTAACGTTAACCTTAACATATTATCAACTACTTAGTGATGTGTTACTTGCGCAAAATAAATTGTCGCAATCACTAGCAGCACAATTATTCGCTTTTTCTTTACATAAAACCACAACAGAGCAAGATATCTTTGGCTTATGGCAACAATTGATCCAATTGCCTCCTTGGCAAATACAACAAATAGCTAATGAAAACCCTCCTTTTTTCAAAGGTTGGCAACAATTACTCAGTTATAGTCAAAAGTTTGGTGATAAGCCTTTAAAGCTTTCTCGTTATTTATCACTATGGGAAAAAAAGTACCCAACTCATCCTGCGCACATTATAGTAAAGACGCTGTTAAATAGTGAAATCACCTCTGAACACATTGAAAATATAGCTGTTTTACTGCCATTAACCGGTGCTCAATCAAGTGCAGGGCTTGCCGCACAACAAGGTATATTAGCAGCCTATCAAAATCCCCCCTCAGTAAATATTCATTTTATCGACACAAACCACATTGATTGGGACACATTAGCTGTAAAGTTTAGTGAATTAACCATTGATCATGTGATTGGACCATTATTAAGGCCTCATGTTGATAAATATATTACTATCAGCGCTAATGCCCCCAATTTACAGGTACCAACCCTATTGCTTAATAAAGCTAACCAGCCTCTTGCTAGTTATCAAAGTGTATTATCAATGCGACCTGAAAATGAAGCCGAACAAGCCGCCGAAGTACTTAGTCAACAAAGTTATCAATCACCGCTTATTTTAAGTTATCAAGACAAAACATCTAAACGTATAGCTCAAGCTTTTAGTCACAAATGGCAAAAAATCACAGGAAAGCCCGTGGATATAGTTTACTTTGATCAAGGGAAAAAAATGCAAAGTAGCCTCAAGGACAGTTTAGATGTCAACGCCAGCCAAATTCGCATAGACCAATTAAAAGGAAGACTAAAACAAGTCATCAAAGCTGAGCCAAGAAATAGGCGTGATCTCGATATGATCTACCTTGTCGGCACTGCAGCACAAACTCGCTTGATTAAACCCTATATCGACGTAAACATCAGTCCCTTTGCAACGGTTATACCTGTCTATGCAAGCTCCAGAAGTCATAGCTACTTTAATGATATTAACAATGAAGATAGCACCAGCGACCTGCAAAACCTAACCTTCACCCAAATGCCATGGCTATTAAATGCGAAGCAGCGTAATAAGCCTTTAGCAAAACTTAGCCAAGAGCTATGGCCAAAGCGAACTGATAGTTTATCCCGAATATTTGCCATGGGCTTTGATAGCTACCAATTACTTGAAAAAATCCCCCTGATGCAGCAGGCACCTTATATTGTTCACTATGGACAAACGGGCACTTTAAAACTTGAGGAAAATAATATTATCACGCGCAGTTTAACATGGGGTCGCTACCAAAAGAATAAAGCCATGGAAGTGAGCATTGACTAAGGCTAATACCAGTCGCCATACTGGCTCTATCACTGAACAAAAAGCCAAACAATTTCTCATTGAACAAGGGCTACTTTTTGTCGATCAAAATATACATTGTCGCCAAGGTGAAATAGACCTCATCATGAAAGAGGGTGATACTTTTGTTTTTATTGAAGTAAAATATCGCAAAAATAACCATTTTGGTGGTGCTATTTATGCTGTTTCGACACCTAAACAGCGTAAACTTAAACATTGTGTTGCATTTTATCTGCATAAAATTCATTTAAACGAATATAATACTCCGTGTCGATTTGATGTCGTTGCCCTAGAGGGTGACATTAACCAACCACAAATAACTTGGCTAAAAAATGCTTTTTAATCAAAAATTCAATCAACTTGGAGTTTTTCACCGCTAATGTTAGAGCAGATTCAAAACAATTTTACTGAAAGCATACAAACACAAATCGCTGCTACCGAAGCGCTATCTACTGCCATTGAGCATGCTGGCATGACAATCGTACAAAGTTTGCTAACTGGTAATAAAATTTTAGCTTGTGGTAACAGTGGCTCTGCTGCTTTAGCACAACATTTTTGTGCTCAATTACTCAATCGTTTTGAAACTGAACGACCTAGCCTGCCGGCTATCGGCCTTAGCGCCGATAGCTCAACCTTGACCTCTATCGCCAACGACGGTCAATATGAAGAAATATTTTCAAAGCAAATAAGAGCGTTAGGACATAACGGCGATATATTATTAGCTATTTCCACTAGCGGTAATTCACGTAATGTTATTAAAGCTGTTGAAAGTGCCGTTTCTCGTGATATGCCTATCATCGCGTTAACCGGTCATGATGGCGGAGATATTGCTGGATTACTTGGTGAAAGTGATGTAGAAATCCGTGTGCCATCAGCGCGTCAGGCCAGAGTTACCGAAGTTCATTTAACTGTATTGCATTGTTTGTGTGAAATCATTGATACAACACTATTCCCTCAATCGGAGTCATAAATAGTATGTCTACTCTTGAACAACTTACCCCAACAAAATCCTTAAAGCTAGCTGTAATCATCTGTATAGTCTCTCTGTTACAAGGTTGTGCTGCCGCTGCCGTAGTGGCTGTTTCCACGGGTGCCTCAATAGCTACAGACAGACGAAGTATAGGTAACCAAATTGATGATCAAAATATCGAATTAACTGCCTATAATGAAATCACTAAAAACTCTGCATTGAATGAGAATACAAACTTACATATAACTTGTGTAAATGGCTCTGTATTAATCATTGGCCAGGCTCCTAATACTTATCTAAAAGATCAGGCAATAAAAATATTAGATAATATTAAGGGTATTGTAAAAATTCACGATCAAGTTCGAATAGGTAACGTTACTTCAATCACTACTCAAACCAATGATGTCTGGTTGACCTCAAAAGTCAAAACAGCGCTGTTTTCTAGTGATAAAGTTAACGGCAGAGATATCAAAGTCATTACCGAAAATGCGGAAGTGTTTTTAATGGGGCTAGTCTCTGAGAAAGAAGCGGCTGTAGCGATTGAAATAACTCGAAATATTAGCGGTGTAAACCGTGTATTTAAGGCGTTTGAATACTTATAGCTCACGTTTACCCTAAGCAACGTAATCAATATACCACCGCCCCCCTGAGAAAATGGCTTTTCAATAGCTTCTCACTCAGGGTAAGCACAGGCAAAGTAGCGTTACTTAATCACCTTAAGCGACGCTTTTCCTTTATTTTTAGTGGGCTGGTTAGTCTCACTATCTCCACTAGAAGAAACACTGCTCAAGCTTGGTTTAGCCTTAATTTCAGAATCTTCTTCAATCGTGACTTCATCTTCACTTGGATGCTCTATCGGTAACGAGGTTCCTGCACCATTTTCTTTGGCGTATATAGCACCAATAGCACCGTATGGCACGGTAATATGCTCTAACTTACCGCCAAAACGGGCACTAAACTCAATCGATTGGCTGCCCAAAGCAATAGAGCCTACTGCAGAAGCAGCAATGTTTAAAACAATTTGTCCATCAACGACATAAGCCATTGGTACAAGTACGCCATAAACATTCACATCAACAACAATGTATGGCGTTAAGTCGTTATCAGAAATCCAGTTATAAAAAGCCCTAACCAAGTAGGGCTTATTAGAACTCATTTTCTCTATGCTAGAGTCAGCCATTAAGCTGGATGACCAAAACGTAATTCACGCTCATCTTCAGTTAAAGAAGCTTGGAAAGATTCACGTTCAAACAAACGCAACATATAGGTTTTTAACTCTTTTGAGCCTTGACCATCTAATTCAATGCCAAAAGCCGGTAAACGCCATAATAATGGTGCTAAGTAACAATCAACTAAGCTATATTCTTCACTCATAAAGTAAGGCGCTTCATTTAAAATAGGCGCAACACTTAATAAGCTTTCTTTTAGCTCTTGGCGTGCTTTTTCTGCTTGTTCCGCCGTACCTTTGTGAATTTTCTCAGCAAGACTATACCAATCATTTTCAATACGATGCATCATCAAGCGACTACGGCCACGAGATACCGGGTAAACAGGCATTAATGGTGGATGAGGAAAACGCTCATCTAAATATTCAATAATGATCTTAGCTTCGTATAAGGCTAATTCACGATCGATTAAAGTAGGGACAGTTCCGTATGGGTTTAAATCAATTAAATCTTCTGGCAAATTATCTAAATCAACCAAAGTGATATCAACACCTACACCCTTTTCTGCCAATACTATACGTGTTTGATGACTGTACATATCATCAGCATGCGAGAATAACGTCATTACCGATCGTTTATTTGCTGCTACGGCCATAGGGCCTCCTATATTTTTACTTTAAAATTGTAGTTGCTTTTATTTGTCTTTGGATAAAGCAACAAAGGGGCATTTGATAATACATATCAAATCCCCCTAATAATTATTACTATTTTATTAACTTAATGAACGTCTTTCCAGTACTCTTTCTTAAGGAAGTAAGAAATCACAAAGAATATGAATAGAAAGATTAAGACTTTATAACCCATACTCTCACGCTCAAGTTTACTTGGTTCACCAACATACTCTAGGAAGTTAGTTAAATCGCGCACAACAATATCATACTCTTCAGTAGTTAAGCTACCGCCCATTGCAGGCGATACCTTGCCATGCTCATCAATTGAGCTAACACCTTGCAGATCTTGCAATACGTGTGGCATACCAACATCTTTAAAAAGAGTATTATTTACACCAAACGGACGTTTTTCATCCATATAAAAAGAACGTAAATAAGTATAGATCCAATCAGGGCTTCGTAAACGTGCTTCAAGTGTTAAATCTGGTGGCGCAGTTCCAAACCATTTGGCAGCTTCTTTAGCTGGCATAGTGTTAGTAATGTGATCTCCTGATTTTTCACCGGTGTACATATAGTTTTCAATACCATCAGTTTCTTCAATACCTAAATCTTTAAAGGTACGGTTATAACGTTGGTATTGTAATTGATGACAGCCTAAACAATAATTGATATAAGTTTTAAATCCATTTTTCAATGACTCTTTATCGGTTAAATCATTATTGGCTTTGTCTAATTGCACACTTGGTCCAGCAGCAAAAGCAAATAAGGGAACAAGTGCACATATGGCTAAAAGTAATTTTTTCATTAGTGTGAAACCCTCTCTGGAACTGGCTTACATTTTTCATTCTTAGAGTAGAACCAAAGTAAGATAAAGAAACCAAAATATCCGAAACTTGCTGCTGTACCAATCATATTATTTAGTGGTGTCGCAGACTTTGTACCTAAAATACCTAAGACAATGAAACAAATAACAAATTGAATTAAATTAATGGTATGTAAAGTACAACGATATTTGATTGCTTTAACTGTACCACGGTCAAACCAAGGCAGAGCAAACAACATAATAATGGCACCAAACATAGCAACCGCACCAAATAGTTTGTCTGGAACAACACGCAAAATAGTATAGAAAGGGCCAAAATACCATACAGGTACAATGTGCTCAGGCGTTTTTAAACCATTTGCAGGTTCAAAGTTTGGCGCTTCAATAAAGTAGCCACCGCCTTCAGGCGCAAAAAACATTACCCAACAGAAAATGAATAAAAAGAAAGCCACACCCATGATATCTTTCACAGAGTAATAAGGATGAAAAGGTATTGCATCAACAATGTCGTATTTATCAGTGTATTGTTTGTGGAATGTAAATTTACTTTGATCTTCAGGTTTAATAGTTCCTTTTTTCTTTTTAACTTCGATACCTTCTGGATTGTTTGAACCCACTTCATGTAAAGCAAGAATATGTAAAAAGACTAGAATAACTAAAACCAGTGGCATAGCTATAACGTGCAATGCAAAGAAACGGTTTAGTGTTGCACCAGAGATAACATAGTCACCACGAATCCATTGCGTTAAATCATCTCCAATAACAGGAATAGCGCCAAACAGTGAAATAATTACCTGTGCACCCCAATACGACATATTACCCCAAGGCAATAAGTAGCCCATGAAAGCTTCAGCCATTAACACTAAGAAGATTAACATACCAAATATCCACAGTAACTCACGTGGTTTTTGGTAAGATCCATACATCATGCCTCTAAACATGTGGAGGTAAACAACAATGAAAAAAGCTGATGCACCTGTTGAGTGCATGTAACGCAGCAACCAACCGTAATCAACATCTCGCATAATGTATTCAACACTAGCAAATGCACCATCACCTGATGGTTCATAACTCATGGTTAACCAAACACCCGTTAAAATTTGATTAACCAGTACTAACATGGCTAACGAGCCAAAAAAGTACCAAAAGTTAAAGTTTTTAGGTGCTGGGTATTGTGCTAAATGCTTATTCCATGCATCGGTGACTGGTAAACGCTTATCCATCCATGCCATAAAGTTAGTTAACATTATGCCTCTCCTTGACCGACACCAATTAATAAAGTGTCTTCACTAGTGAATGAATGTTCAGGAACCATCAAGTTTAATGGTGCAGGAACCCCTTGAAAAACACGACCCGCCATATCAAATTTACTCCCATGACACGGACAGAAGAAACCTTCAGATGTTCCCTCAACAAATTGATCAAAGTCACCATTGTGATAAGTGGGTGCACAACCTAAATGTGTACAAACCCCTAAGGCAACCAAAAATTCAGGTTTAATTGAACGGTAGGGATTCGTTGCATATTCAGGCTGTTGCGCTTTTTCAGAATTAGGATCACGTAACTGATCGTCTAGGTCAGCTAAATCTGCCACGGTTTTTTCTGTACGGCGAACTACATATACAGGTTTACCACGCCATTCTGCACGTATTAATTGACCAGGCTCTATTTTACCTACATTGACTTCAACTGGTGCACCCGCCGCTTTCGCACGAGCACTAGGATTCCAGGAACCAATGAAAGGCACAGCCACACCAACCACACCCGCACCACCAACGACAGCTGTAGCCGCAGTTAGGAAGCGTCGACGGCCGTTATTTACAGGCACATTGCTCATTCACACTCTCCAATTCACATTGATGACCAAACAATTATTATAGCTAATTTAGTTACTAACAAAAGTTGCTTCAAATTCAACTAGCAGTTATTTTTGTTTGTTCAAATTTATACCAAGAGGTATATCGACAAAAAATTTTTCTGATCATAAAGAAGTGAGGCATTTTTTACAAGGTAAAAACGGGCTTAACCACCGTGAAATTGAAATATTTTGACATTTATCACTATAAACGAAATAAATGGTATTGACGAATTATCAATAGAATATGCAGACATAAAAAAACCGACATAACGTCGGTTTTTAAAGTACAACTATTGAGTTGAATTTTATATATTCTGGATTTAGGCAAATCCACCAAGTTCTTTGCCCCTATGCTAGGAAAGCCTTTAGTAATAAAAAGGCTTAATTGATTAGGGCTAACAACGCAGACAATGCCGTAAAAACTCTGAATATAATAAATTTTAACGTTTTGAGAATTGTGGTTTCTTACGTGCTTTATGTAAGCCCACTTTCTTACGTTCAACTTTACGCGCATCACGAGTAACGAAGCCAGCTTTACGTAGATCACTACGGAAAGTTTCATCGAACTCCATTAATGCACGAGTAATACCGTGACGAATAGCACCGGCTTGACCAGAAATACCACCACCAACTACGGTAATGTTAAAGTCAAACTTTTCCATCATTTCAACTAGCTCTAGAGGTTGACGAACAACCATACGAGCCGTTTCACGACCAAAGTATTCAGAAATATCACGCTTGTTAATTGTGATTGCACCGTTACCAGCTTTCATAAACACACGAGCTGTTGAGCTCTTGCGACGACCAGTACCGTAATATTGATTATCAGCCATTGCTTAAAGCTCCAAAAGTTGTGGTTGTTGTGCAGCATGCTTGTGCTCAGCACCGGCATACACTTTTAACTTGCGGTACATTTCACGACCTAAAGGACCTTTAGGTAACATACCCTTTACTGCGAATTCAATAGCACGTTCTGGTGCTTTTTCAATTAACTTTTCAAAGCTAATTTGCTTAAGACCACCAGGGAATTCAGTATGCGAGTAGTAAATTTTACCTTTCGCTTTATTACCAGTTACACGAACTTTCTCAGCGTTAATAACAACGATATAATCGCCAGTATCAACATGAGGAGTATATTCTGGCTTATGCTTACCGCGTAAACGACTAGCGATTTCAGTAGCGATACGACCAAGAGTTTTATCTTCGGCGTCCACTAAAAACCATTCACGTTCAACGCTTGCTGGTTTTGCTACAAAAGTTTTCATTATAAAAACCCAATTTAAAAAATGTTACTTAAATAACAAGTCAAAAATTTAATCAACTTAATAAAAGCAAATAAATTTGTCTTGTCGGTTAATAATAGACTACGCAATTACCCCTTCGAGTATCGAGTCTAACGCCTTAATCACCACAAAAAGCAATAAAAAAGACAGTTTGTAACGTAGGGAGCGCGGATTATACAGAATAATAATCAGAAGATCATCTGTATTTTGACAATAAAGGCTAAAAAAAACACAATTTTACTGTGTGCCTCCATTTACCCTTTAACGTAGCATTTAACAAACCAAAACAAGCGCAATAATATTTTATTTTACATTTAAAAAAATATACCGCATATTAAGTAAAGTCCCCGTAGAAATTAATGGAAATTATGACTATGAAAAACCTAAAAGCAATGAAAAAAATAACTAACAAAGCCCAAAAAGGTTTCACGCTAATTGAATTAATGATTGTGGTTGCCATTATTGGCATTCTAGCGGCTGTCGCCTTGCCTGCCTATTCAGATTATCAAGCATCATCAAAATTGACTGCTGGTTTAACTGAAATTACAGGTGCTAAAACAGAGTTTGAAATGAAGAAGAATAACGGTGAAACAATTTCAAGTGTAACCGATTTAAAATCAATTAAAAATGCTTCAACTCAAAACTGTACAATAACCGCTACAGGTACAACTATTGTTTGTACCATTAAAAATGCCCCTAGCCAAGTTGCTTCAGCGGTATTAACTTGGACAAGATCTACTAGTGGTGAATGGACATGCGCAACAACAGGTTCTTCTGATGCAACTTTAGCCCCGAAAAGTTGTCCTCAATCTTAATAAGTAACAACATACCCACAATGTATTAGGCTAAATGCACTAATCTATAAAGGCTTAAACTACACTTAACAAGCTCCTTCGGGAGCTTTTTTGTTCTTATTGGCGGCAACAACCAATCAAGTTAACTGAGATACAAAACTTTTGTGCATTTAACCTAAATTACGTTACACTGAAATTGAAGCGTTTCATTGAAGTTTTTCAAAAGGTTATATCCAATCATTATGAAAGGAAATCATCAGCAATCAAGCGTATTAGTCGCTTTGTCGAAAGAGCATTTAGTACCCGTTTCGAGTATTGATGATATTTGTGCTGGCTACCTTGGTAAGAATAAACCTTTTATTCGTTATCTAGTTGAAGATAAAAATTTTAATGGTAAAAAAATTGCCGAAGTGCTTTCCTATAATTATGGCTACCCTTTAATTCAATTAGAAAATTTTGATACTAGCCTTGTGCCTGAAGGTGTTCGCAATGAAGGACTCATAACGAAACATAACGCTTTACCATTATTTTTACGGGGTAAGGTTTTGTTTGTTGCCATGTCAGACCCAACAAATTTAGATGCTTTAGAAGAAATTCAATTTAACACGGGGTTTAGTACCGAATTGGTATTAGCCGATGAACAAGGCTTACACAGCTGTATTGAAAAGGTATTAGAAGAGAGCGATGCTCTTGATATTAGTGATATTGACTCAGAAGAGCTATCGGACTTAGATGTTCACGAAGAAAAAAAGGAAGAAGATCGTGCTATAGATGGTGAAGATGACGCCCCTATAGTTGTGTTTATCAATAAAATCCTCCTTGACGCCATCAAAAAAGGCGCCTCAGATTTACATTTTGAACCTTATGAAAATATTTTTCGTATACGCTTTCGTATTGATGGCATTTTAGCAGAAATAGCCCACCCACCAGTCAGCTTAGCTTCACGTATGGCTGCCCGTTTAAAAGTCATGTCAAAACTTGATATTGCTGAGCGTCGAGTTCCGCAAGATGGGCGAATAAAGCTCGCTCTTTCAAAGAAAAAGTCTATCGATTTTCGTGTCAGTACCCTGCCGACTATGTGGGGCGAAAAAATAGTAATGCGAATTCTTGATTCATCCAGCGCCATGTTAGGTATCAACATGTTAGGTTATGAGCTAGATCAAAAGAAAATTTATACTGATGCACTTGAACAACCCCAAGGTATGATTCTAGTTACAGGACCAACTGGCTCAGGTAAAACCGTCTCTTTGTATACTGGTTTAAATATTTTAAATACTGCTGAGCGTAATATTTCAACCGCAGAAGACCCAATAGAAATAAACCTTGAAGGCATTAACCAAGTACAAATTAATAATCGCGCTGGCTTAACTTTCCCTACAGCCTTACGTTCATTTTTACGACAAGATCCTGATATTGTCATGGTGGGTGAAATACGTGACTTAGAAACTGCAGAAATTGCCATAAAAGCTGCACAAACCGGTCACTTGGTATTATCGACCCTACATACTAACTCTGCAGCAGAAACCTTAACTCGACTACTCAATATGGGTGTACCTGCCTACAATGTAGCCAGCTCTGTCAGTATAATCATTGCCCAACGGCTGGCAAGACGCTTGTGTCCACACTGCAAGGAGCATGAGCTACTCTCAGAGTTACAGCTTGCTGAGCAAGGCTTTCCTACCGATAAATTAAGTGAAATACAACTATTCAAAGCGGTAGGCTGTGAGCAATGCACAAAAGGCTATAAAGGCCGCGTTGGTATTTATGAAGTAATTAAAATTAGTAATGAAATTTCGTCTATTATTATGCAAGGAGGTAACTCTCTGGACATTGCAAACCAATGTCAAAAAGAAGGTTACCGAAATTTACGACAATCTGGCTTACTCAAAGCAATGACAGGTATTACAAGCTTAAACGAAGTCAACCGTGTAACTAGCGGGTAAAGTATGCTGCTCTTATTTATTATTTTTCTTCAGCTTACCTAAACCTGCTTCGACTCGCTCAAAGTGAACGTACTTAACTGAGTGTTCACATTAAATAGTTCCAACCAACTCCAGTAGGTTGGTAGCCACATCCAACAAACATTGACTGTTTGTCCTGAGCTTGTCGTTATTCGGCACAGACAATAAATAGAAATAATACAGGTACCTCTTATGGCTACAGCTACAAACAAGAAGACCCCAAAGGTTAAAGCCTTAGATATTTTTATCTGGCAAGGTGTAAACCGTAAAGGTAAAAAAATAGGTGGTGAATTACCTGCTAAAAATATTATTGAATTAAAATCCCAACTTCGTAAACAAGGCATCACGCCGAGTAAAGTTAAGAAAAAAGCCAAACCACTATTTGGTTTGAGCAGCGAAAAAGCCATAACCCCTGCAGATATTTCCATTATTTCTCGTCAAATTGCCACCATGTTAGGTGCGGGCGTCCCTTTAGTGCAGACCATTGAAATGATAGGCAAAGGCCATAACAATGGTAATATACAAAAATTATTAGCCGAAGTAGGAAATAATCTTTCCTCAGGTATTCCTTTATCAGACTGCTTACGAGAACACCCAAGGTATTTTGATGGCCTGTATTGTGACCTAGTTGCCTCTGGCGAACAATCAGGCTCGCTAGAAGCAATCTATGATAGAATTGCCACCTACAAAGAAAAAGCTGAAGCATTAAAAGCCAAGATAAAAAAAGCGATGACTTACCCTATAGCTGTTGTAATCATTGCCGCTATAGTCACGTCAATTTTATTAATTTTTGTTGTCCCCGTTTTTCAAGAAATATTTGCAGGCTTTGGCGCAGAGTTGCCTGCTTTTACCTTATTTGTAGTAGGAATTTCCGATTTTATGCAGGCATACTGGTATCTTTTACTGGGCGCTATATTTGCTGCTGATTTTTTATTTAAACGAATACACAGAAATTCACTAAAATTTCGTGATCATGTTGATAGGCAAATTCTAAAATTACCGGTTTTAGGTATTTTATTAGAAAAAGCGGCAGTTGCTCGTTATGCCAGAACTCTCTCAACCACCTTTGCTGCAGGTGTACCTCTCATTGAAGCCCTAGACTCCGCTGCTGGAGCCTCGGGTAATGCCGTATTTAGGGATGCGATTTTAGAAGTCCGTGGAGAAGTGGTTTCAGGTATGCAAATGAACCTAGCTATGCGTAATGCTGATATTTTTCCTGATATGGTCATCCAAATGGTCGCTATTGGTGAAGAGTCGGGCACTGTTGATGATATGTTGGCTAAAGTCGCCAACGTCTATGAAGCAGAAGTGGACAATGCTGTTGATAATTTAACGGCGCTTCTAGAGCCATTAATCATGGCTGTACTTGGTGTGGTTATCGGTGGACTCATTATTGCCATGTACTTACCCATTTTTCAACTGGGAAAAGTGGTTTAACTGACAGCCTTGATCAGTAAATAGAGAAAATGCACACATTTTACTTCTCTCATTTCATCACCCGTCACAAACTTCCTTCGACAAGTTCTGAACAAACGGCTAAACTCCACTAGCGCTAAGCTATAGAAGAGCGACAAACACAGAGTAAGTAGGTAAAATCTATTTAGAATAAAAAAGATACTCACCTAGAGAAACTACCTTGGAAGTATCAATATACAATCAGTCTATATTTTTGAGTAATTTATGTTTGAGCAAGCCCTAATTTTTTTTCAGCAATCTCCCTACAATTTTACGCTATGTATTGGTATTCTTTCTTTAATGGTGGGTAGCTTTCTCAACGTGGTGGTTTATCGTCTACCGAAAATGATGCACAACGACTGGTATCAAGAATGTCGACAATTTCTCGCTGATGAAGTTAAAGATATTCCAGCTCAGGACATAGAGACTATCACTTTATCTAAACCAGATTCGACTTGCCCCCAATGTGATCATAAAATTCGCTTTTACGAAAATATTCCTCTGTTAAGTTGGTTAATGTTAAAAGGAAAATGTAGTCAATGTAATAATGCAATTTCAATAAGGTATCCACTTGTTGAAGCCACTACCGCATTATTAAGTGTCATTGTTGCACAACACCTCGGCGTGAGCTTTAACACTTTATGTGTGGTGTTATTAACTTGGGGTTTAATCAGTTTAACCTTGATTGATTTAGATCATATGTTATTGCCCGATCAAATTGTTATGCCGCTACTTTGGTTAGGTTTACTACTCAATATAAATAGCACCTTTGTTCACTTAAGCGATGCAGTCATAGGTGCTACTGTGGGCTATATGAGCTTATTTAGCGTTTTTTGGCTATTTAAGTTGTTAACGGGTAAAGAAGGTATGGGCCATGGTGATTTTAAGCTTTTCGCCTTATTTGGTGCATGGATAGGTTGGCAGCTATTACCCATTCTTATTCTAATGGCTTCTGTTGTTGGCGCTATCATTGGCATTAGTTTAATGTTATTTAAAAACCATCAACGAGAACAAGCTATTCCTTTTGGCCCTTATTTAGCTATTTCAGGTTGGATAACGCTTTTATGGGGAGAAGAGATCTGGACATGGTATTTAGCGTTCATAGGTTAAGCACATGTCAGACTTAATAATTGGCCTAACCGGTGGTATTGGTAGCGGTAAATCAACAGTAGCAAATTTTTTTGCTGATTTAGGTGTTGATATTATTGATGCTGATATTATTGCCCGAGAGGTAGTTGAGGTAGGTAGACCCGCCCTATCGGCTATAAAAAATCAATTCGGATCAGAGTATCTTCTAGAAAATGGTCAATTAAACCGAACGCTGTTACGTCAAAGAGTTTTTTCAGATCAAAAAGACAAAAAATGGCTAAACAACTTGCTGCACCCTTTAATTAGAGAGCAGCTTATTTTGCAAACTAAGCAGGCGAAAAGTGACTATTGTATTGTAGTTGCTCCATTACTTATTGAAAATAATTTGCACACCATGGTCCGTCGTGTTTTAGTCGTCGATATCAGTGAAGCACAGCAAATAGCGCGCACATGCAAGCGTGATAATAACTCAATAGAGCAGGTTGAGGCCATCATAGCTAGCCAAGTAAGCCGTAAGACACGTTTAGCTCAAGCCGATGAGGTTATCACTAATGATCAGACTTCATTAAAGGACGTCAAAAAAGACGTTTTTCATTTACACCAGTATTATTTAGCACTTGTCGCTAATGAGAAACGCATAAACTGAACAAGTTGAAAAATAATCAAAGAATATCAGTTAAATAATTCGCCATTTTATTTTTCTATGGTTAATATAGCCAAACAAGACAAACTAGCTATTACTGCCAATTTCTTTGCATGACAACTATTTTATATGAACACCCGCTCAATGAGCGAATTCGTAATTATCTAAAACTTGAGCAGCTTTTTGCTCAGGCCTATTCCTATATTAAAGATGAAGTAACTAATGGCAATTTCCACACCCATTATCAGGTTTTTTTCAATGCTGTCTTTGCCATCACAGACACCCTAGATCGAAATGACATACGTGGCGATTTAATCAAGGACTTGGAAAAGCTTCAACAAAATTTAGTTGTTTGGTCTCAAGCACCTGATATTGACACTAGTGCTTTAGAGGACAATTTAAAAGAAGCTGTAGCTCTGACAAGTCGCTTAAAATCGAGTTCACAAACTTGGGGGCAGTTAAAAGATCACAAACTTATTGCTAGCTTAAGAAAACGATCTGCAATTCAAGGGGGGAGCTCTAGTTTTGATTTACCCCAGTTACAATTCTGGTTACATCAACCCTGCGAAAAAATCTCAGCTGACGTAAGGCTCTGGTTATCATGCCTTGATGATATTAAGCAGTCTTTAGCACTTGTTTTAAAGTTTATTCGCCAACGTGATCAATTTCAACCGATTGAAACGGATAGTGGTTTTTATCAAGATAATGGGGAAGGTTTATTACTATTACGCATAAAAATTGCTAAAAGTGAACAGTACTACCCTACCATTAGCGGAAATAAATTTCGTTACTCAATTCGCTTTATGCTTCCTTGCGATCAAAGTGGCAGCCGTTATTCAAAACAAGCAACCAAATTTCAATTAGCCCGCTGCTAGCATTAATTAAGCTTTTTTTGCACTAACATTATTAGCCAACAAATAAGCAAAAACTGTATAATATTATTAAACTTCTAACTATTTTTTAATTATGACTTTAAAAGTACCCTGCCCAACTTGTAATAAAAATGTTATTTGGCAACAAAGCAGTGAATTCCGACCTTTTTGCAGCAAACGATGTCAACTTATTGATTTAGGTGAATGGGCTGATGAAGGCCATAAAATTAGCCAAAATATTCAAGTAGAAAGTGAGTTAACCGAAGAAATGCTTGATGCGATGGAAGATGAATTTCTATTAAATAACAAATTTTTTGTTGAGCCCGAATAAAAAGCTACTTATCGCTGGCTAGCAGCTTGGTAATTATAGCTTGGTTAGCAGCGGGAAAATCCAGTGATTTAAGCCTATCGAGTGAAAACCAACCTTGACCTTGCCCTTCTTGGGCAATTGGCTCACCTGAATAATTATCAACAATAAAAACGTCTAAACAGACTTTCTTATCGCCATAATCATGGTTAATAATTAGTAAGGGCAGACAAGTGAGTATTTCAATACCCACTTCCTCTTTTAGCTCTCTAAATAATGCCTGGGCAACAGTTTCACCTGCTTCTACTTTACCGCCAGGAAATTCCCACTTTCCACCTTGATGGCTTTCGACTAATCGTTTAGTGAGAAAATATTGCGTGTTGCCTTGCTCATCCAGAGCAATGATGACACCAACGGCTACGTGAACTATTTTAGGCATATTAGTGATTTAAGCTCAAGTGTATGGCTTTTTTTTATTCTGACTAGTCTATCACCATATATCCTGAGTCTATCTAAGGATGTTTCTTTGCTAAACTCAGGGTACATAAGACGTCTAACTTAATTTACCGTGGCATTGTTTGTATTTTTTACCTGAGCCACAAGGACATGGTTCATTGCGGCCAACACGTGGTACTTGTGGCTTGTCTTCTATGCCTGAAGCGCTTTGGTGTTGAAATTTAGTAGGAACTTCAGACTTTCTATGCTGTTCTTCAACGGCTTCAACATCTGATTCTGCTTGAATTTGAACCTTAGACAAAATACCAATTACGTCGTACTTCAAGTTATCTAACATTTCTGTAAATAACTCAAATGATTCACGCTTATATTCTTGCTTAGGATTTTTTTGTGCATGAGCACGTAATCCAATACCTTGGCGTAAATGATCCATTGCAGCTAAATGCTCTTTCCAGTGAGAATCTAAGCTTTGTAACATGACCGCTTTTTCAAATTGGCGTAATACGTCAGCGCCAACAACAGTTTCTTTGTCTTTATATACTTGCTCAAACTGGGCAACTATTTTCTCACGTAAGCTTTCTTCGTGTAATTTTTTATCTTCTTCAAGCCACTTAGTAATAGATAAATCAGTATTAAACTCGCCTTTAAGTTGCTCTTCAAGCCCTGTAATGTCCCACATTTCAGCTAACGATTGCGGCGGAATATGACCATCAATAATATTATTAATGACATCAGCACGAATATTTTCGACTACTTCACCAATATCTGATTCATCTAATAACTCATTACGTTGCTCGTAAATAACGCCACGTTGATCATTGGCAACATCATCATACTCTAAAAGCTGTTTACGCATATCAAAGTTACGGCCTTCTACTTTACGTTGGGCATTTTCAATGCTACGGGTTACCCAAGGATGCTCAATAGCTTCACCATGTTCCATACCTAGCTTACGCATCATATTTGAGATACGCTCTGAGGCAAAAATGCGCATTAATGAATCTTCCATTGAAAGATAGAAACGCGTTGCACCCGCATCACCTTGACGGCCAGAACGACCACGTAACTGGTTATCAATACGGCGTGACTCATGACGCTCTGTAGCAACAATTTTCAATCCACCTAGCTCTAATATTCGTTGGTGATCTATTTTCCACTGCGCTTTTGCGTTTTCTATTTGCTCTTCAGTTGGATTCTTCAGTTTGGCAATCGCGGCATCTAAATTACCACCAAGCACTATATCAGTACCACGGCCGGCCATATTTGTGGCAATAGTAACTGCGCCTTCTTTTCCGGCATCCGCAACAATTTCTGCTTCTTGGGCATGGAACTTAGCATTGAGTACTTTATGTTTAATTTTGGCTTTTTTCAGGAAGCTTGATAAAAACTCTGACGTTTCAATTGAAATGGTACCAACCAATACAGGCTGTCCACGTTTAACGCAGTCTTGAATATCAGCCAAAATTGCTTCAAATTTTTCTTCGCCTGTTAAGTAAATTAAATCAGCCATATCATCACGAATCATCGGGCGATGTGTTGGTATGATAACCGTCTCTAGACCATAGATATGTTGAAATTCAAAAGCTTCGGTATCAGCTGTACCTGTCATACCTGATAGTTTTTCATATATTCTAAAAAAGTTTTGAAAGGTTATAGATGCTAGGGTTTGGTTCTCATTTTGAATGTTCACCCCTTCTTTTGCTTCTACGGCTTGATGCAGACCTTCAGACCAACGACGACCTTCCATTGTACGACCAGTGTGTTCATCAACAATAACAATTTCACCCTCTTTAACAATATAGTCGACATCTTTTTGGAATAATTTATGGGCTCGTAATGCCGCCATGACATGGTGTAACAGAGTGATATTTGATGCAGAGAATAGGGTTTGACCTTCTTTAAGTAGATCTGTTTCTCTTAAAATATCTTCAATACGAACTTGGCCACGTTCAGTTAAGTAGATTTGTTTGGCTTTTTCATCAATAGTGAAATCACCTTCAACAAAGTCTTCAGACTGACCTGTTTCTTCATCTTTATCTTCTTCATTTTGAACTTCAAGATTAGGCACGATCGTGTTAATACTTTTATAAAGCTCAGAACTATCTTCTGCTTGGCCTGAAATAATCAGCGGCGTTCTTGCTTCATCAATTAAAATTGAATCTACTTCATCGACAATAGCAAAATTCAGTTTTTTCTGTGAACGTTCTTCCGGTGAAAAAACCATATTGTCACGCAAGTAATCAAAACCAAACTCATTGTTGGTTCCGTAGGTCACATCAGCTTGATATGCTGCTTGTTTGTCTTGTGCAGACATACCAGCAATATTACAACCTACTGTTAACCCTAAAAATTCAAATAACGGTCGACTCCAATCAGCATCACGCGTTGCTAGGTAATCATTGACTGTGATGACATGGACACCATCACCTGTTAATGCATTTAAATAGGAGGGTAGAGTTGCCGTTAACGTTTTACCTTCACCAGTACGCATTTCAGCAATTTTACCGTCATTTAATACCATACCACCAATCATTTGCACATCAAAATGACGCATGCCAAATACACGTTTACTTCCCTCACGAACAACAGCAAAGGCTTCAGGTAAAATGTCGGTTAGTGTTTCATTGTTGGCAAGTCGATCTTTAAATTCAGCTGTTTTTGCTTTTAATTCATCATCACTCAATGCCTCAAGGATCGGCTCAAGGGTATTAATTTTTTTTACTTCTTTGTGCATTTGTTTTAGTAGTCTATCGTTTCTACTACCAAACATTTTTGTTAACAACTTTACAAACATCTTATTTAAACCATTTTTTTGAATTTAGTGAACAAGTTATTTTGTACACTACATGAATTTTGTTATTAGTTTTTATCTACATGGGTATTAAACCAATTAGCCAGAGCTCTATCGAAGAGCAATTAGGTGTTCAGAAAAAGACATTTAACCAATTATTCGCAGGGCTTATTTTGCTTTACGATAAACAAATTTTAGCGGATTAACCTGTTTATTATTAAGTAAAATTTCATAATGCACATGTGGACCTGTTGAGCGACCTGTACTGCCCATTTTTGCTATTACCTGTCCTTTAGTGACAACATCGCCGACGTTAACAAGCAAAGTTTTATTATGCCCATAGCGCGTTTTTAAGCCATCTCCATGATTGATTTCTATTAACTGACCGTAACCATAACGTTCATCTGCCCAACTAACGACACCCGAAGCGGTTGCAATAATGTCACCATCTTCTTTACCCGCAAAATCAATACCTTTGTGCATAGCAGGCTTACCATGAAAAGGGTCTTTGCGCATACCGTAATACGAAGACAACCAGCCTTTTTTAATTGGTCGCCCAGATAAATAACGGCTATTTTCTATATGGTGACCTAAGTTCAAAGATTCAAGCGCTTGTAACTGATTTTCTTCATGTTTAAGCAAAACCTCTAAACTTGATATTTCATTAAGTAACTGCGCAAATGACTTTCTTATCGTTTCACTTTCAACCGCAGATGGCCCACCGCTAGGCGGTATTTGCCGAAAATTAAATTCTTTTTCTGGAATATTTGCATTGTCAGCTAAACGCTCACCAAGTGCATTTAAGCGTAAAACTTGTGACTGAAGTTCTGCTAGTTTGATAGTAAGCGCGGTGAGCTGTTGTTTTTTTAGTTCAACTAGGTTTTCTGTAGAAGCTAATGTGTCGCTACTTTTTGCTGTTTGCGTGAGTGAGTTCTCACTAGCTAAATAATCTACTGTATTCTGTGGTTTTTCATTTGAGGAAAGCATCAAGTGGACAACCACACCTGAAATCAGTGCAAAAACTAATACAGCAGAAAGCCAGTGCAGCTTATTTAGTCGCATTGAAAATCTTACGTTTTTTCCACGGTATAGTAATGTTAAACTCATAGTGTGTTTTTTTATGTATTATTAGGGAGTACTTCCCTTTAATTCGCTGTTAAGTTCAGGTACAAATATGGCTCGTAAACCCAAAGCCCCGAAAGATATGTCAACGTTATTAAATTCGACGACAGGCACTTTGGCACAAATTAAAGCAAAAACCAACTCTTTGAATCAATTGTGTAACATTGTACGACAAATATGCCCTGACCTGCCAGAAGATGCGCTTAATATTGCCAATTTTTCTGAAAATACTTTGGTGATAGAAGTCAAATCGCCTGTTTGGGGGCAAAGGTTACAATTTGAACGTAATAATATTTGTCATTTATTAGCCGAGATGACCCGTGGACAATATACTCAAATAGAGATTAAAGTAAATCCTTTTGGGCATCAACAAGCCGCAAAAAAGGCAAGCTTTGCTCGTAATACCAAGACAATGTCAGCTAAAAACATGTCAACAAAAAGTGCTCAACACCTTCTTGAAGTTGCAGAGCACGCACCACCAAGTTTAAAAGCCAAGCTTATAAAACTCGCCGGTGTAGCGAACAAGAATAAAAATTAATTTTTTTATTCACAAAACAAAAAAACCGAGCTGTTGCTCAGTTTTTTTTATATTTTATCTAGCGATTTTCAGCCATTAAAATGTTGTTGCTGCAATTTCTTGGTACTCAATTGGTGCCGATGCATTCGCTTGTTCAAAAGTCACCCACTCCCAAGAATCTTGCTGTTTAAACACTTCTCGAAGTAACATATTGTTTAAACCATGACCTGATTTAAAGGCGTTTAATTCGCCTAAAATACTCGCACTGCCCATGTATAGGTCACCAATAGCATCTAATATTTTATGCTTGACAAATTCATCATCATAACGCAATTCATTCTTATTGAGCATACGGTAATCATCAAGCACTATTGCATTTTCTAAACTACCACCAAGAGCAAGATTATGAGAACGGAGAAACTCAATATCTCGCATAAAACCAAAAGTACGTGCACGGCTAATTTCTTTGATAAAAGACCGGCTTGAAAAGTCCATACTCATGGTTTGACAAGTTGTGGCAATAACTGGATGCTCAAATTCAATAGCAAAGTTTACTCTAAAGCCATTGTAAGGTAATAGCTCTGCCCATTTATCGCCCTCTTCAACGCGAATCGCTTTTTTAATACGAATAAAACGCTTGGCCGCTTCTTGTGCTTCAATACCTACTGACTGAATTAAATAGACAAAAGGTAAAGCACTGCCATCCATAATTGGAATTTCTGGCGCATCAACATCAATAATTAAATTATCGATACCTAAACCTGATACAGCGGCTAATAAATGTTCAACCGTTGATACTTTCACTTGTTGTTCATTGACTAAACACGTACATAAGGTTGTTTCACCAACAGCATCAGGGGTTGCTTTAATATCAACTACAGGGTCAAGATCAACACGACGAAATACAATACCTGTGTTTTCTGGTGCAGGTCGGAGAGTAACCTGTACTTTTTCACCTTTATGTAATCCAACGCCTACAGTTGAAACTGCTGTCTTTAATGTACGTTGCTTGATCATATAGCCTCGCTTAACTTACCTTTTACTAATTGCCTTTTCTTTTGTTTGACCCAAAAATTCAGTGCTTACATTACGCTTAGAAATAAGTGGAGCTAACAAAACAGACCACCTAAATTTGGCGGGCGCACAATATAACAAAAATAACCAATAAAATCAAAACCCCTGGTTTGTATTGCAACTTCACGGCTCAGCATACAAACCAATACACAGATCGTGTTTTTCTGCAGCTAACAAAAAAAGCAACACGGTTTTATTTGCTATTTAGTTCATTAAATGTGTCATTAGTCTGCTTGTTTACGCAAAAATGCCGGAATATCTAGGTAATTATCTAAATCGGCATGGGCCACTTTTTGTACATTGCTATCTGTCATCGTTACCGTTACCGTTTCTGCGGTTATTTCAGCTTGAGGTGCTGGAGTAGATGAATAATCCGCACCAACCACTTTTGCCTCAACCATAGGTGTAGGGTTTACTAAGGTTATATCAGGTTTACATTCAGCCCCTATACCTGTAGCAACGACAGTCACTCTTAATTCTTCGGTCATTTCTGGATCAATTACAGCGCCAACCACCACAGTAGCATTTTCACTAGCAAAGGCCTTAACAGCGTTACCTACCGTTTCGAACTCATCAATACTAATGTCCATGCCTGCAGTAATATTCACTAAAATACCGCGTGCACCCGCTAAATCGACATCTTCAAGTAATGGACTAGAAATAGCGGCCTCTGCTGCTTCCTCTGCTCTATCTTCACCCGATGCAATACCAGATCCCATCATAGCGGTGCCCATTTCTGACATAACCGTTCGAACATCGGCAAAATCCACATTGATTAACCCTGGGCGAGTTATCAGCTCAGCAATACCTTGAACAGCGCCGAGTAAAACGTTATTAGCCGCTTTAAACGCATCAAGTAAACTTGTACCAGGGCCAAGTACTTTTAATAACTTTTCATTTGGAATAGTGATTAATGAGTCAACACTTTTTGCTAAGGCTTCAATCCCTTGGTCGGCATAGCTCATGCGTTTTTTGCCTTCAAATGGGAACGGTTTAGTCACTACAGCAACGGTTAAAATCCCCATTTCTTTAGCAACTTCTGCAACAACAGGTGCAGCACCAGTACCTGTGCCACCGCCCATACCCGCAGCGATAAAGATCATATCTGCACCCTGTAGGGTTTGCGCGATAGTGTCTCTATCTTCTTCTGCAGCTTGTCGGCCAATGTTAGGATTAGCACCAGCACCTAAGCCCTTAGTGACATCAGATCCTAATTGTAAAGTGACATTGGCTGATGAGTTACGCAATGCCTGTGAGTCAGTATTTGCTGTGGTAAATTCAACACCTTCAATGGTTTGACTTACCATGTGTTCAACCGCGTTACCGCCGCCGCCACCAACACCGATGACCTTTATGACCGCTTCTTCATTATGGTCTTCCATTAGTTCAAACATTTTTTCTCTCCGTTTTTTACTAAACTTGTCAGGTATAACCCCAACCTATAAATCATTCTGTTTTTTACATTTTTTATCAAGGCTCGCTAGCAAGCTATTAATAAAGTTAAAATTCACCTTTAAACCAAGCATGAAGACGAGACCATAAACCGGTCACCCCTTCTGATTTCCCATGATCTTTCAGTCCTGAATCATGGGCTTTTAGCCCATAATGCAACAAGCCTACGACAGTAGCATAACTGGGATCGTCAACATATTCTTTTAAACCTTGTACGCCAATAGGTTTGGCAAGTCGCACTGGCATTTGAAATACTTCTTCAGCAAACTCAACCACACCTTCCATTTTGGCTGTTCCCCCTGTTAATACATACCCTGCGGCAATTTGATCTTCTAGACCTGCTTCTCTTAGCTCTTCTTGGATTAGTTCAAATAATTCATGATATCTTGGCTCAACCACTTCAGACAATGTGTGACGAGACATACTTCTTGCAGGTCGCCCTCCAACACTAGGTACTTCTATACTTTCTTCCATACTCACTAAGTGCTTTAGTGCACAGGCATACTGCACTTTAATATCTTCAGCATGGCTCAATGGTGTTCTAAAGATTTTTGCTATATCACTAGTCACTTGGTTACCGGCAACCGGGATTACCGCGGTATGTCTTAATGCACCGCCGGTAAATACTGAAATATCCATGGTGCCTGCACCCATATCAACGACACAAATACCCAATTCTTTTTCATCATCGGTTAGTACAGAGTAGCTTGAAGCCAGTGCTGAAAAAATTAACTGGTCGGCAGTTAAACTACAACGTTCTACACACTTGACTAAATTTTTCGCCATATCATTAGCGCAGGTAACAATATGCACCTTAGCTTCCATACGAACACCTGACATGCCAATAGGGCTTTTGATACCATCTTGACAATCAATACTGTATTCTTGTGGTAAAACATGCAACATACGACGTTCTGCCGAAATAGGTACAGATCGTGCGGTATGAATAACATTGTCAACATCTTCTTGCACGACTTCTTTATCATTAATTGGCACCATGCCATTTTCATTTTGACAACTAATATGCTTGCCTGAAATACCTAGATAAATCGAGCTAATTTGACAATCAGCCATCAATTCAGCTTCGTTAATCGCACGTTGAATAGATTGAATAACTAAATTCAAATCATTAACACCGCCCTTATCCATTCCTCGAGCTGGCTGATTTCCAACACCAACAATGCTCAACTGATGATCTGGTGTTATTTCACCAACAGCAACGGAAATTTTGGATGTGCCAATATCTAATCCAACCACTAAATTTCTTTCAGTAACTTTAGGCATTTAAGGCCAACCCTTCTTCTATGGTACTTAACATTGCTAGGCTTAATTTTTCGCCACAATTTAGTATTTTGTTTATTTTTTGCCACTTAATAGACGACAATTTAGCCACTGACTTCCAGCCAACTGCCAACCCAGTATCATAACGTAAATCAATATAATCCACTGCCTGTTTTAGCAATTTATTACTATTATTTTTTTTCTTTACTTTTTTTGAACCGTGAGACTTAATCAATGGGTATAAGTCTATAAATCGCTGAATACGTTCTACTCTTTCTTCACGACCTAAATTCAACATAACACCATCAGATAAAGTTAACTGCCACGAAAAGCGTTCGCTAAGCACTAATTCATCAATTGATAATGCACTATAGTTAAGCAAACTACTGAAATTAGCATAATTTTCTAATGCTAATATTTCACTTCCTTCAGGGCCATAAAAATGCGGTACCGCATGCTTTACTTGGTTAATATCAGCTTGAAAAGCTTTACCAAATTGGTTTAATAAAAAATCCCCATTCCACAGCGCTACCGGTGTTTGATCTACTATGTAAATTTTAACTTCATCTGGCCACTGCTTTCTTACTGCGACTGAATAAACCCAAGGTAGAACAGATACTTCCGCTTGAATATCATTCACACTCACTTGAAAGAAGTTACCTAAATCAATAGCACTTATGGCATTAAGCACTTCTTGTTTTTGGGTGTATGGCATTTCACCACTAATGACTACTGAGCTAACTGGCGAGGTTTCTTGTGCGATTAATTTTTGAACTAACCACCAACCTCCACTGACTAAACTCATCAATACAACAACAAAAAAAGCCAAACCAAGACCAAAGGTCAAAGCTTGCTGATTTTGTTTTGTATTAGGATTATTCGTCATTTTATTCTCTTATCTCAGCTGTTTATCACACGTCATTGTTAGCGACACTTAGCAATACTATTCGCTCAACTAATTCATCAAATTTTAAACCATGCACCTTTGCTGCTTTTGGTACTAACGAAGTTTCTGTCATGCCAGGGACAGTATTCACTTCTAAAAGCTGCCACTCACCTTGTGAATTTCGCATTAAATCAACACGTCCCCAGCCGCTTGCTCCCGTGGCGTTGAATGCTTGCAAAGATAAGGTTTTTATTTGCTCTTCTTGTGCTACTGATAAACCACATGGGCAATGATACTGTGTACTTGTTGATTGGTACTTTGCCTCGTAATCATAAAATTCACGGGGTGTTTGCATATGAATTACCGGCAATGCTTCTTCTCCCAATATCGCCACTGTATATTCTGGACCATCAATCCATGCTTCTAGCAATATTTCACCATCAAAGCCAAATGCTTCAACTAATGCATTGTGCAATTTAGTTGCTGTGTCAGCCATTGCCATCCCTATACTTGAACCTTCTCGGGCTGGCTTAACCATCACTTTGCCACCTAACTTAGCTAATAAATGAGCAACATCAAGTTGTGGAAATGCGTTTTTTTTGACCACAGCAAATGGCGCTGTTGGCAAACCACATGCTTTAAATATTTGTTTACTGCGCACTTTATCCATGGATAAGGCAGATCCTAAAACGTTTGATCCTGTGTAGGTGATATTTAATGATTCTAACGCCCCTTGAATAGCCCCGTCTTCACCACCGCGACCATGCAACGCAATAAAAGCATACTTAATATTTTTATCCACTAAAACTGTTAGAGGATGCTCTTTGGTATCTATCAGGTGTACTGTAAAACCAGCTTGTTTTAACCCTTGTGCAATTGCTTTACCTGAATTAAGTGAAACATCTCGCTCTGCTGAGTTACCACCATATAAGACGGCAATGGGCTGTTTTTTAATTTGCTCAATATTCATCATCAAGCCTTGCCTACTTGTAATAATGCGTTACTCGATAGAGTTCTTGCAACAGCACCAATATTGCCAGCTCCTTGAGTAATAACCATGTCGTTATCTCGCAATTGTGCGGCCAGTAATTCAGGTAATTTTTCAAGGTCACTCACGTATATGGGCTCTACTTGTCCCCGCTGCCTAATTGAACGTGCCAAACTTTTACTATCTGCTGAAGCAATTGGCGCTTCGCCTGCACCATAAACATCTAATAAAAACAAACAATCGACTTCTGACAATACTTCAACAAAGTCTTCATAAAGATCGCGCGTACGAGAATAACGATGAGGCTGAAATACCATCACTAAACGCTTATCTTGCCAGCCAGTTCTCATCGCTAAAATGGTTGCTTCGACTTCACTTGGATGATGGCCGTAATCATCAACTAACACCATAGTCCCTGCATCAGTTGTTAACTCAGCCAACTGTTCAAAACGACGACCAATACCTGCAAATTCAGTTAATGCTTGGCAAATTGCGTCATCCGTTATTCCTTCATCTTTTGCAACCGCTACCCCAGCTAAGGCATTTAAAACATTGTGCTGCCCCGGTAAATTTACGCTCATTTTGCGTGATGGTTGGCCATTTATCTCAACGGTGAAACTGCTCACTCCTGCATCTTGTTGATAATTTACCGCACGAATATCAGCGTCATCAGAAAAACCATAGGTGATTACTTGTCGACCAATACGCGGCAATAATTCACGTACTACAGGGTTATCAATACAGACTACAGCTAAGCCATAAAAAGGTAAATTATGCAAAAACTCGATATAAGTATCTTTGAGTTTTTCAAAATCCCCTTGGTAAGTTTCCATATGATCGGCGTCGATGTTGGTGATCACCGACACCATAGGTTGTAAATGCAAAAATGATGCGTCACTTTCATCCGCCTCAGCGACCAAATATCGGCTACTCCCTAAACGAGCATTAGTACCGGCACTGTTTAATAGACCACCAATAACAAAAGTAGGGTCTAATTTTCCCTGCGCAAAGATACTGGCAATTAAACTAGTCGTTGTTGTTTTGCCATGAGTTCCCGCTATAGCAATGCCATGACGAAAACGCATTAGCTCTGCTAACATTTCAGCTCGTCTCACCACAGGAATTCGTTGCGCTTTTGCTGCAACTAACTCAGGGTTATCTTGATTAATGGCAGTAGAAACAACAATAACGCTAGCACCAACGACATGTTCGCTAGCATGACCTAATTGAATGTTAGCACCTAGTGATGTTAATCGTTTAACAACTTGGTTACAGCCAATATCAGACCCTGAAATTTGATAGCCTTCATTGAGCAATACTTCAGCAATACCACCCATACCAGCGCCACCAATACCAACAAAATGAATTCGTTTGACACGACGCATTTCTGGAATATTCGTTAAGCTATTTTTTCTTGCTGTTTGACTCATCGTTTTACTCTGTTCATTTTAAGTGCATTTTGCTTATTATCCGGTAGTAGTTGCTGACAAATATCTGCAACTTTACTTGTGGCATCAGGGTGAGCGGCTTCAAACGCTAACTTCGCCATTTTTTTTAATTTTTCAGGTGTACTAAAAAGTGCCTGAAATTCCTGAGTTAAACTGTCAACGGTCAGCTCACTTTGCTTCATTATCTTGGCACCACCACACGCCACTAGATATTGTGCATTCTTAGTTTGGTGGTCATCCACAGCATGGGGTAGTGGCACAAAAATAGCTGGTGTTGCCGCCATGGCAAGTTCAGAAACAGTTAATGCACCTGCTCGACATAACACAATATCAGCCCATTGATATGCACTCGCCATATCTTTAATAAACTCTGTCACCCTAATTTTTTCGTTTGTCACACTAAACTGTGTGTAAGCAGATATCACTTGCTCTTGTTTATCTTTCCCTGTTTGGTGCCAGATATTAACCCCTGCTTCCATTGACTGTGCCGTTATGAGTTTTTCAAAGCTTTGCGGCATCATTTGATTCAAGATTTGCGCACCTAAGCTGCCACCGACCACTAAAACATTGTATGAATTTTCAAATTCACTTTGCATAACAGTGTTATTATCTTGCTCACCTATGCTAGCTCTAAGTGGATTACCCACTACTTGAGCATTCACTTTACTATGAAAGGCATCTGGAAATGCACAACACACTATAGTGGCAATGCGGCTTAATAACCGATTAGTCAAACCAGCAGCGGCATTTTGCTCATGTACCACTAACGGCTTTTTCATCAACCAAGTGGCTAATCCTCCCGGAGCACTGGCATACCCTCCCATACCTAGCACCACATCGGGTTTGGTTTGTTTAATTATCTTTATTGCTTGCCATAATGATTTAATCAACTTAAACGGCAGGGTTAACCACGACACTAAACCCTTATTACGCAAACCACTGATATTAACAAATGAAATATCATAACCGTGTTCGGGTACTAAGCTTGCTTCCATACGATCCGCCGTGCCTAACCAGTGTATATGCCAACCTTGCTGCTTTAGCATATCGGCCACTGCAAGGCCTGGGAAAATATGACCTCCAGTCCCTCCAGCCATCACTAATAATGTCGGTACATTGTGTGGGGACATTATTTCTTCCCCTTACTTTTAGAGGAAGTGGCTTGAATGCTTTGCATGCGTAATTCATGATCTATGCGTATTAAAATGACAACCGCAATAGTCATGATAATCATTGAGCTACCTCCATAACTTATCAATGGCATAGTTAAGCCTTTAGTCGGTACCATACCTGCACTAGCACCAACATTTACCGCCGCTTGAAAACACATCCAAATACCAATGGCGTAGGCAAAAAAACCTTCAAAAAACTTTTCTTTTGCTAGTGCCTTTCGACCTAAAATCAAGGCTTTATATACCAAGCACATACTTAACAGTATAATCACCGCAATACCAATAAAGCCGACTTCTTCCGCTAATACCGCCATAACAAAGTCGGTATGTGCCTCTGGAAGGTAGTCTAATTTTTGTATACTATTTCCTAAACCCTGCCCGAATAATTCACCGCGGCCATAGGCCATCAACGATTGTGTTAGTTGATACCCACTACCAAAAGGGTCTTGCCAAGGATCTAAAAAGCTGGTGATGCGTCGCCAGCGATAGGGTTCAAAAATAGCCAACAAAGACAGTAAAACCACCCCAACAGACGCTAAGCTAATAAATTGCCATAACTTTGCACCAGCTAAAAAAAGCAAACCAAATGTGGTGACGAACATCACAATAATGGTACCTAAGTCAGGTTGTCTTAATAATAAAGCAGCCAGTAATGCAAATACCACTAACGGCTTAGCAAAGCCCTTCCAATCTTCCATCACTTGATCACGACGGCGAACTAAATAAGCGGCCAAGTAGCAGAAGAAAAATAGTTTGGCAGGCTCAGCAGCCTGAACCGTGATAGGGCCAACAACAATCCATCGCGTTGAACCATTAACCGAACGACCAATAAGCAAGACAACCACGAGTAGCAAAATACCAAACATCAGCAAGTAGCTACTATTTTTTTGCCACCATGACAGCGGTATTTGCAAAGCAACGCCAGCAATCCCCATACTTAAAATAATATAAATGGTATGGCGAATCACAAAGTGAAATGGGTTATTAAAAAGGCGTTCAGCGACCGGCATAGATGAGCTAGCTACCATAATTAGCCCTATCATATACATGCTAAGCGCTAAAAGGATAAAACTGCGATCAAACACTTCACTAGTGTGCTTTTGCTCAGGGGTAAAAATATTTGCTAAATTTTTACCAACTACCTGCTTAAGCATCGTTAATGGTTGTTTCATTTCATTTGCAGAAATACTCATAAGCTCACCTCAGCATGCTTGGCTATCGCTGCCATAAACTGCTCACCACGCTGGGCGAAGTTTTTAAACATATCAATGCTAGCACAAGCTGGAGATAACAAGACAATATCGTTAGTCTTGGCGAGTATTGCCCCTTTTTCAACAGCTTCAGTGAGAGAATTTACTTTAGAAACAGCAGTACCCGCTTTAATGACTAACTGTGCAATGATATCTCCATCTTTACCGAAGCTAATCACTTGACTGACATGTTTTGAAATAGAGGTAACTAGTGGAGTAAAGTCAGCACCTTTACCCTCGCCACCAGCAATTAATATAATATTTTGCCCCTTGGCCAGTGTTTTTGCTAAGCCTTCAACAGCCGCTATGGTTGCGCCAATATTGGTGGCTTTTGAGTCATTGATCCAAATAATATTATCTGTGCTGGCAACACGCTGACATCGATGAGCAAGCCCAGTAAAACTTGCAAAATTATCGACCATTGCCGTTAGTGACCAACCAGCGCGAGAGCCTAATGCTAATACCGCCAAATAATTAAGAGCGTTATGCATGCCAGCCAGTGGCAAAGTATCTAGGGCAATTAAATTTTGCTCGCCAAAGGCCAAATAGCCCTGAGTTATATGCAAGTTTTCTTTACTCTTTTCTTGAATAAAGCGCACACCAAACTGACCTTCTTTCGGTTCATTACTACCAAAAGAAATGCTTTCTTGCTGAAGATTTAAGGTTTTAGTTGCCTGATCATCACGGTTAGTCACCGCGCACTGGGTCAGTTGATAAATGCTTTGCTTTATCGTCTGATAATTTTTCATGGTTTTATGGCGGTCTAAATGATCATCACTGACATTAAGCACCGTAGCCGCAATAGCTTGCATACTTTTTAAGGTTTCTAATTGGAAACTTGAAAGCTCTAGAATAACTAAGTCAGGTAACAAGGTTGTATGATCTATCTGTTCTTGGCTAAATAAATCCAATACTGGTTGACCAATATTGCCACCAAGCTGTGCGTTGATGCCCAGCGATGACGCTAGGTGTGCTAACAAGGATACTACGGTAGATTTACCATTAGAACCAGTGACCGCCAATATATTCATTGGATTTGTTCGCTCATTATTTAGCAGAGAAAAAAGCTCAACATCCCCCATCACTTGGCAGTCAGGTTTTATGTATTGTGAAATTTCAGCCATTGAACAGTCAATGCCTGGACTTACTATGATGACATCGGCATTGGTTATTAATGCAGAGTCCCATTGCCCTGTTGATAATGTGACGTCAGGGTAGTTATCAGCAAAATCGTCAAGAGAATATTTCTCGTTAAATGGGTGTATACGAGAGTCATTAACGGCAAAAGACAAACCATGGCTTGCTAAAAAGCGCACACAGGACATACCTGTAAGCCCTGCGCCTAGCACCAATAGTTGTTTCTCTTTAAAAGCGGTTAATAATGTCATTACTCTTTCGTTACTCTTTTTTATCTAAAAGTTCTCATGATTGGCTATCTTAATTTCAACGTTGCTAAACCTATAAGCACCAAAATTAATGAAATAATCCAAAAACGTACGATAACTCTCGGCTCTGGCCAGCCTTTCAACTCATAATGGTGGTGAATAGGTGCCATGCGAAAAATACGTTGGCCACGCATTTTATATGAACCCACTTGCAAAATAACTGACACCGTTTCCATGACAAAAACGCCGCCCATAATAAAGAGGACTAATTCTTGTCTTACCAACACCGCAATAACACCCAGCGCGGCGCCTAACGCTAATGAACCAACATCACCCATAAAAACTTGAGCAGGGTAAGTGTTAAACCATAAAAAGCCTAAGCCAGCACCAACAATAGCTGTACAGACCACCACCAGTTCGCTAGTCATGGCGATATAAGGAATATTCAAATATGTGGCAAAATTAACATGACCTGTAACATAGGCAAATAAGGCAAACGCGCCCGCCACCATAATAGTAGGTACTATCGCTAAACCATCTAGACCGTCGGTTAAATTCACTGCATTACTAGTACCCACAATGACAAAGTAGGTCATGACAATATAAAACATGCCTAATTGTGGCATCACATCTTTAATAAAAGGAATAAGTAAAAAGGTTTGATCTGGGTGAGATATTTGGTACAAGAAAATAGCGGTAGCTAAACCTGCCACGGTCTGCCAAAAATATTTCCACTTAGCAATTAAGCCATTTGAGTCTTTACGAATCACTTTTCGATAATCATCAATAAAGCCAATTAAACCAAAGCTTGCCACCACAAAAACCACTACCCAAACATAGGTATTACTTAAATCTGCCCATAATAGAACACTGAAAATAATCGAGGCGAGGATTAATAACCCTCCCATGGTAGGTGTGCCAGATTTCGATAAATGGCTTTCTGGTCCGTCATCGCGAACCGTTTGGCCGATTTGCATGGTTTGCAAATAGCGAATCAGTTTAGGACCAAAATATAACGAAATAAATAATGCTGTTAACGTGCTTACAATCGCTCTAAATGTTAAGTATGAAAACACATTAAAAGCGCTATAGTATTGGGTTAAATATTCAGCTAACCAGTGTAACATTAGGAGTTATCCTCAATAGGTTGACTTTGTTTTTCGTGCCAACGAATAATTTCTTCAACGACATACTCCATATGAGCGCTACGAGAGCCTTTAACTAAAATTTGGCTGTTTTGTTGTTGTTTTTGTTGTTCTAATAGGGAAAAAAGCCGAGTAGTTAGCGCTGCTCTTTCACTAAAATGTTCGCTTAATGCTTGATTGTTTTTTGCAAAGCCATCGCTGGTATTTTGACTTAACACACCTAAGGTAAAGAGCACATCAATACCTTGCTCCTTTGCAAACTCACCAACCTCTTGGTGATAAATACGTGCATCGCAACCCAATTCAGCCATGTCACCTAAAATTAAAATTCGTTGCCCTGAATAATTAGCTAGCAAAGCAATAGCCGCTTTTATAGATTCAACATTAGCATTGTAGGTGTCATCAATAAGCTTTAAACGCTGCCCTAATTGATGAATATTTAAGCGCCCCTTCACGGGTGCCATTTCAGCTAAACCAAGAGATATGTCCACTAAACTTGCGCCACATTCAATCGCAGCGGCGGCGGCAGCAACGGCATTACAAACATTATGTTTTCCAGGTAACGGTAATACTATTTCGCGTTTGCCAATAGGTGTTTTCAAGTCAAAACTAGCACAACCATTTTCATCTAACTGAACGTTACTACTCGAAAAGTCAGCATTGGTAGGGTTTAAACAAGAAAATGTATGTACTTTTTTATTGGTAAGTCGCCATTGCCATTTACTGGTATATTTAGTGTCTTTGTTATAAAGGGCAACCCCTTCATCACCTAGCCCAGCGAAGATTTCACCTTTAGCACGAGCAACACCACATAAATCACCAAACCCTTCTAAATGAGCAGCAGCAATATTATTGATCATAGCGACATCAGGTTTTACTAACTCTGTTGTATAGGCTATTTCACCAATGTGATTCGCACCCATTTCTATTACAGCAAAATCATCCTCTGCAGATAATTGTAATAAGGTCAGTGGCACACCAATATCATTATTAAAATTACCTTCGGTCGCTAACACTTTCCCAAGTCGAGACAAAATAGCCGCTAACATTTCTTTTACTGTTGTTTTTCCGCTACTACCCGTTATACCGACCGTTTTTGGCGCAACTTTTGTTTTAACATAGGCTGCTATTTTTCCCAGTGCAATTCGAGTATCATCGACAAGAATTTGTGCAACAGAAGTACTGTCTATGCCATCAATCAAGTGTTCAACAATCAAGACTTGACAACCTTTTGCGATAACTTGCTCAGCAAAGCGATGTCCATCAAAATTAGGGCCTTTTAAGGCTAAAAAGGCCTCATATTTCTGTAATGCGCGAGAGTCAGTAACCAGATTATCAACACTCAATGAAGCTAAGCTCTCAGAGCAAAATAACTCTCCCTTAGCCGCATTACTTAGCTCGGTAATTGTTAAAGTTATCATGCTTTACCGCCCAGTGATTCATAGGCTTGTTTTGAATCAAGCAGGTTAAAAAAGTCCATTACCACTTGGCGTTCGTTGTAGTCTATTTTTTCTGTTCCTAGCACAATATAATCTTCATGCCCTTTACCTGCGAGCAGAACCACATCATTAGCCTGAGCTTTTGCTAACGTAGCTAAGACCGCTTCCTCTCTATCTTCAATAATCACTACTTCAGTGGACGAAGATAAACCTGACACCACGTCTTGAATAATTGTCATAGGCGCTTCTGTACGCGGATTATCATTAGTGATCACTACACAGTCTGCATACGACTCAGCCACTTGTGCCATCAATGACCGCTTACCTTTATCTCTATCACCACCACAACCAAAAACCACATATAACTGACCATGACAATGTTGTTTGCAGGCAACCAAGGCTTTTTTCAGCGCATCAGGTGTATGAGCATAATCAACAACCGCAGTGAATGATTTAATTTGAGCATGACGCGTCGTAAAGGTCTCCATCCGCCCAGCTATAGCTTTAATATTGCCAACTTGCTGTGCTATTGCTTTTAATGAAGTGCCTTGTACTAGCAAAACACTGATCACCGCTAACAAATTTTCAATATTAAAATCACCTAAAAGTGGACTATGAATTTCAATATCACCAAGATGTGTTGTCAGGACAAAATCAACACCTGAGCCATGATGTTTAATACGACGACAACTCACAAACCGATTGTTTTTTATTATTTTTTCACTACGTCCATAAACCCAAAGATTTTGTTTGTTTGACCAGTTTACCAGCCAAGTTTGCCCATATTTATCATCACCGTTAATAATGGCAATTTGCTGTTCACTATTGGTAAACAATTGCCTTTTTACCGCAGCATAATCTGCCATAGTGCTATGATAATCTAGATGATCTCGGCTTAAATTAGTGAAAACAGCAATATCAAAAATATCTGCACAAACGCGTTTTTGGTCAATGGCATGAGATGAAACCTCCATAGCTAAATGACAAATATTCTGCTGAGAAAACTGTGAAAACCGCTGTACTAACTCAGTGGCACTGGGGGTGGTATTATCTACATCGGTTAAGTGAATTCCTCGGTAATCAACAAAGCCTGCACCATTAGTACCGATAACAGCACAAGGTTTACTATTTTGTGCCAACATCTGTGCCAATAGTTGGGTGGTACTGGTTTTACCGTTAGTACCAGTAACTCCCACCATCTTCATATTCAGATGAGGCTCTTGGTAATACGCACTTGCCAGTGAAAATAGTTGTTTATTCAATTGATAAAAGCTGATCACAGCAACTTTTCTTTGCTCGTCATCAAAATAATCGATATCACCATGATGCTTTTTATTTTCACATTCACTTAATACTAAACATGCACCTTTTTTGATCGAATCTTCAATATAATCGCGACCGTCTTGGGCGTAACCTATAACCGCACAGAAAATGTCACCCTGGGTGATAGTTCTACTATCATTAGTTATCTGCCCCTGGTAATCGCCTAACTCAATTGAGTCAACACCTGTAACGGCAAAGTTAGACAATACCTGCTTAATCAATATCGAAGGAGGTTTACACATCATTCACCTCCTTGTTAACTGCGCGTAAATCATGACTGGTCACACGAGTACCTACGGAATCTGGGGCAATATTTAACACTTGTAACGCCCCTTTCATCACTCTTGAAAAGACTGGCGCAGCGACTTCACCACCATGATATAAGTCACCACCGGGCTCATTAATGACTACAACCACAACCACTTCTGGTTTTGAAATAGGGGCAATACCGGCAAATAAACCGACATAATCATTGCCATAACCACCTGGAACCGCTTTAAAGGTTGTACCTGTTTTACCACCGACGCGATACCCATCTACTTTAGCCTTTTGGGCATGATCATCCACAACCGTTTCAAGCATTGACATAATTGCTTGAGAATTTTGTTTAGAAAAAATGCGTTCGCCTGCTGTCGGCTTATCTTTTTTCATCACAGATAGCTCTCGCTTAATGCCCCCACTTGCTATGGTTGCATAAAAACGTGCCAACTGCATGGGGGTTATAGCTAAGCCATAGCCCCATGATAACGTTGCCAGTTCAAACTGAGACCAACGTTGTCTGTCGTGCATCATGCCAGAACTCTCGCCTATCAAATCGGTTCCGGTATTATCCGCAAAACCCGCATCAAAAAACTTATCTAATAAAAAGTTTTTAGGTACTGACAACGCAAGCTTAGTTGTGCCCATATTAGAAGAAGTAACCAAAATATCTTCAATCGATAAATTACCTCGATTAATAGGATCATTCACTCGTCTACCACCTAAGCGCATCCAACCAGGGTTGGTATTTATAACCGAATTTTTTTGTACTGTTCCAAATTCTAAAGCCGTTAACGCAGTTAAAGGTTTCATAGTTGAGCCCGGCTCATAAATATCAGTGATAGCGCGATTTCTAAAACGACGAATTGCGGTATTAGTGCGATTATTGGGGTTATAGGATGGGCTATTTGCCATAGCTAACACCTCGCCAGTATGGATATCAGCGACGATCACCGAGCCAGAAGTTGCTTTAAAAGCCCGAACTGCCCCCTTTAACTCTTTGTATGCAATAGCTTGAATACGCTGATCAATGCTAAGAGTTATGTCTTGTGCCGCTTTAGCAACTTCCTCAGAAAGGATTTCAATTTTACGCCCTTTCGCATCTTTTCTAAAGCGTTTTGCACCACTTTTACCTGTAAGTTGCTGATCATAAACGCGCTCAATACCTTCAATACCTTTATCATCAACATTAGTGAAACCAACAATATGGGCACTAATTTCACCTGTTGGATAGAAACGTTTAGACTCTTTGCGTAAGTGAATACCGGGGATTTTGAGCTCACGGATATAATTTGCCATAGCAGGAGAGATTTTTCGTTCAAGATAGACAAAACGTTTTCTTGGGTTTTTAATAACACGAGTAGTTAACTGATTAACATTTTTACCCAAAACATCCGCTAAAGCTTGCCAATGCTCAGTTAATGCTAGCGCTTTATTATCAATAATAATTTTAGGATCAGCCCATACGGTTTCAACCGGCACAGAAATCGCTAATTCATCGCCATTTCTATCAACAATAGAGCCACGCTGAACTGTTTTAGCTGCGGTTCTAATGGAGCGATTATCGCCCTGCTTTTTAAGCATGTCAGGTTCGATAATTTGTATATACGCAGTACGCGCCAACAGACCAGCATAAATTAAGGCAACAACAGCCAACACCACATAATAACGCCATGCGGTGGTAGTTGGTTGACTGCTGCGATTGCTTGCTTTTGGGTTCATTTACTGCGTACTTTTTTATTATTTATTTGCTAGATATTGACCAACATAGCAAAATTATTTTTATTCTAACGTAACGATAACTTCTGAGTTAGCATCAGGGCGTTTCATATTCAGCAATTTTTCTGCTTTACTCTCAATGGCACTGTGTTCTGCTAATGAATTCTGCTCAAGCAATAAATTTCTCCACTCAATATCAAATTCATCCCGTTCAGTAAGTAACAGCTCTAATTCACTGGTAGTTTGCCTATTTACATGAGTGTAATAAATCACCGAAAAAGCTGAAGCCACCACCATGATCAATAACAGATAACTCATAGAGTAACGTAAAATATCTTGCCAAATATCAAGTACAAGTACCTGTTTAGGTATTGCTTTACCTGACTGCCTAGGCATCACTATTCAGCAAGTTTTTCTAAACGCTGTGCTACACGTAATACGGAACTACGTGAGCGTACATTAGTGGCAACTTCAGTTTTACTTGGCTTTAATTTTCGGCCTATCAACTGTAATTTTTTATATTTATTCAACTCATCTTCACTCACAGGCAAGCCGCGTGGTACTTGTTTTGCTTGTGAGTGTTTTTTCATAAACTGCTTTACTAATCGATCTTCTAGCGAATGAAAGCTAATCACGACTAATCGCCCCCCTTCAGCTAACACATTTAATGAAGCCGCTAGTACCTTTTCTATTTGTTCTAATTCGCTATTAATATACATACGAATCGCTTGAAAGCTTCGTGTTGCAGGGTGCTTCTTAATTTCTCTTTGTGGCGCTGTTGTTTTAATTAATTTTGCTAACTGGCTAGTACGTGTAAAAGGTGTTGCATCTCGCGCGTCAACAATAGCGTTAGCAATACGCCAAGCATGCTTTTCTTCACCAAATGTGCGCAATACCCAAGTAATATCTTCAACATCAGCAACGGCCAACCACTGCGCGGCTGTTTGGCCACGTGTAGTATCCATGCGCATATCTAAAGGGCCATCATTCATAAAACTAAAGCCACGTTCAGCTTCATCAAGTTGTGGAGAAGAAACCCCTAAATCAAGTAATATCCCATCCACTTTATCAACAATTTTATGTTGTTCCGCAATGTCAGCTAAGTGTGCAAAGCCTTGATGTTCGATAGTAAAACGTTGATCATCTTTAAATTTTTTTGCGGCAGCAATCGCTGTAGGATCACGATCAATAGCAATTAAGCGACCTGTATCAGACAACTTAGATAAAATTAAACTCGAGTGGCCACCGCGACCAAAAGTACAATCGATGTAGCAACCACTAGGATTGATGTTTAAACCATCTACTGCTTCGGTTAATAAAACAGATATGTGTGTTTTACCTAATTCCATATTGTTTTCTTATACCCTTTTAATTAAAAAAATTTATAAAGATAAATCTAATAAACGTTCCGTCAGCTCAACTTCACCGGATTGAATTTTGCTTATTCCTTGTTGCATTTGTGTTTGCCAAGCAGATTCACTCCAAATTTCAAACTTTTTCAATTGGCCAACCAACATGACTGACTTTTCTAGATCGGCGTGCTGTCTTAACGGGGCATTAATAAGCAGGCGACCATTTTTATCCATGTCACATTCAGTTGCATTGCCTAATAATACTTGTTGTAATAAACGCTCTTGTGGATTCATGCTCGACAAATTGCATAGTTTTAATTCAATTTCTTCCCACTCTGGCAACGGATATAACAATAAACACGGGTGTTGAATATCAACCGTGCAAATCATTTTTCCTTGGCAATCACTTATTAGCTCCTCACGATACCTTGTAGGTATTGTGATTCTATTTTTGCTATCAAGCTTTATTGCGCTAGCGCCGCGAAACATGCTTTAAAATCAACCTTATTTGCTTAAAATTATTATCAAGTAACCGCCAACACCCACAATTACCCACTTTTTACCACATTTATACAGTTTAGTGACTAATGCAAACTTATGTCAAGCAAATAATCGGGAAAACATCATAAGTAGTACTGGTCAAAACACCAGTAAAATTAAGGGCTAGATGTACAATTTCAGGAAGTGGATGAATTTGTGGGCTTTTGTGGATCACTATTCCAGAAAGCGGTAAAAAACTGGTACCAAAGAAACTCGGTGGGGTTAATCTTTCAAGGTTAAATTTTGTTCGAGATAAAAGCATTTTAGTCGCGGCGAGTAGTTTGTAGCCTAGCCATTCGAAGCAAATACACCTTAACAAAGAATAAAATGCTGTTAGCCGAATTCTTCACACAGCGTTCGTTGGACATTTTTACGGCGTTATCGTCTTTTTATGTGACGTTACATGGATAAGCTTATTAGACAATGCAGGAGCATATTGTCCTTAACAACCACATGACAAAGCCGCCATCTTGTATGAATACCCAACAATTCTCTGCAAAAGTAATCTCGAAAGATCAACAGGCCCTAATTTTCATATATTTTGCATTTAATGAAAAGTGAAGAAAAGAATCGCCCAGTGTCATTTAACTTTAATTGATTAAAATTAAAAAGGCTCTAAAAGAGCCTTTTTAACTCATAAAAATAGTTCAACCGTTAAAATAATTCGTCATTAATATCAAACAAACAATCACAACCTGATTTCGCCGTTGCAATTAATGACACTCTACGTGGCAATAAACGCGTAAAGTAGTAACGAGCAGTGTGTAGCTTACTGCGATAAAAGTCTTCGCCACTTTCGCCATTGTTGTCTAACCCATTTTGAGCGACTTTCGCCATTCTAGACCATATATAAGCCATTGCTGTATAACCAAATACATGTAAGTAATCGTTAGCAGAAGCGCCCAATTCATTAATATTATTTTTAGATTTAGCTAATAGGTCATCAGTTAATTCAATTAAATCTACAAGCGCTTGATTTAGTGGTGTAATAAATTCATTCATCGCTTCATCTGCTTCATTTTCAGCAATGTAAGCATTAACTTCATCGGTGAACACTTTTAATAGAGCACCTTGAGATCCCGCCACTTTACGCATCAATAAATCCATAGCTTGAATGCCATTGGTACCTTCGTAAATTTGAGTAATACGAGCATCACGAACTAATTGCTCTTGTCCCCACTCACGAATAAAACCGTGACCACCAAATACTTGTTGACCTGCGACAGTATTTTCAAACCCCAAATCAGTGAAAAATGCTTTGGCAATTGGTGTCATTAAAGACGCTAAGGCTTCGCCTTTAACTTTTTCATCGCCTTCACCAAAGGTGGCGTAATCAAGGTGCATAGCGACAAAAGAGGATAATGCTCTTGAACCTTCATTAAGTGCCTTCATATTGAGTAGCATACGACGAACATCACCATGGACCATAATTGAATCAGCAGCTTGCTCAGGTTTTTTTGCCCCGGTAAGTGATCTACCTTGAAGTCTGTCTTTGGCATATTCAAGGGCATTTTGGTATGAACGTTCAGCGGCACCTAACCCTTGGATACCTACACCAATTCGCTCAAAGTTCATCATAGTGAACATGCAAGCTAACCCTTTATTAAGCTCACCAATGAGGTAACCTTTTGCACCATCAAAATTCATTACGCAAGTAGCAGAGGCATGAATACCCATTTTATGCTCAATTGAGCCACAGCTTACATGGTTGCGCTCACCGACACTTTCATCTTCATTAACATTAAATTTTGGCACTAAGAACAATGAAATGCCTCTTGGTCCTGAAGGTGCATCAGGTAGTTTAGCAAGAACTAAATGAACAATATTTTCCGTTAAATCATGCTCACCACCGGTGATGAATATTTTATTGCCTGTGATGCTATAACTACCATCATCTTGAGGAATGGCTTTAGTGCGAATAATGCCTAAATCAGATCCTGAATGTGCTTCAGTTAAGCACATAGAAGCAGACCACTCTCCTGAATACATACGTGTTAAATAACGTTGTTTTAATTCCTCACTACCGTGCTTAGCTAACGATAACGCTGCCCCTGCCGTAAGTACAGGGTAAAGAGCAAAAGATATATCGCCACTACAAAGCATTTCTTCATGCATTGCCGTAAGCATTTTTGGCATGCCCATGCCACCATACTCAACATCACCACCTAATGCTGCCCAGCCACCTTCAACGTAAGTATTAAAGGCTTCTTTGTAACCCGGGGCCGTTGTAACAACACCATCATTGAAACTCACCCCAACCTCATCACCTTGACGTGCAATAGGATCAAGCTCTTGCTCTGCTATTTTTGCACACTCTTGCAAAATAGCTTGCGCGGTATCTTTGTCTACTTGCTCTGCCAGCTTAGGTAATTGCTGCCACATTTCATCGGCTTTATACACCTCATGAAGTAAAAAACTCATATCTTTTAATGGAACTTTATATTCAGCCACAACAACTCCTTATCAATCTAGTTAACTTAAATAGAAAACGATTTCGAACAAACAATTAAAACAGTCGTTTGAATATACCTTAATAGTGATAAAAGTAAAGTATAAGAATAAATAAATGTCGGCAAAACTTGGCGTTTTACTTCGAGTTAGGCTACTGTTGTAGCAAAGGATTACCTTACTCATCAACTAGTAAGCAATTTGTTCAATTTATTATTAATAAAACAGTATAGAAATAAAAACAGGCATCTGCAGTGAAAATAATTCAAATAATGTTATGTTTTTCTTTACTCTTAAGCGCTTGTATTCAAGCAACACAGCTGAGTTTCACAAGACAAACTCAAGCCCAGCAGCATCTATTTCACTACCAATGGCTTGACCATCAAAATAAAAAACAAGCAATGAGTTTCACCCTCAGCAAAACAGCTTTATTTGATCGCTTTCGCATGCTTAAAACTTTTAACAATGATTTTGCACAAAAATCAATTTTACGTGGCATTAAAAAACAATTAACAAAACAGCCGCTCAGTGGTGTACAAGCGTTGTTCAAGCAAATTAACGGTAAAATAACCATAGACCTCAACAGTATTAATGAAGAAAAGCTCCCTCTTGCCTATCAACAGGTAAAAAAAATAGAGCAAACTGAAACTGAAAACTATTTTAAAAAATATTATTACCAATATTTTATTGATCATGATAACCAAGCAGGAGTTAAGATGAATCATATTGATATCGCGAATGATTCTGTTGCTGATTTTAAGTCGCTAAAAAATATTATTTTAGAAAAGGTCTCTATCAAAAATATTCGACGAGTCACCAATTATGTATTAGCTTTCGTCCAGAATATTCCCTATTCCTCTTTAAAATCAAGACTCAGCTCTTCTGGCGCAGGTTTTAATCCACCTGCAAAATTACTCTGGGAAAATCAAGGTGATTGCGATAGCAAGATGACATTAACTGCTACTTTATTGCGTAGCCTAATGCCTCGTATTGAGATGGCGATGATTTTTATTGATCAACATGCATTTATTGGTATAGCGGTTCAACCACTGGCAGGTGAAATAACAGTGGAGGATCAAGGAATAACCTATGTACTGGCTGAACCAACGGGCCCAGCTCTATACCCATTAGGTATATTGGCACCAGAGTCAGCATTAGCTATAGAACAAGGACGCTATATTGTTGAAGCTTATCACTCTGATGGTTCAATAGGGTTATCTAAAGGGCTATAAAAGTTAGCTTCACTGGTTTGGTTAAAAATTAACTTTCTTTAAGCTCACTGAGAAAGGTTAAGCTAGGAGCAAAAAATGCAGCACCGCTTTCAGCTTGAGTATATTTAAGTAAATGATCTACATTGCCATGCTCATCACCATAAATCATGCTCTTGAGCATTAATTCAAACGGCTTAGGTGAGTGACAATATGAAACAAAAAATAACCCTTGGCGTTTCATATCACCATAAGGCATGCTTTGTCTTAGTATTTCAATTGCATTGCCTTGTTCATCTTTTAAACTGGTTCGCTTGGTATGTGCGGTAAGTGGTTTCTCTTCGCTTTTATACTCGATATTGTCTAACTTAGTACGGCCATAAACATCTTCTTGCTCTTTATTTTTCATAGCGTTCCAAAGAGTGAGGTTATGTTGATAACGCTGAGTATGCAAATAACTGCCACCATCAAATAAAGCATCATCTTCCGTTTTAACTAGAGCAACTTCACGCCTATACATACCTTGTGGATTTTCAGTGCCATCAACAAAACCGGTTAAATCTCTTCCATCTAAAAAACGAAATGCTTGGATATGCTCAATTAACTCAACACTATCAGCGAATAGCTGGCACACTTTAGAGCTGACAATATGATTAACATCAGCCCGATCACTACGTATTTCAATATAAATATCAACATTACTTGCTGGTGCAAATCGATCACCACAATTCATCACCGGAAAAGCAGACAAATGAGCTGGGCGTGCTTGCGGATAGAATTCGTCCCAGTAATTAGCACCGATAGCGATAACACCGGTTAGGTTAGCCTCAGAAAACTGATCGGCATAATCATCAAATAATGCAGGTAAACGAGATATTGCTGCTCTGATAAAGGTATTTTTATCATCTAGCGCATTGTAGAGTAAGTAACTGCCATGCAAATTAGGCTCTGCACAAATGCCGAACTGTTCTCTAGCCATTTGAAATTCCTATAAGAAAATAGTGATATCTAATTAACATTCATTGTACACCAAATAAAGCACTACTGTTAACAGCAAACATATTCAATGCGCCATCTTCACAATAATGAGCACATCACTGTCTAATTAATCAATAACTCAATCTCATCCAGCAAACAATCAGTCAAGTCAGATACCGATTGATATTGTTTCTTTTTGATCACTAGTTCTAACGCTGTGGCGCTTTGTGACAGTTCTACAAAACCAAACATTGTTGCAGCTCCTGCCAATTTATGTACGAGCCGAGCTAAATTTTGATAATCTTGTTGTACAAGAAAAGTGCTAATGTCAAGTGAGTCTTGTCGCAAGCTATGTTTAAACTCAAGTTGTAAATCAGACATATCAATATCTGCAATAGTGTTATCTAGTTGACTATCTGAGTAATTCATTCTTTGATAATGCTGGGCAATAGTTGCTAAGAATATCCCCCTTTCTATTGGTTTTTTTAAATGACCCGTAAAGCCTAATGCTAAATATTGATCTATTTCATGAGACATAGCATTAGCAGTAAGTGCATAAACAGGTGTAGTAAAACCCAAACTACGTAACTTTTGTAAGGCTTGAAGACCATCCATTTCTGGCATTTGGATATCTAACAAAACTAAGCTAGGTTGTGCCTGCAAACACAGCTCTAGTGCTTCTTTGCCATTTTTAGCTTCAATAACGTCCAAGCCTGTGCTAGTAAGTAATCTAGCAATCAAACGCCTATTATCATCATGATCATCTGCAAGGAGTATATTACCAACAAAACGTTCCTCAGATGAAAATACCTCCTTAGCATAATGTTCAGCACTGAGTTCAGTTGATGACGAATAAACTTCCCCAATGGGTAGTTTAAATAAAAAGGTACTACCCTGACCTACTTTACTCGTGACCGTGATTTGACCTGTCATCACTTTAGCCAATTGCATGGACAAAAATAATCCAAGCCCAGAGCCAGAAAATCGCCTACTGATGCTATTATCAGCTTGAGTAAAGCTATTAAAAATTTTAGCCATTTGCGCTTCGCTCATGCCAATACCTGTATCTTCTACGGTAAAAAAGAGTGCTTGGTCAACAATAGCTATATCTAAAGAAACCCAACCTTCATCGGTAAATTTAATGGCGTTTGAGCACAAATTAATTAAGATTTGTTTAAGTCGCAAGCTATCCACTTTGACAATAAAGGGGCTAGGTATATGATGACTCACAGTAAAGGCTAACCTTTTTTGTTTTGCTTGCTTCTTGAACATGTCTTCAAGTTCAAAGATGATTTGATGTAGGTCGTAATGTCGAATTTCTAATTCAAATTTTTCAGCTTCAATTTTGCTCAGATCTAAAATATCGTTAATCAATTGCAATAGATGCAAGCTATTATTATGAATAACTTCTACTTCTTTTATTAACGTTCCTTGTTCAAAATCACCATGGATAATGGCTTCTGATTGACCGATAACGGCAGTCAGTGGGGTTCTTATTTCATGGCTCATATTGGCTAGAAATTGACTTTTGACTAAATTGGCTTGTTGTAATTCTTCAGTTAAAAATTCCAATGCCTGTGTCCGTTGTTTTACCCTTGCCTCTAAGTCTTTTGTTAAGCGATTTTCCAGGTAACGTCGATAAATTAACAATAACACCACTAAAATAAAGGCAACGCCTAACATAATAAAGTAACGCTGTTGTTTTGCTTTAGTCGTTTGTAGTTGCACTAATTTTGTACTCTGCTTTAAGCTAGCCACTAGCTGTTTTAACTTCTCCGACTCAAAGCGAGCCAATTGTTCATTTAGTTGATCGTTGGCTTGTGCAAAACGAATATTTTTATAACGCAATTGCATCTGCACTGCTTGAATAGTGTTGCCTTGAGCTGCATAGATCAAAGCCTGTAGCAATATATTTTCATTTAAGAGCTCTTGGTAGCCCATTTTTTCACCAACAATATTAGACTGTTCAAGATAACTAAATGCTTGTGCTAAATCTCCTTGATGAAAATGAATTTTGGCCAATGTCTGCAAACTACCTGCATAAGCTTTTTGATGACCAACTTCTTCACTTTTTTCAAGAGCCTTAAGAGCAAGAGACTGTGCTTTATCAATTTGGCGTAAATCATAATAAATTTCAGCAGTGTTATGAAGTTGCTCAGCAATTTTATATGTGTGTTTATGTTGTAAAAAATACGCTAGTGCGCTTGAAATATGGTGTAATGCTTGTTGATATTTCCCAGAATATTTATAGGCTACCCCTAAATCAGCGCGAGCCGAAGCGACCCCAAAGCCATTAGCTAATGCCGTTCTTTTTTCTATTGTTTGCTTTAACAAGCTAATGGCAAGATCATAGCGACGTAAGCTAATATAAAGTGTCGCAATGTTATACTGCACATCCACTTTATCAGTCTCACTGCCAAAGCGTTGATATAAAGGCTCAGCTTGTTGATAACTATTTAACGCTCCACTGGAATCGCCCAAAGCAGTTTGTACCAAGGCAATATTATTTAATAAGTTTGCTTGGGCAATGGCATTATGGACAAACTCTTCAGTGTCATGATTAAAATTTTTACTTTGATGATAGGCTAGCGATGCTTGGTAAAAAGATAAGGATTGCCCATATTTCCCTTGATAATAAGTAATAATACCTAGCAACTTATCTGCTGTCGCTTTTAGGTTATTCTGGCTAGTTTGCTTAGCAAGCTGATGCGCTTGTTTACTGGCAATTATGGCTTGCTCAAAATTATTTAATGATAAATATCGACGACTTTTTATTAGTAGTGCATTGATGCGTTGCTTAGGTGTTAATTCATTTTGATTTAGCAATTGAGTTAATTGCTTTATCGCCAAAGTATTATTTTTTTGCTGTTCAATATCCTTTAAGTGCAAAGAGCTTTCCGTTGATTGAGCAAAAACTCCAACAGAGATTAACAAGACTGGTAGCAACACTAAACGAAACATAATTAAAACTAACCGTATTATACCTAAGTTTATGTAAAAGAAAGATTGCATAAACAATGGAACAAGTTTGATTTATACCATCGAATGATAATAAATAGAACATTAAATTCTTATATCGCCTTTTACGACTGTTAATGGCGAAGGGTAAAAACTTTTTAGCTATAACGATAGCGGCAAAATACCCTTAGATATTTCCACTGATTAACATAGTGCATTCAAGGAGTTGAATTTCAAAGCAACTCACTTTATCATGCCAAGATAACCTCTCTTCGACATACAAAAATGTTAAAAAAAATCTTTTGCGCTACTTTACTCTTATTGGCTTTAACACACTCAACAAAAGCGACCATTGTTGAATTTCAGACTTCAGAAGGTAACTTCCAAGTTAATTTATTTGATCAAAGCACACCAAACACGGTTAACAATTTTCTTCAATATATTGATGAACAACACTACACTAATTCAATAGTACACCGCGTTTCACCTAACTTTGTCGTGCAAGGCGGTGGCTTTACTTTTGACGGTAATTGGCCTTTAACAGCCTTAGAAACAAACGCTGCTGTAGTTAATGAACCTATATACTCTAATGTTAAAGGCACAATTGCCATGGCAAAAATTGCAGACAATATAAATAGTGCAACCGATCAATGGTTTTTTAATTTGACCAATAATGCCAGTAATTTAGATGTGCGAAATGGGGGGTTTACTGTCTTTGGCCAAGTCATTGGTGATGGTATGACAGTAATTGAACATATTGCTAGCTTATCCCTATGTCAAAGCATCCCAATGAAAGACTACACCAGCCAAGACTGCAGCAATCAAAGTACTCCCGGTGTTGAGAATTTTGTTGTTATTGAACAAATTATTATCATCGATTCTTCTGACGTAACCGATGCTGATTTAACCCCGACTAAAAATACATTAATAACAGCACCGGTTGAACCAACTCCTGACAATAGTGAAGGTGGCGCTTTAACTTGGTTATCAGTATTTATGTTAATATTTTTTTCAATACGAAAGAAAATAATTAGCGAATAATCAATAAAAGTTAACCAAAAAAAAAGCAGCTAACTAGCTGCTTTTTTTCTCTTAATTAACACGAAGAGGTTAATTGATTGTGAAGTGGTTAACCTCGAGTAAACTCAGGGTAAGCTTCCATACCACAGTCAGCTATGTCAACACCCTGGTACTCTTCTTCTTCACTAACACGAATACCTAACACTTTCTTGAGTACAAACCAAACCACAAAGCTAGTCACAAATACCCAGACAAAGATAGTTGCCGCACCAATAAGCTGACCGCTGAAAGTAGAACCTGAATTGGTCAATGGTACAATTAATAAACCAAATAAACCGACAACACCATGGACAGAGATAGCACCTACAGGGTCATCAATTTTAACTTTATCTAACGCAATAATTGACAGCACCACAATAACACCAGCAATTGCACCAAACACAGTTGCTTGTATAGGTGAAGGGGTTGATGGCTCTGCTGTAATGGCAACAAGACCGGCTAATGCACCATTTAATGTCATGGTCAAGTCAGCTTTTTTAAATAAGATTTTAGCAAAAATCAATGCTGAAACAGCACCAGCTGCAGCCGCAGCATTAGTATTTAGAAATACCATAGCTACCGAGTTTGCACTGTTAATATCAGCAAGTTTTAGCACCGAGCCGCCATTAAACCCAAACCAACCCATCCATAAAATAAAAGTACCCAAAGTGGCTAATGGTAAGTTAGCACCAGGTATTGCGTTTACTTTACCGTCTTTAGTGTACTTACCCTTACGTGCACCCAGTAATATAACACCTGCTAATGCCGCAGAAGCACCAGCCATATGAACAATACCAGAGCCTGCAAAATCAGAAAAACCTAAGTCACCTAAGGTGTATAATCCAAATACAGAGTCACCATTCCAAGTCCAAGCACCTTCCATAGGGTAAATAAAACCAGTTAAGACCACAGTGAAAGCTAAGAAAGACCATAATTTCATGCGCTCAGCAACAGCGCCTGAAACAATAGACATAGCTGTTGCAACAAAAACCACTTGGAAGAAAAAGTCTGATGCATTGGAATACACCGCATCACCACCAAAACCTGCTTCTGCCGATTCAGCGAGTACGGCACCAACTAACGCCTCTGCATCACTTGCGCCATCTAAACCAATGCCATTTAAAAAGACACCGCCACCGTACATGATGTCATAACCCACCACTAAATACATGATACAAGCAATAGCATATAACGCGACGTTTTTAGTTAAAATTTCGGTAGTATTCTTAGCCCGAACTAAGCCTGCTTCGAGCATTGAGAAGCCCGCAGCCATCCACATAACTAAAGCACCACAAATAAGAAAATAAAAAGTGTCTAATGCGTATTGAAGTTGAAAAATATTCTGTTCCATTGTTATATCTCCTATAATGCTTCTGAACCAGACTCACTCGTACGAATACGAATAGCTTGTTCAAGGTTATAAACAAAAATCTTACCATCACCAATTTTTCCGGTATAAGCCGCTTTTGTAATAGTTTCGACTAAACGATCAACAATATCGTCATTAACTGCGATTTCCAATTTTACTTTAGGTAAAAAGTCAACTTGGTATTCTGCACCACGGTATAGCTCTGTGTGACCTTTTTGACGACCAAATCCTTTTACTTCACTGACAGTTATCCCTTCGACACCAATTTCAGAAATGGCTTCACGAACATCATCAAGCTTAAAGGGTTTAATGATTGCGTTAACTATTTTCATAATAGACCTCTGTTTTAATTATATTTTAAATATACAATCTGTTATTACAATTCATGTGCCAAAACATTTAAAATATAATTTTCAACAACTTAAGAGAAATATAAAACGATAACAGAGATTGACTGCACCAAGTTGGCGCAAAAAAGTAAGGAGAGGTTTTTATTTGGTGCATATTAAGTGTGATCACCGCCACTTAAGTTAAGGTTCAAAGAATAAGTAGAAACTCAACAATTACTTATTCATTATTCGCTTGATCAATTGTTGATCGCGAACCTCCTCATATGCTTTTTGAGTAAGTTCACCCTTCTCTACCATTAGTTTCAATGTTTCCAGCTTCTTGTCTATTTCTTCATTTTCTTTGGTGAGTTTTGACTCATTGAAATCTTGTGCATTTACACCATGACATATGGGACTACTGTCTTTAAGACCGTAGCTTGCAAGTTCATAATCAATCTCATGGTTTATTTTTCTAATTTTCATAAACATTAACTCTATGGCAAATATGCCAATGAAAGCTAAGCAGGCCCAGCTGCCTGTAGAAATTTGGTAAGTCTGGTAAACAATAGCTAAATTTGAAATTTGAATAATAGAGAATAGCAGCAGGAGCATCTTTGATTGATAGCTACGAGCATCTTCTTGGTCACCACTTACCTCTTTATTGTCCATAACCCACCCCAGTCTATCAACATCTCCCGCAATGTAACGAAACAGTTGAACTAGAGCGATCAGAAAGAAAGTGAGTAATGCAGGGCGAAGGCCTGTGAAAACAAGAACCATACCTAACAGTAAAACATAAACGCCTGTAATCCCTATGTAGATAGTGCCTTTCCATAACTTACGTAGTTTTAAAGCTATATCATTTGTAGACTTCTCTTTTGGCATAAAAATTCATCCCTAATATTTAAGTTTATTCAGTACACTGCTCGTCTAAATTTAAGCAAGCTCCGGTTCGGTTTTCCTTACCCGTTTCTGATACCAAAACGATGCAGCCAAAATAAAAACACCTATTCCCATAAATAGAATTACTTTTTGCCAAAGCAGCGCATTAGCAGCATCTATCAGTGCTAATTTAGTAATACCTAACAAAATCAAGCCAAAACTATACTTGACGGTAAAAATGCGCCTGTCCTTCATAAACAAAATAAGTGCACCATGAACAGCTAATGCTGGAGCAATCAACAAGTCCAAACGATAATCTACAAGCGCAGCGAAAAGCGTGACATAGGTAATAGCAGCGATGGTGTGAAGAAATAAGTCACAATTTAGACCTAATGAAGTTCCTAATTGCGTATTTCTAAATAAGGCATTCTTTTGATAAAGGGCACCAATCAAGAATATAACCGGTATACACACGTACATTATATTAGAAGAAGTTAACCACCATGCAGCAAAAATTAATGCTACGTTGATAAAAGTTATGAATACTTCATTTCTTTTTAAGTGTTCAGAAAGGTTAAGCATCCCTAAATAGGTAACCCAAAATATTGACATTACAACAAGCCCTATTAGTAAGCTATCACTTTGAAACCCAGCAATACTTGGAATTGACAAACCTAGAGATACAAGTCCCCAACTACAGATGAATTGGCAAAGTTCAGATCTGGACATCTTTTTGTCAAAATAGAAAGCAATACCATAGAAAACCATGAATCCAGCTAATGTCATGAGGCTATAAACAAGCTTCAATTGTCCTACAAGTAAGATAAAAGCAATACTGGCTAATACAGTAAGCAGTTTTGCTTCTTTAATTATTAATTGGTGCTTAATCCTTTTAGCAAGGAATAATGCTAAAAGAGGTGACAACCAAAGAATCATTAATGCATTTTCATCTAACCGCCGTATAGTTGACCCGACCCAGCACACAGGGAGTAACATATAAAATAAAATCCTTGCCGATTCTGCTATATCTTTTATTGCGCTGTCAGGTTGATATTTTCTATAAAATGCCGACCATAACCACAGCTGGATAAAAGCAGAAATGACAGAAACCTTAGCGAATAGTGGTAGCATCATAAAACGATAACTATCAACCATTAATACACCACTATAGGCGTAGAATAATGGAACTAAGATTAACGCGGCAGTAAAAATTTCGATGGATACTTGCTTGCACTGTTTTGCTCTAAACAACCAAACTAACTGCAATAAGATAACAAGCGTACCAGTCCAATTGCCTATCCATATATTTGAACTAGCAATTAGCAATGTAGATAACCAAACAACTTCGAGTAGCTGTAAGAATGGCTTAATTTTGTTCTGTGTCAGTTCATCAAAAACGCCTGAATGATTGAGTAGTCGTTGCCAAATACCTATAACTGCAACAATAACAATCGATAATACCCAACCATCAACTGACCTTAGTGCTGGTAATGGAAAATACATGGCTAAGGCTGACCAGCAGTATACAAGTGCAAGTGCCGTTAAAACCTGTCCTTGCTTGACAACCAAAGTCATTTCATATTTTCGGCCAATATAAAGTAATAATATTCCTTCAAGTGCCCATGCGATTCCCCAATAGGCATCGCTAATTGCACTAACAACAGCTAAGACTACCCACAATGCTGATAATAAAATAAGAAAATGAGTTAGCTTATGTCTAATTTTATAGAAGAGGATACTGATAGCCGCAGCAACCACAGCATTCAGTGCAAAGCTTGCGCTCATCTGAGTTGAAAACAGCTCACTCGCTTGAAAGAAAAATAACACGGTAGAGCCTACTATAGCTGCTAACAAGACTAGTACCTTATGATTTGACGCTTTATTTCTAAACTCTTGTCCTGTATATAAGGTAATTGCTATGTAAGCAAAAAATAGTAAGTAAAACAGATCTACTAACCAAGCTGAAACGTTTACTGTTTCAACGCCAATTGTCCACTCTAACGCAACGATACAAAAAGCTAAGCTTAAGTTAGCGAGCCACGGTTCACTTCTTTTATAAGCTAATATCAAACTACTAGAGGTTACAAATGCCAGAGACAATAAATAATATAAAGGCTCTATTTGAATGGTATTCGACAAAATAGGCATGGTGGCAATACCTATTATCCCCAAACCAGCCACAATTTTAGTTTCCAACCAAAGGGCTAATAAATGGCAAACTAGTGCAATCAACAAGTATAAAAATAACACGGCAATATTGGGAATTATCCCGTAGACACTGCCTGAAAAGTATATAGTGCTATATGACAACAATATGCCCAAAGTAACAATAGCTGTGGCAAACTCACCAAACCTTGTTTTGATCTTTAAGCCTATCCCTACTCCCATCACCAGTATTGCTGCAATACACATTAATAATGATTTAGAGCCAGCACCAAGTTGATCAATGAGTAGCTGCATCAAATAACCAAAGCCCGCTAAAGTTAACCCTATCCCTACAATAGTAAGAATAAAAATACCAAGCATACCGCGCTCTTTATATGACTGATATATTTTTGTAATGGGAGCGAACCAGTCGAATAGTGAAGATAGGATAGCTTGGAAAAAGAGGGTAATAAATGATGGCTTGGCAGGCACTGAACTTTCTACTTGGCTATTAATCGCTAGGTATTCATTCGCTGATTTAGCTAATATAACTTCTTTTGACTCCACCTCATCTTTTATTGAGGTAGGGATGTTCTCTTTAATATCAGTGAAAGAATGATTTTGTTCATTCTGTTGCAGGTTTTCTTGCTCAAGTAACTCATTCAAGCGATCCTCAACAGTATTTACCCTTTCACTGAACTGAAGTTTTAATAGCGCCAATTCTGATTTAAGCGCTTTAACTTCTTGATTCATCAATTACTTCCTGTAACTTTATTATGCAACACAATATATTACGAATAAGCGTATATTTTCAAGAGATAAAAGCATTTAAGTCGCGGTGAGTAGAGTGTAGCCTAGTCATTCTAAGCAAATACTACTCAACAAAGAATAAAATGCTTTTAGCCGAATCCTTCGGACTACGTTTGTTGGCCATTTTTACTGCGTTATCGCCTTTTTATGTGCAACACCCCCTAGGCTAATGACCATTCTGATTATCAATTTATGAATATTTTACTTTTTCTCAATATAAAATTTAGAGTGGAGTTTCTTAAAACAATAGCCCTACAACCGCACATTATTCTATGAGTAAATGTTACCTATATTCACCCAAAAAAAACATACCATTCCTTCCTCTAATATTTCAATATGCATGTCTTAGTATAAAATTGATTTGATCTTTGATATATTTCATATCTACGCATAAGGAGAGCATGGTGAAGCTAAAATTTTTTTTATTTGTTTTAAGCATTGCCATTGTTTTTCATAGCATGGCTACAGCACAGGACGAGATTGTTCTGACATCTACTGAATTCCCTCCATATGGAAGTAAAACCCTGCCAAATTATGGGTTTGTTTCTGAAATAGTAAAGACTGCTTTTGAACGCATAGGGCATAAAGTAAAAGTACTTTTTGTCCCCTTTGAAAGAAGCATCAAAATGGCTCAACAAGGAAGTGTGGACGGAACCTATGCTATTTGGTATAGCAAAGAAAGAGAACTCGACTTTGTATTTTCTGATCCCTTATCATCTAGCAGTATTGTATTTTACAAACGTCATGATAAAAGCATTGATTTTGGTGGGCAGTATGACAAATTAAAAGAACATACTATAGGAGTAGTACAAGGTTACATTAACCCCCCTGAATTTGAAAAAGCCCACTATTTAAAGCAATACAAGGTAAAATCAGAAGTTCAAAACTTACAAATGTTATTTCATGGCAGAATTGATTTAATGCTTGTAGACAAACTTCTTGCCCAGCACCTCATTAATACAAAATTTCCACACTATAATAATATATTAGTGCCTATGACCACTAAATTGAAAGAAGATATTCTTTATCTCGCTATATCAAGAAAAACCAATAATTACCAAAAAAAAATTTCAGACTTTAATGAGGGCTTAAAGCAAATAACAAAAGATGGGACAATAAAAAAAATCATAGCGAAACATAAACAATCCTATGATTAAAGCTGAAGCTTGTAGCAGAACTGAGTAAAACACATGATCTTTTGCTCAAAACTATTCAGCCTTAGTCACATCATGATCTTAATCAATAACAACTTCACCGGAGCTACTTTTTTTATCCCTCGCTAATTCTCTACTTATTTTTTGGGCATGGGTTTCTGAATTTTTTACACAATCATGAGAAGTAAAACTTAACGCTTTTAAAGTATTAATCATTTCAAGATGCGACTTCAAACAGTTGTTCCATAGTTCATCCTTAAACAAATAGCCAACATAAACTATTTTGATATTTATTATTTGCTGATTAATCATGAATATAAGTTAGCATACTCAATATTAGAGATCATTTAAATATACTTCACTGCTATTTGAATTAAGAGATTTTCTAGTGACATATATTCAGCAATAATTATATGATAGTTTAAGTGGTTTTGACGTGAGATAAATTCATAAGGACTTTGTATGAGAGGCGCAGGTGGCACTTCAGGTGGTTTAGGAAGTTTTTTTATCGGACTTATAATGATGTGTGGTGGCTTTTATATGCTATTGAACGCCATTACAGTTACATCAAATTTTGGCATGGGAATGCGTTTATATGGCTTTTCTGTAATGGGAGGCCAGTATAATGTAACCAGTGGTATGATCATGATCCCTTTTATTTTTGGTGTCGGGTTGATTTTTTATAATAGTAAGAATATTTTAGGCTGGTTGCTATCTTTAGGAGCAATAACAGGGTTAATATTTGGCGTAATTTCCTCCATTCGTTTCTCATTTAGAACTATGACTTCTTTTGATTTAATCGTCATATTGGTTCTAGCTGTAGGAGGTTTGGGCCTATTTCTTCGCTCTTTGAAAGCTTTAGATGAAAGGCTACCAGATTAGTCATATTTTCATGATGCTTTGACTAGCTAAATTTTAACAGTCTAGTTCAAGTTGCCGATGATTTAGAGTTGAGTAGAACAGGTCCTATGTCGTGCTCAGCTACTTCATCATTTGGGTTATACAATGGGCACTTTGATAAAGATAGGCAACCACAACCAATACAGCTCCCTAACGAGTCTCTAAGTTTTGCCAACCTAGCAATTCTGTTATTAAGCATTTTGTGCCAACGAGTACTTAACCGCTCCCAGTCTTCCACTGTTGGAGTTCTATTATCAGGCAAGTCAGCTAAGGTATCCTTAATTTTCTCCAGTGTGATCCCTAATTTTTGAGCTGCTTTGATTACCGAGATACGTCGTAACACATCGGGCTTGTAACGCCTTTGATTCCCTTGATTTCGCCAACTTCTGATCAAACCTTTTTGTTCGTAGAAGTGCAAAGTGGAGACCTTTATTCCACATCTTTTGGCGACTCGACCAACAGACCATGTTGCTTCATTTGACATAATTTACAAAAAAACTTTACCTCAACCATACTTGAGCTTTTAACATTACTCCCGTCTTAATTAAATAGCTAGGAGAATATTAGAATGATTAAATTGGAACATTTGAATTTAGTAGTCAAAGATATGAAACACACATTGAGCTTTTATCAGGCTGCTTTTCCACACTGGACAATTCGTTGTCAAGGTGAAGGCGAGTGGTTTGGTACCTACAGACAATGGCTTCATTTTGGTGATGACTATCAATATTTGACGTTTAATGACAATGGATTGGGTAATAATAGAAACCTTGAAAGCAATCACATGGGTTTGGCACACTTCGCTTTTGTAACAAACAACTTAAAGGCGGTAGTTGATAGACTTGCCAAAGCTGGTTTTAAGGTGGCTAAACAAGGAACAAAAGCCACTTATCGTAGAAATTGTTATTTCTTCGATCCAAATGGGTATGAAGTAGAGTTTGTTGAATACTTGTCAGATACCCCTGCTCAAAGAAATTTATCTGAGGTTAGCTATTAAATATAGCCTTTACTCTAGGTTTATGTCGCTTATATGGTAATTGGTGACAGTTGGCCCATTATGTAAAAGCTTATTATGCGTAGATTATTTAATTTGGCTGAATACAATATTGAACCATTCATGGCAACAATACCGATCGAAACAAATTTTACAACTCTCTGGTATCTTACATAAGCAACCGTTGGAAAATCTCTAATCACTAAACCATTTAGCAATTTTCTACGTATATACCTAAATGGATATAGAATACTGAGTTAAATTGCAAAATAGTATTCTGTTTTGGGTTTTCATGGGTATGTTAGACTAGAGTAAATTGTTATAAGCCAAATCAAATATAGAGGTAAAATGGCCGTTTTAGAAATCCTTAAAGCTCCAAATGAAAAGTTAAAAGTTACAGCTGAGCAAGTTACTGATATTGAGAAAGTCCAAAGATTAATAGATGATATGCTTGAAACAATGTATAGCACTAAAGATGGAATCGGTTTAGCCGCTGCACAAGTTGGCAGAAGAGAAGCCATCATAATGGTCGATATTTCAGAGGAAAGAAACTCTCCTCTGATTTTAGTTAATCCTGTTGTAATTAGCGGTACAAACAAAGAAATGGGACAAGAAGGCTGTTTATCTGTTCCTGGTTACTACGCTGATGTAAAACGCTTTACTACTGTTCAAGTAAAGGGCTTAGACCGTAATGGAATAGAAATCGTTGTTGAAAGTGATGACTTTTTAGCAATTGTTTTACAACATGAAATCGATCATTTGAAAGGTAAATTGTTTATTGATTATCTTTCCCCATTAAAACAACAAATTGCATTAAAAAAAGTGAAGAAAGTAATTAAAAAAGTAGCATAAAAATGCCTTATAACGGCACAATAAGCGGCAAAAAATTGTTGGCTAAAATTAGCGAGGCACTACCAAAAAGCCAACTGTTTTTGTCCGTTTAATTGCCTTAATATATTTTTTATACCAGAATCCAATATATATTGGTATTGAGAGATTTTGTATTATGGCTAAAAACACAAGCGTAACATTGGGCGATCATTTTGATCAATTTATAAATCAACAACTTAACACTGGTCGTTATGGATCAGTAAGTGAAATAATTAGAGCTGGATTAAGAGCTTTAGAAGATCAAGAAGCCAAACTATTAAATTTACGCAATATGCTAATTCAAGGTGAACAAAGCGGTATTGCTAATTATAGATATGAAAGTTTATTAACCGAGTTAGATAAAGATAACCAATAGATGAATAAGTTTTTATTATCTTCAAAAGCAAAGTCAGATTTAATTAAAATAGCTAAATATATCCAATTAACTTGGGGTAAATCACAAAGAAATGATTATTTAAAAGTAATGGATAATACGTTTCAATTTTTAGCCGATGATCCAAAGTTAGGCATTAATTGCGATTATATTAGAGAAGGCTACAACAAGTACCCTCAAGCTAGTCATGTAATATATTATAAAGAGCATAAAGTTAATCACATTTTAATAGTGCGACTATTACATAAAAGTATGGATGTAAACTCCGCACTCTAGAAAAATATAACAAGTTACGCAAACGAACGCTAAACAGTTGGCTAGCGCTCGTTCCTCGAAATTATAGCCAACAATTTCACGCCGCTTAGTAAGGCGTTAGGTAATATTATGAAAAATACTGCAATAATCGTAAATTCGCTGTTAGCTTTATTGATCAGTTGTAACTTATATGCAACTGATTTAAAAGTAGGGGATCAAGCGCCAAACTTTACTTTACAGGCAACTAATGGTGACTATTATCAACTAAGTGACTACAAAGACAAAAGTGCAGTAGTTCTCGCTTGGTACCCTATGGCAAACACACGAGGTTGCACCATAGAGTGCTTGTCTCTAGTCGAAAAAGGCCACCTTATTAGAGCGTTTAATGCCAACTATTTTATGGCCAGTGTTGACCCTTTAGATGACAATAGAGATTTTGCAAAAAAAACCAAAGCAGATTTCCCTATGCTTAGCGACCCATCAAAAGAAACAGCTAAGTCTTATGGTGTTTTAAATTTTTTGCGTGTTGCTAGTAGAGTAACCTTTTATATTTCCAAAGAAGGTAAAATTTTAAAAATAGATGACAATATCAGTCCTGCAACAGCAGCGGAGGACATCGCTACTAACTTAAATACGCTAAATATTGCACTAAAAAAACTCGATAAATAATTAATTAACAACTATCTATGCTATTCACACTTCACATAATCAAACAAGCTAAGCGTAGTACTGTACGATATTGAATACTTATAATGGCTTGAAAGTTAATTTAATTTTGTATTTTTTGCGCGACAATAGCTTCTCCCAGCTTTAGTGCAACCCTATCTCAAGTTCTTCAGCCGATGACAGCTTAAATTAATTGTTTCATAAATAGGGGCTGTTGATCTTTCTGGGTTAAATTCTGTTCGAGAAAGATCAACAGCCCCTAATTTAAGCTTCGTCACCAAAGAGGCGTATTGCAAGTGAATTTAACGTAAAAGTCAGTGAGACATCTTTTTCTTTGCTAATAATGTATGACCAACACAATGGGAAGAAATATACCCACCCTTATTGAAGTACCAAACAAAAATCATTATCATTCGCACCAATACAGTTATGTATTATTTTCCCTGTAACCAAAATAAATTAAGGCTAGATATGAAACCCCTTTATATGGCGACTATTTTACCAATAACACTAATCGCACTTTCTGTTAACCAAGCTTTTGCTCAAGCTGAGAATAATATTAAAAATAGTTCAGAGAACATTGATGAAACGATTGTAGTAACAGCTACTCGCTATCAACAAGATGTTAATAAAATTCCTGGTGCAATAACTGTGATTACTGAAAGTGAAATTGCAAAACAAACCCGTGTAAATGATGATTTAACCTCTGTATTAGCTAATCTTGTGCCAAGTATGACACCTTCTCGTCAAAAGCTGTCAAATCAAGGTGAAAATTTACGTGGGCGTACTGCATTGATCTTAGTTGATGGCGTACCACAAAATAATCCGTTAAGAAATGGTAATCGCTACGGCTACCCACTAGACTCTTCCACATTAGAGAGAATTGAAGTAGTTAATGGCGCCAGTGCTGTTCACGGTATGGGTGCTACAGGAGGATTAATTAATTATATAACTCTATCGGCTAAAAAAGGAGATAATTTCAAACAGAAGTTGGGCCTGCGTATTAATGACAGTTTTAATAGCGACTCTACCAGCACAAAAATGTGGTACAACCTTCGCCATTACGATGAAAAATTTGATATTGTCGGTGCTGCTTCTTGGTATGATCAAGGGTTATATTATGATGCTAAAGATAATGCGATAGGAATGAATTCTATTCAAGGCGAAACGCAAGACTCAAGTGCTACTAATTTTTTCATCAAAACAGGGATCAACTTTGCCGACCAACGACTTGAGTTCTCTACTAACCATTATGAATTAGAAAATAAAAATCACTACGTGCCTATTAAAGGTGATTTTAACAAGGGGATTGTGGGTACTGTTGCAAAAGGAACTAATCCTGGCGAAGCTATTTCAAATAAGGTTGAGTCATACAATTTAAAGTATAGTCATGATGATGTCGCTAATGGTGGTTTAACTGTTCAGTTTTTTTATCAGCAATTTGATGCAATTTATGGTCAAGCATATTGGTTGCCAACGCCAAGCGTTATTAGAGATCAAGGTACAATAACTTCAACAAAAAAAGGCATGAAGCTATCTTATAACCAAATAGAACTTTTGGGGTTAGATGATAGTTGGGTATTTGGCCTTGACGTATTAAAAGACAGCACACAACAATATTTACTTGGCACAGGTTTAGCAGTCACTCCTGTTATGTCATACAGTGGTATATCTCCATTTGTACAAGGTGACATATTAATCAGTGAGGATCTTCGTCTAACAGGTGGCTTACGCCATGAAAGTACAACGGTTGATGTGAATAATGCCCAAACACTTTATAGCTTTGGTTTGTATAATGAAGAAGGTAATCCTCATGGTCGTGTTAATACCATTGGTGGAGAACAAGATTTTAGTGAATTAGTGTATAATTTAGGTGCAGTTTATCGCCTGAGTGATGAAGCAAATGTATTTATCGGTTTTAATCAAGGCTTTGGTTTACCTGACATTGGTCGCGTATTGCGCGGGAATTGGATAGGTGATAAAGGTCAAGCTGTTGATAGTAATATCAACATTGATTTCAATACCATGCCAGCAGTAAAACCAGTAGTGACAGATAATTTTGAAATAGGCGTTAATTATACTAATGATCAATGGCAATTAGCGGCTTCTGCGTACTATTCACTAGCAAAAGATGGCGCAAACCTATCATTAAATGATGGTGGCTCTTATGATGTCGTTCGCCAACGCACTGAAATTACAGGTGCTGAAGTTAGCGCCAAATATCAATGGAATGAGCAACTATCATTAGCGGCACTGTACTCTACGGTAAATGGTGAAGTCGATAGTAATGCCAATGGTGAAGTCGATAGTGATATGGATTTAAAAAATGTATCGCCCGATAGGTTAATGCTCTCAGTAAATTATGATCTAACGGATAATTTGTCTAGCGCAATTCAGCTAAACACGTTGTTTGATACAGAAAACAAAGCTAAAAATCAAAAATTTTCAGGATATAGCCTTGTAGATGCCTCTATGGGGTTTGGTCTGCAAGAATATGGTAAATTAACCTTTGCAATAGAGAATTTACTGAATAAAAATTATGTCGGCTACTTCAGCCAGATAAGAAATCATTCATCTTATTATTTTGCCGGTAGAGGTCGTAATTATTCAATAAATTATGAGGTTAACTTTTAACAAAAGAACCCGTTAAATAGCATAAGTTTAACGTAAAGCTGTCAAGGTTGAATAGTATTTATCAACCTTGATAGTTAACAGTTTGTTCAAATCAACATCCCCTATTAATAATGAATTAACAAACTAACGAGACGTTGCTTATTTCCCTAAGCTGTGAACATGACATAAGCGATAAGGTATTTTTTGTTCTTTTAAATTAGATTTGACCTAATCATACCGTTGGTTAGATCAGCAATGAGACTAAAATATCAGCCCTTTTTATCATTCACCCTCTGTGGCGTAAAATGCTAATCAAGATTACCGTTCGTGCTAATTGCTTCTGATAAGATATTCAAAAGCAGATAAAGCGGCTTTTGAACCTTCCCCCATCGCAATTACAATTTGCTTATAAGGTACCGTGGTTACATCACCTGCAGCAAAAATCCCCGACTCAGTAGTTTGACACTTTTCATCAATCACTACTTCGCCATATTGACTACATTCAACTACACCGTTTAGAAAACCGCTATTGGGGACTAAACCAATTTGAACGAAAATACCTGACAAATTATGATTTTTGATTTCCCCTGTGTTTCTATCTTCATAAGCTAGAGCAACTACTTTACCCTCTTGAGCAATCACTTCTTTAGTCGCGGCACTCTTAACAATAGTAATTTTCGGGTTAGCTTGAGCTTTATCAATCAAAACTTGATCGGCTTTGAGTTCAGGTAAAAATTCAAAAACAGTCACATGATTAACCACAATGGCTAAATCCAGCGCAGCTTCTATACCTGAATTACCACCACCAACCACAGCAACCTCTTTACCTTTAAAAAAAGGTCCATCACAGTGGGGGCAATAAGCAACACCAGAGCCGATATTATCTTTTTCTCCTGGTACGCCTAGCTCACGCCACTTTGCTCCGGTAGCGACAATAACCGTTTTACTGTCAATAAGTTCACCGTTTGATAAGTGTAACTTTTTAATCGTACCCTTCTCAATTTTTTCGACTCGCAAAAACGATTTTATTTTAATGTCATAATCATTCAAGTGCGCTTGCATATTATTGGTTAACTCTGTACCGGTAGTTTTTACTACAGAAATTAAGTTTTCAATACCTAGGGTATCTTTGACTTGTCCACCTACTCTGTCGGCAATCATAGTGACTTTGAGTCCTTTACGTGCCGCATAAATAGCTGCTGCAACACCAGCAGGGCCGCCACCAATAACCGTGACATCTTGTAATTCTTGCTCCTTATTTTCATTTTTTTCAATAATATAAGGGTAACGTTTTACTAGCTTATCTACCAGTTGAGCAGTATCAATTTTACCATTCGCAAACAGTTCACCATTAAGATATACACTTGGAACTCCTTGAATATTACGTTCATTTACCAATGCTTGAAACAAGCCTCCATCAATCATTTCTGTACTTATTGAGTCATTTAACAATGAGAACTGATTTAACGATTGCACAACATCTGGACAATTATGACAAGTCAGTGAAATAAATACCTCAAAGTGTAAACGCTCTTTAATTTTTTTCACCATCTTAATGAGTGAGTTATCAAGTTTTAATGGTGTACCTGACAATTGTAATATCGCCAGAATTAACGAGTTAAACTCATGACCGCTTGGAATTCCTGAAAAAGAGATACCACTATGTTGACCTTCTACTTCTAAATAAAATGAGACCGGTGAGCGTAATTTATCATCTCGCTCTACACATGTTAACTGTGCTGACACACTGCAAATTTGTCGTAAAAATTCAACTAATTCTGCACGTTTTTCATGCTCACCAGTTTGCAAAACTACTGTCACTTTGTTAGTCATATTTTGTGTATAAGATTTTACTGCGATTATAATATCTGTACTTAACATAGTGCTCTCCTTAAATGTTAGTAAAAAAAAGCGGATGATTATTTTCATCCGCTAGTATGAAAACATTGTCTTAAATGTTAAATTTTACCCACTAAATCTAGGCTTGGTGTTAAGGTTGCTTGGCCTTGCTCCCAAGCTGCTGGGCAAACTTCACCATCATTTTCCCGGACGTATTGGGCTGCTTTAACATTACGAACCATGTCTTTTGCACTACGACCAATGCCTCCAGCATGAATATGTGCAACTTGAATAACGCCATCCGGGTCTACTAGAAAAGTACCACGATGCGCCATATGATCTTCTTCAATCATCACATCAAAACCACGGGTAATATTGCCGGTTTGATCACCTAACATGGGAAAATTTATTTTACCAATAGCATCTGAAGAATCATGCCAAGCTTTATGTGAAAAATGTGTATCGGTAGATACAGCATAGACTTCAACATTTAGCTTTTGTAATTCTACATATTGATTCGCCATATCTTCTAGTTCCGTTGGACAAACAAAAGTAAAATCTGCGGGGTAGAATAAAAAGATTGACCACTTACCTTTTACGCTGTCAGAAGTCACTTCTACAAATTCGTTCTGATGAAATGCTTGTGTTGTAAATTCTGGTATAGTTTTGCCGATTTGAGCCATGTTTTTTTTCCTCTTTACATAAAATGAATATTATCTAAAAAGCATCTTTGCTTTCGATGTGATAATACTAGCCCCACAAAGAAATTTAATAAAATTGATTATATTGATTTTAATGTGCGATTTTATTGAACTACAAACAAAATGGCGTAATATAGACTTCAAATATCTAAAACCTCTATACCTTATTATGATTTCATTAAAACAATTACATTATGCGCTAGCCGTTGAAAAAACACTGCATTTTAAAAAAGCGGCTGAGCATTGCAATATTTCCCAATCCACACTAAGTTCAGCAATAAACGAGTTAGAAAAGCAGCTTAATGTCATTATCTTTGAAAGAAATAACAAGCAGGTATTAATAACCAATCAAGGTAAAGCAATACTGGCCAAGGCTAAAAAAGTCAAAATAGAAGTGAACGAATTGCGCGTACTTTGTCAGAAAAATACGTCGCCATTATCTACGTCAATGACTATTGGCGTGATCCCAACTATTGGCCCGTATTTGCTGCCAAAAGTATTACCCGAAGTACGCAGGAAATTTCCAAATTTTCAATTAAAAATAGTGGAAGAGCAGTCTCATGTACTTGTTGATATGGTGCGCGATGGAGAGATTGATACTGCAATTTTAGCACTTCCTTACCCTATTGAAGGCTTAATGAGTTTTGAGTTCTGGCAAGAAGATTTTTACTGGGTAAGTCACAGGGATGAATGCTCAGTGCAAAGGCAAGAAGTGACTAGCGACGAGCTTGAATTAGATAAACTCATGTTGCTTAAAGAAGGTCATTGCCTTAAAGAACATGCACTCGCAGCTTGTCAATTCAAACTCAACAAGCAAGATACTGAATTTGAATCAGCAAGTTTACATACCTTAATTCAAATGGTGGCAGGAAAGCTTGGCACAACCATTGTGCCGAAAATGGCTTTAGATCAGCTTATTTACACTGAATCTGAACTAAGAGCAATACATTTAAATGAGCCTGGACCCCATCGCAAAATATCACTGATTATTAGGCCAAACTATGTTCGTACCGACGAGCTAACACTGTTAAAAGATATTTTTACCGAACAGCTAACAATAAAGTGCGATATTCAAAAAAGTTAAGTCAATTCTACAATGCCATTTTTACTTTTTTCAAAATTGTGACGGCCAATAACACTATCAGCCCTACTATTAACCCTATCAAAGAGTTTAATAGTGCCGCAGAGAGAGAGGAAACAATATTTGTGATGGCCGGTAATATTGTTACTGCATCTACCGTCTGCTCAACAAATTGATGTAAAAAAGGGATAGCATGAACGAGTATGCCGCCGCCAACAAGAAAAACGGCGGCAGTACCAACAATTGAAAGGATTTTCATTAGAAAAGGTGCAAATTTCAATAAGGCTCTGCCAATCAAGCGTTGCAGACGATTAAAGTTTCCGCTGACTGATTTCCTTAAAAAATAAAGACCCATATCGTCAAGTTTTACGATCAACGCCACGGCACCATAAACAATAACAGTAAATAATATTGCCATTAATGTCAGTACCATGATTTGAGTTTCCATTGTTGAAGACTGCACGGTCCCTAGTATAATAACAATAATCTCTGCAGAAAGAACAAAATCTGTGCGGATAGCACCTTTAATCTTATCCTTTTCAGCTTCAACAATATTTATATTTTTATCTAACAACGCAGACACTTTTTTATCATGCGCTTGTGTTAACTCTTCTTTTGTGTGTAAAAAGTTATGCAGCAACTTTTCAACACCTTCAAAAACAAGAAAAAGCCCACCTAAAATAAGCAAATAATTGATTAACCAAGGAGCTAAAGTACTAATTGTTAGAGCTGCGGGAACTAGTATCAGCTTATTTAACAATGAGCCTTTGGTTACAGCCCAAACAACAGGTAACTCCCTATCGGCATTCACGCCAGACACTTGTTGAGCATTGAGCGCTAAATCATCACCTAACACTCCCGCCGTTTTTTTAGCCGCAACTTTTGATAATATGGCAATATCATCAAGCATCGCTGCGATGTCATCAATTAATGTAAGTAAACTTGCGCTAGCCATTGAATTCCTTAGCTATATTTTGTCACGTTAATGAGGGTATATTGTTCTTTCACGGTTAAATTTTATTCGAGATAAAAGCGTTTTACTTGAGGCGAGTAGTGTCTAGCTTAGTCACTATAAGCAAATACTACTCAACAAAGCATAAAGCGCTTTTAGCCTAATATTTAGCCGCTTGGTTTTCGCTCGGTAATGTTTTATTAATAAAGTCGCGTATATCTTCATTAGCCTGTTGTAAGTCTTCTTTTCTAAGGTACATCATATGCCCACTGTGATATCCCTTAAAAGAGAGACGATCGCGCATTTGACTACTAGGGTCTAGCTGCCACATGGTATATTTTGCATCAAAATAATTGGTTGCGCCATCAAAATAGCCAGACTGAATCATAACGTTTAAATAAGGGTTTTGCGCCATTGCTAAGCGTAGATTTTCGCCGGTTTTATTGTTAGTTCTGTCCCAGGGGTGAACATCACCAAACATATTATATTTAATATCGGTTTTATAATTTAACTCTTCACGCAAATAATAATTTATTGCGGGGGTAAAGCTGTGTAACCATGAAGTTAATTCGGCATTGTAATCAGGTCTTGAACCTGCCACTTTTTTATCTATACCTAAGTAACGTGAATCTAACCGGCCTATGGTTTGTTTTCGATCTTTTAATAGGGTTTTCCAAAAGAAGTTATTATTTATATCTAAGTTATTTGCTAAGATATCTTCAGTGCTTAGCCCCGAATATTTTGAGACTTTACGCGCAATATCCATTTTTTGTGGGGTACTGATAAATCCCCCTTTGGCCAAAGCAGGTAAATAGGTATTCACTGTGAATTTTTCTACTTCAGCTAATAGTTCGGTTAACTCTTGCTGCTGCAAATCACTACTTAATGCCTGGTGATACCATGCGGCAGCGGCAAAATAAGGAAGACGATTAGCAATCTTAACCGGACCATCACGCTTTATACCTATATCAGTTGGAGACACTAAAATAACACCATTGATGTACATCCACTGTTGTTGTTGAAGTGCTAGCGCTAAACCCGATACACGTGTTGTACCATAACTTTCACCAATTAAATATTTAGGTGATCGCCAACGATTATTTCGGCTAACAAAAGTGGTGATCCACTCGGCAAGATAGTTTATATCTGCATTAACACCAAAGAACATTTTCTTTTGCTGATCTTTGGTTGGAATTTTACCTTCTTTATTGGGAAGTACTCTTGAATATCCCGTATTAACCGGGTTAACAAAAACAATATCAGCTTTATCTAAAATAGAATAATCATTTATTTTTACGCCATAAGGTTGCAGCGGATAGCCTTCATCATCCACATTTATGACTTTAGGACCGGTATATGCAACATGCATCCAAACTGACGCAGAGCCTGGACCACCATTAAATGATATCAATAAAGGCCGCTTAGCATGGTTCTCAACATCAGAACGTTGGTAATAAGTATAAAATAAACTCGCTGTTGGATGGCCTTCTTTATCCCATACAGGTTGAGTACCCGTAGTTGCCGTATACTTAACTTTTTTACCATTTATTTGGGTGACATGTTTGCTTGTTTGAAGAGCATCAACAACAAGTTTACGCTCATTCTCTGCTTGAACCTGCCACGCCAGTAGCACGCTCACTATCCATAATAGGTTAGAAAACAGTGTGATTATTTTCATTAGTTACTCATTAAAGTCTGATTACTGAACTAAAACTATCATAGTCATAGGTCCATAATAAGAAAATAAAGATTAACCAACGAAATTACAAGATAAATAACTTATCGGAATGTATTAACAAAGGTTACTCGAGTAACCTTTGTTATAAAAAACAGATAAAAGCTAGGTTTATGAGACTTTAAACTCACCTATAGAGTCATCAAGTTTAGCCGCCAAATCAGCAACCTGATTGCTGTACGCTAATGTAGATGATGATTTATCACTACTGTGCTGGCTTAAGTTAACCACTTCTTGAATACTCTGGTTAATGTCATTACTTAGGGTATTTTGCTGAATTGCAGATTGAGAAATATCTTTACTCATATCATGCATTTGTTGAATTGCGCCAGTGATCATTAATAAGGTATTCAATAATTGATTTGTGTGTTCCTGGCAGTTATTTGCTTCGGCTTTACCATGAGCAATATCTTCTACAGCTTTTTCGGTTTGGTTTTGCAATGATTCAATCATGTTCTGAATTTCAGAAGCAGACTCTTGTGTTCTGCTTGCTAACAGTCTCACTTCATCTGCTACCACAGCAAATCCTCTGCCGGCTTCTCCTGCACGTGCTGCCTCAATAGCAGCGTTTAAAGCTAACAAGTTAGTTTGTTCTGAAATGCCACGAATCGTTTCTAAAATACCGGTAATATTGGTTGATTCCTGTTGTAATACAGACATAACATTGCTGGTACTATCTAACATACCTACCAAGTTTTGCATACGTTCGTTTGTTGTATTCGCGGTTAATTCAAGCTCATTACTTTTAGTTAATGCGCTAGTCATTTTTTCTTCTGCGGTATTGGCTTTATCTAAAATATGGTTAGCACTTTCCCCTAACTCATCAGTTTGTTCGGTAACCCCTTCAATGGTTTTCTTTTGCATTGCTAGTGAATCTGTCACTTGTGCAACTCTTTCACTAGACTGCTCTGCAGCGTCATTCAATAAATGGGTATTATCAGAAATATTACCAATAAGAGCCCTTAAATCAGCAACAACAAGGTTTACATTCTTAGAGAGTTCACCATATTCATCCTCTGAGTATACGGTTAATTGACGTGACAAATCTCCTTTTGCAATATGTGACAAAACCCGATTAATACTTTTTAACGGGCCAATCATCGCTTTAATGGTAGTAAAAGCAATCGCAATACCTACCGCAAATAAGACCAAAAAGATAATAATGGTTTCTAAATTACCTTGCTCAACATTATCAATAATATCAGCTTGTAAAGTAGATAAGTTTTTATCTACTGCTTGTAAAAAGGTATCAATAGACTTAATTGATTTATTGATATGCTGTTCCGATTCAATAAAGGTGCTATTGAGTGAATTTCTCTCGGTCAATTGCGATATTTTTAGCGTGAATAGATTACTTTCTCCCTGTAACATATTCTTAGCTTTCTTAAACTCGTTAAGAAACTGCTCGATTAAACCGTTTGTGTTGTATTCTTTTCCCAGGTTGATTAAAAAAACAGAATATTGCTCAACATTACTCACAGCAAACTCAATGGTTTGTTGTGATTCTTTAACTTCAGCAATCGTACTTATTAATTTAATAGTTTTTGTAGCATCAATTAAATTAAAAATAAAACCTTCAACTTGACCTGCAGAGCCGACAATTCTATCAACTTGAGCCTGATTGTCAGGATCTTCTAAATAGGTTAAATCGCCTAACACCGCACCGGCTTCAAAAAGTATGTCACTGACTTCTTCTTGCTGCTTTGTAAAAGCTTTTGTCTGATTGATTTCCTTGATGCGGTGATTAAACATTGCCTCAACAGACTCTGTATATTGTTTATAAACCTGATTGAAATTTTGTAAATTATTGATGGTAGGGAAAACATAAAGCATTTTTTCAATAAGCTTTTTCTGCTTAACGAGTTTCAAACCGCGCTGAGCAAAAACGTTCTTCAACGCTTCTATCTGTTCAACCGTATTTGAGGTGGAAATTAAAGAGGATGATTTAGCTTGTTTTAATAATTGCTTTTGTACCGTGTTAGCATACTTTTGAATAGGTAGAGCAAAATCATCTACTTTGGCAGAGGCTTCTTTTATATCACTCAAAACACTCATTGAGCTAATACTTGAAAAAAACAAGGATAAAAGAATTATTGCAAAACCAATAATAACTTTATGAGCAACTTTTAAAACCATAATTAAACTCTACTTTTTATTTATTATAATGGTCAAATGTCCATATAAAAACATCCGACCAGTACATCTTAATAGAATATTCATCCTTAAATCAAGCGTATAAAAATCAAATACTCCTTTTAGTATAAAAACCTCTAAAATTTTGGCAAAAAAAAGTCATGACACGATAATCATGACTTTTTACTGTTCTTCACAGTTGAGTATAGCTTATTATTTAAATTATGCCGTTTGTTTTTTATCAACAAAGAAGCTAGTTAAATAAGTAACTAAACCAAGTAAGAATATAACACCCGCAATTTCACGTAACCAGTAGAAAATAGCTAATTTGTCTTGTGTTACCATAAAACTTAACGCTTCACCTGACTCAGGAATACGTTGTAACCAGACTTGCAAGATACCAGCACCGGTTAAGAATAAGGTGATAAATACCATAGCAATAGTCATTAACCAGAACCCCCACATTTCAATAACTTGAGCTTTGTTGGAATTTGCTTCACCAATACCACGTATCTTAGGCATTGCGTAGGAGATGATAGTCATTACGATCATCGCATAAGCACCATAAAAGGCCATGTGACCGTGAGCAGCGGTAATTTGTGATCCATGTGTGTAGTAGTTTACAAATGATAGTGTATGTAAGAAGCCCCAAACACCTGCTCCCAAAAATGACATAACGGCCGTCCCTAACGCCCATAATGTCGCCGCTTTATTAGGGTGTTCACGACGACGACGGTTAACCATATTAAAAGCATACAGCACCATAGCGAAGAAAGGTAATGGCTCTAATGCTGAGAAGATTGAACCAACCCACTGCCAGTACTCAGGCGTCATTAACCAGTAGAAGTGGTGACCTGTACCTAAAATACCGGTGATAAGTGCCATTGCAATGATGACATATAACCATTTTTCAATAACTTCACGGTCAACACCCGTCACTTTGATTAATACATAAGCTAAGATTGCGCCCATGATTAACTCCCAAACACCTTCTACCCATAAGTGAACAACAAACCACCAAAAGTACTTATCTAGTGCTAAGTTAGTTGGGTTGTAAAAAGCGAATAAGAAGAAGACAGCTAAACCAATAAGACCTGTTAACAATACCATATTAATAGCTGTTTTACGGCCTTTAAGAATAGTCATACCTAAGTTAAATAAGAAGCCTAAGGCAACAACAACAATGCCTATTTTAGTAATAGTGGGTTGCTCAAGAAATTCTCGTCCCATGGTTGGCCACAAATCATTCATAGTGAAATGAGCAAGTGTTGAATAAGGTACTAACAAGTAACCTAAAATAGTTGCTACGCCCGCAGCAGCAAATATCCAGAACAAGGCTATTGCCAGTTTAGGGCTATAAAGCTCTGTTTCTGACTCTTCAGGCACTAAATAATAAGCAGCCCCCATAAAACCAAAGAGTAACCAAACTATTAGTAAGTTAGTGTGTACCATACGTGCAACGTTAAATGGAATTAAACCACCAACAATATCGCCTACAACATATTGTAGACCCATTAATAAACCAAAAAGGATTTGGCCGACAAACAAGATCAGTGCAAAAACAAAATAAGGTTTTGCTACTGCTTGTGATTGATATTTTAAAGTACTCACAGTTCTATCCTTCTATGTTTGGTGGCCAGTTGTTATCATCAAGCTCTGACGTCCACTTTAAGAACTCAGCCAAATCATCTATTTCTTGATCGGTTAAGTGGAAGTTTGGCATTTGACGACGACCTGGAATGTTTAAAGGTTGAGCTTTCATCCAACCATTAAAGAAGGCTTTAAAGCCAGCATCACCGCCACGGCGGTCATAAACATTGGCTAGCTCAGGAGCAAAATAGGCACCTTCACCAATTAAGGTGTGACAACCAATACAGTTGTTTTCTTCCCAAAGCTCTTTGCCGCGCTCAACAGCCTTAGTTATATTTTCTCGATGATCCCGTTTGGGCATCTCTTTTGTTGTATGAAAAGTTAAAGCTAAGAATATTAAAAAGAAGAACACTGCTCCCCCATAATAAATATTCCTTGCCATGCCCTTAGTAAAGCTCTCTGACATGATCTATTCCTTACTGAATTCCTAAAAATTCATGCGTTAATTACTGATATTACGTTTTTCACTTCGATTAGTAGACGTGAGAATAATAGCCCAAGTAACAAGAAAACAAGCTTGATAAAAATCAAGTATTTTTTAAGAGTTGTCAAAAATGTGTCAAAAAGTTAGTTATTGTTGAGGTATATCAAAAAAAGTAAATTAATTTAGTTAAAACCCAACAAATTTTTAATATAACCTTATATTTTTTATGGGTATTTTCATGAGCCGGCAAATCATCTCTCTGCATTATTACAATGATTCCTCTCTATATTATGGCTTGATTATTAGCGGTCAAAAGCAATTTTTCTCACAAATTCACCTTGCTGTAGATTAATAGAATTTGAAAAAAATTAAGGCAATATTCGCCCTCAATATATAGCAAAATTAACTTACTAGTTTATTTTAGATCAGTCTTTGAAATGACAGATGTGTTATAATGTTACTATTATGACTAGTAACCTTAGAGAAGCTCTTTTGGACAAATCGCAATTTTTTTATCGTACCGTTATTTTTACTCGCAAAGCGGGAATCGTTGCTCTAGCCGATATTAATAACCCTCAAGAAAGTACTAAATTAGAAGACTGGTTTGGTGTGATAATTTCCCTAGCTGACGGTAAACATACCTTACAAGAACTGACAGCTTTTATGCGTCAACACTATCAACAAGTACCTGAACGATTAGATGACACCTTAGAGTCTGTTATTGAACGCCTGATAGAAAGTAAAATGATAAAACTTAGTGAAAAAGCAGTAGAGTTACCTTATTACTTGAGCTCACCAATTGAACAACTTGATATTGAAAAAGCCCAAAAATTGATTACTGAAGATGGTTATACCGTACATTAACGGGTAAACAACTATGTTAAAACGGCACCAACAAAGAAATGAAATGAGTATGTATCAATGACTGAAAATAAAGCCTTGGCACTTGCGCCGCTAATCACTCCTTTTGCCTTTACCTTTTGTGCATATATGTTAGATGTACCTGGCTTTAATATGGATAATGGCCTTATAGATTTTCTCGGTCTATTTTTTGGTTTAACTTTAGCTGCTATACCCGTTGCTTATATCTATATGTTCTTCATTGGTGGTAAGTTTTGGGGAATGATAAAAAGAAGAAAAATGGTCAACTTCTTTACTATTGTTTTTGGCTCTATTTTTGTTGCAGATATCCCTATGCTACTCATTTGGCCTGTGACACAAGGGAATAACTTTTATTTGACGCTACAATTATTTTCCTTTGTTGGTTTAATGGTCGGTCTTAATTGCTGGTTTTTACTGAACTTAGACAAATTTAGAGCGAAATTCATGTAGTAACTGAGCTTGAGTAAACTTAGCCTTGTGTAAAAAGCGCTATAACCAACACCAACATGAGGATCCAAAAGCCAGATAAAAGCTGCCAAAATAAGATTTGAGGTTTATTTTTATTAACTTTAGGATCATCTAATAAGTACTCTGGGTTTGGGTTTTTCAAATCCTTAATAAATTCAGGAATATTGGTATAACGCTGTTCAAGATCAAAGCTAGCACCCTTTTCTAAAGTTCGGTCAAACCAAGTAGGAATAATAGGATTTGCTTCTGATGCTGAAATATAACGAAGACGATCATATTCAAAAGCTGTCTGACACTCTTCTATTTTATTGCCATAAGGTAGCTTGCCTGTGAATATCTCATAAGTGATTGTTGCCAAAGCATACAAATCCCCTTGAATACCCGTATTTTTTCCTAACAAATATTTAGGATCTGAGTAAGTGGCGGTGCCTAATACCCCCTCATGCTCGAGTGGCACAAAGACTTCAGCAAGGCCGGCGACAAACACAGAACCAAAATCAAGGATTTTTATATTGTGATCAGAACTAATCAAAATATTGCCAGGTTTTAAATCCTGATGAATGGTTTCCATTTGATGAAAAGCCGATAAGCCTTGTGCTATTTGTTCAACAATATTTATCGCGGTTTTAGGCTTAGGGAAATGATTTTCCTCTATCCACTGATCTAAAGAAATACCCTGAACATATTCCATTAAGTAATACAAGCAAGTACGCAACCGCTGTTGACTGATAATATTAACCACATGTTCATTATTAATACGTTTACCAATCCATTCTTCTTGAATAAATCGATCAATATAGCCGGTATCTTCTTCAAAATTTATGGACGGTGTTTTCATCACCATCTGTTCACCTGTATCGGTATCTTCAACTAAATAAAGTTGACTTCTACTACTGGCAAAAATTTCTCTAATGACTTTATAACCATCTAGAAGTACACCATCGTCAAGCGGAGGAGGAAAAGGTAAGCGAGTCAATTTAGAATTATAGTCATCTAAGCTTTCATTAGGTAATGTGGCTAGTTGGCATAAAGAACCACTAATATTATCATCACTACCCGAATCAAAAGCCTCACGCACTAAGGTTTCAATGCGTGCCTGACAGGGCTTTGGTGTCGATATTATTTCAATGATTTTTTCCGCTGAAACAAAATCATGAATGCCATCAGATGTCACTAATAAAACATCATCTATTTCTAGAGTAAACTGGCTATAATCAATTTGAATAGAGTTATCCATGCCCATTGCTCGAGCAAGAAAACTTCGACCTGATCCTATGCTTGCAACATGATCGCGGGTTAACTGTTTAAAAACACCGTCACGCAGTAAATAAGCTCGACTATCGCCGGCATGAAAATAATGAGCAATACGAGACTTTAACACTAAAGCGGTAAAGGTCGTTAAGTAACCTTTCTCTTCACTCGCAAATTCATGACTGCGCTTAAATAAGGTTAAATTAATACTCGAAAGGATTTTTTGCCCTGCGTGCTTGACTGACCAAGTATCAGGGGTTTGATAGTAGTCGCTTAAAAAACGCGTAATAGCAGTATTACTGGCCTCTTTCCCCGCTTCGGCGCTGCTAACGCCGTCAGCAACCGCTAACACGATACCTTTGCTTTCAAGCACGCTTGGCTCTTCTGGCACAAAAAAACCAACCCCATCTTCGTTATTATCTTTTAAACCTTGAATTGAATGGCTAGCGATATCAACTTGTAGTTGGTTGGTTTTTGGCATAATCGTTTCTTATTTTTTTATTTAAAATTCATATTTTCCATTTTGCTCTAAATAGTTATCTATATGCAAATAACAATTTAGCTTTAAGCTGTATCGTTCAATTTAAAGGAAAAAGCACGGAGTTGACGCTAGTCAATGAGTACTTTTGATGCCTAAATTGGGCGATACAGCAACAAGGTGAATAGTTACTTTAGTTAACGTCGATAAGTTCGACGGTCCCATCGGCATTTACTTCAGCCATATGCCCTTTAGGTTCGGTTAAGAACATAGTGGCGAAGAAGATAACAGCTGCAGAAGCTGCGATGACCATAAAGAATGTCGAATAATCAACAAATGATAGTACCGTTAGATAAGTTACCGCGCCAACATTACCGTAAGCACCAGCCATACCGGCAATTTGACCAGTCATGCGACGCTTCACTAGCGGTACAATAGCAAATACGGCACCCTCACCTGCTTGTACAAAGAAAGAACAACACATAGTAGCCATTACCGCAAAAGGGATCATCCAAGTACCATCAACTTGGCTAAGCACCATATAACCGACAGCTAAACCGCCTACTAAGATCATTAGTGCTTTACGGCGACCAAAATTATCACTAAACCAGCCGCCCGTAGGACGTGCAACTAAGTTCATAAAGGCAAAACCAGAAGCTAATAGACCCGCTTTAACGGGATCTAAACCGTCGAATGTTTCTAAGAAAAATAGAGGTAACATTGATACTACCGCTAATTCTGAACCAAAAGTAACAAAATAAGATACATCTAAAATAGCAACTTGTTTAAAGTCATATTTTTCAATATCAGCTACGCCATGAGTTAAGTTGTCTTTATTTACACGCCAGATAGAGTGAACTTGTACAGCAAATAAGGCCACTAAACCAATCCACATAATATACATGCTTTCAGTTGTAAGCAGCTTTACACCCGTTGGGGATAATTTCCATGCTAATACGCCAAGTGCAATATACATAGGAATATTCATAAACAAGTAGAAGTAGAAATCTTTCCAGCTAGTAACCTCTAAACCACCTGATTTCTTAGGCTTAAAGTAAGTTGACCCTTTTGGTGTGTTACGTGCAGCAAAATAAAAGAAAATACCGTAAACACCAGCAATAACACCTGTTAAACCTAAGGCATAGCGCCAACCATCATCACCACCAAACATTAAGGCAATAGTGGGTAAAGTCATTGCACCAGCAGCGGAACCAAAGTTACCCCAACCACCGTAAATTCCCTCGGCAACACCAACTTGTTTCGCAGGGAACCATTCACCTACGAGGCGGATGCCAATCACAAAACCAGCACCGACGAAACCCAGTAAAAATCTAAATAATGCAAGTTGTTCAAAACTATCTGCGGTTGCAAAGCCCATACAAATAAAAGAACCAATAATCAATAAACTGGAAAAAATATGTCGAGGACCAAACTTGTCAACTAAAATACCTACCACGATCCGACCAGGAATAGTTAAGGCTACGTTTAAAATTAACAATGCTTTGACTTGAGCTGTTGATAAGTCAAATGCCTCTTTAATAAACACCAGTAGTGGTGCGTGTGAAAACCAAACAACAAATGATAAAAAAAACGCAAACCACGTGACGTGCAGCATTTTAATTTTAGGATCGGCTAAATTCAGCAGATTCATTTTACCCTCGTGCGACATTATACTTACTCCTGCGCCATAATCTTTTTAAGTTAAGATGCGCTATGTGACGTTAAATTAAAAATCGTTAATAAATTGGTTAGCGCTATTCTGCGCTTTTGGAGTATTTACTTTATTGACTTATGTCAACAAACTCAATTTATTTAAATTAGTCCTTATTAAAAATAAGGATTTTTTGAATTAAATTTGTTTTAATTCAAATAAAAATAATGTAACAGACCCTAGTTATCATAATCAAAGAGAGCCTATGGAAATTCAACAACGTCATTCGTATAAAGCACTAACACTGGCTACCCTCGCCTTTGCCGCTTCTTTTTCTGTATGGACCTTATATTCAATACTCGGGGTTGAAGTAAAAGAGCAGCTGAATCTAAGCGCTACTGAATTCGGCTTACTACTTGCTGCACCAATTTTTACTGGTGCAATATTTCGTATTCCAATAGGTTTTTTAGCTGAACGAGTTTCTTGTCGAAACTTGTTTTTTTGGCAAATGTTGTTAACTGTTCCTCCACTCTTTTACCTGCCTTACGTTAAAACATTTAGTGATTATATTTTCTTAGGCTTTATTCTCGGATTAAGTGGCGTTTCATTTATCATCGGCATTCGTTATGTCACCGATTGGTTTGATACTAAACAACAAGGCTTTGCTTTAGGTGTATTTGGTGCTGGCAATGCGGGTGCCGCCATTACTCTAGCTTTAGTCCCATTCATTGTAGAAGCTTATAGCTGGCAACATATAGGCCCAATTTATGGGGTCGGCATGCTAGGCATGGCGATAATTTTTCGACTATTTGCCCCAGAGATAAGTAAATATTACCAAGAAAAGAAAATTCAGGATCTCGCCTTTCATTTAGCACCGTTAAAAGATGTACAAGTATGGCGATTTGGCTTGTACTACTATTTTGTTTTTGGCTCTTTTTTAGCGCTACTTTTATGGTTACCTCAATATTATATGGAAGCCTATAAATTACCACTCACGCAAGCATTGGCACTCACCGTATTATTTGTTGCTAGCTCAAGTATGGTCAGAGCTATTGGGGGTTGGTTTGCAGATAGATTTGGCGCAAGAGCGGTAAACTGGAGTGCGTTTTGGATTTGTATGGTGTGTTTATTTTTTTTAAGTTATCCTCCAACCACAATGATCATTCACGGTGTTAGCAAAAATGTTGAAGTGTCTTTTGAAGTCAATGTTTGGCTATTTACATTACTAATGTTTGTTATAGGAATCGCCCAAGGCATGGGTCGAGCTAGTGTTTACAAAATCATTTATGACTATTACCCAAATCATATGGGCAGTATTGGTGGTGTTATCGCAGCATTAGGTGCTTTAGGCGGTTGCACCCTACCCATTCTATTTGGTTTAGCTGTTGATATCATTGGTGTGTATAGCGCCTGTTTTATGTTACTTTATGGTGTATTAGCCTTATGTATGATCGCTATGCATTTTGCCATTAAAGCTGAAAGACACCAAAAATCACTAAAAGAGGCGATTGAAAATAACTTTTTAGAGCACGATTAACCCTAAGCAGATGATAAAAAATGGATAGCATCATAAATTTAATCAACTATTTTTCAACGCGGTTATTGACGTATAACCGCCAGTTTAAAAGTTTTCTTAAATAGCCATGGCTAAAATCCCGCTTTTTATGTCATGGGATGATCCGCTATCTTAATGGCTTACTTTATGCTCTACCGCCCACATAGCAGCTTCTACTCGACTTTTTAAACCTAGTTTTTTAAATAAATTTTTATTATGCACTTTTACTGTCGCTTCGGTTATCCCTAATTTACGAGCAATTTCTTTGTTACTTTTTCCGCTAGCAATCAGTTTAAGATTTTCAACCTCTCGTTGGGTTAAGGTATCAATAACATTCACTTTATTTTGCGGTCTCAGAGATTTAGCTAAAATTTGTGCCAATGGATTACTGATAACAAACTCGCCTGAAAGTGCTTGGTTTATTTTATCAATTAACTCTTCGGGTTCACTGTCTTTTAACAGGTAACCATCAGCATTAAATTTTAATGCCTGCAACACATCAGCTTCACTGTCTGACACACTAAAAATCACCACCTTTGCCTTAGTATTGGCACGCTTTAGTGCACTTAGGGTTTCAATGCCACTTAACCCCTTCATATTCAAATCAAGTAAAATTAAATCTGGTGCATGCTCAATTGCAAATGTAATGGCCTCATCGCCAGAGCTCACCTCTCCTATCACGTTCAGGTTATCTTCTAACGATATTAATTGAGCCACACCTTTGCGCAGCATTGGGTGATCATCAACCAATAAAATTTTATCTTCTACCATTGACTTTCCTTTTTATAATCCTATTTATCACGGGTACTTAATGGCTAAATTCAAAACTGACTATCGTACCCGACACTTCTCTTTCGCCTATATGCATATCAGTATTTAATGATTTGGCACGCTCTTGCATTATACCTATTCCTAAATGACCTTGCTCATTAAGCGTTTCAGGCAGCCCTACGCCATCATCCCAAATTTTCACTTTGACTTTATTGTCTTCAAGTACTATCGACACGCCAGCTTTGCTAGCAGCAGCATGACGATGGATATTAGATAAAGCTTCACGTACTATTTGTAACAAGTGAATTTCTTGATTCGCACTAAGGTAACTTTGAGGTAGCTGATAATCAAACGCTATACTGAATTGGCATTTAGCACTGAATTCAATAATAGTGCTTTGTAGTGAGTTTTTTATTGCCGGATCATCTAATTTTAATCTAAATGTTGTCAGCAGTTCCCTCAGTTGCAAATAAGCACTGTTTAACCCTTCCTTAATATCATCAATGGTTTCTTCAACTTGCTCTTGAGGTAATTGCTTGTGCATTTTACGCGTTAACAAACTCATTTGAACCTTTAAATAGGACAATGATTGCGCTAAAGAGTCGTGCAGTTCTCGCGCAATAACCGCACGTTCTTCTACAATGACAAGACGGTTTTCACTGGTGCGTTTTTGATCAAGCTCTATGGCTGTAGCAATAATATCAGCCATGGCTTGCAATATTTGCTGTTGCCAATCTTGTACCTCTGTTCCTTTAGGGAGCTCCCAAACTAGGTATCCAAAAAGGCGATTTTGTTTTTCTAGAGGAAATTTTTGATAGTTAAAACAAATATTATCAATAGTATTATTGACATAAACATCAATAATTAAATTATTTTGCTTACTGTTATTGATTTCTATTTTAATTTTACCAAAGCCTAATACTTCGACTAATTCATCAATAATTTGATGATCAATTTGATAACTGGCGCTGTCTTGCTCTGATAAAGTATAACCAGCTAAGTTTCTTGCCGCGCGATACAATACATCAAGAGATTGATTCGTCCGGCTTAATTGTTGAGTTTTATGGCTCACTCGGCTTTCAAAATCTTGGTAAGTTAGCTTTAATTCATCGGACATTTGATTAATGGTATGAGCTAAAACACCTAATTCATCATTTCTGTTATAAGTGGCTCTGACCTCAAAATTACCTTTACCTGCCTGCTCCGCTACATTGACCAACTGTTTTAAAGGGCCTATTAAAGTCCGGTTTAATTTAAATAACACAAAGCTGGCGACAGCAATAACAAGAAACAAAGTAAGCCCTTGAATTAAGCGTAAAAGACTCAACTTTTTTTCTGATTCTAGTTGTAACAATTTTACGAGTTGATCTAATTCAACAACAAAATGATCATAAGAGGCGATTAACTCAATCAACTGCCCATGAGTTAAGTGTTTCACCGCCAAACTTCGTACGTTGATTTGTTGCCATAACGCTAAAATACGATGATATTGTTGACCCACGGCTGTATTTTTACCGTCTTCAAATTTTTTACCATGCAAAACCTGGGTAAGACTTAAATTAAATGTATGTATTTCGGCTCTAACGGCTGCTTTATTTATATTTTGATCAATAAAATAAGCCCTGGAAATTCGTACAGCCTGCATGCGTAATGAACCAGCCTTATTAATTTTCGCAGCATCGCCATTAAGACTTTCTGTTACCAGCATAGATGAGATCATACTTAATAAACCTAAAGTAATAATCACTGCCATCACCTGTCCTACTTTGGCAATAAGTGATGTGCTTGATTCAGATAGTTCAAGTGAGTTTGAGGCTATTTCCATGGCAAGTAATTTTATAAAAAATGAAGAACAATTGAATGTTATAGCATACTGAAAATTTGCTAAAAATACCAAAAACTTTATTGCTACCACCAAATAGTTATTCTATCCACCTCCATAACTCCCAAACCACAAAAAAAACAACAAAACAAATAAAAACAAAAACTTAACCAATAAAAACACTACCACCTTAGTGGTATAAGTTCCCGACTGCCAAATATGTACTTCTATAACTGCTTGATCCAGATCAACTCTTGCTCATCTGGTCATTGATACCTTAGCCTCGACAAAAGATTTAACGCTTAATAATAATTTCACAATTAACAACAGAACAATTGGAGTAAACAATGTCTGACATTCAAAAGTGGGACGTAGAAGACGCCCAGTTTTGGGAAAATGAAGGTAAGAAGGTTGCAAATCGTAACCTTTGGATTTCAATCCCAAGCCTTTTATGTGGTTTCGCCGTATGGTTATGCTGGGGTATCATTACGATTCAAATGCTAAACCTAGGCTTTCCAATTCCAAAGGCAGATCTTTTTACTTTAGGTGCGGTTGCGGGCTTAACGGGAGCTACTTTACGTATACCAAGTAGTTTCTTTATTCGTTTATGTGGTGGTAGAAATACCATAGTATTTACGACTGCTTTATTAATGATACCTGCTATTGGAACAGGTATTGCTTTGCAAGACCTTAATACACCACTTTGGGTATTCATGTTCTTAGCGCTGCTATCTGGTATTGGTGGTGGTAACTTCGCTTCTTCCATGTCAAATATCTCTTTTTTCTTTCCAAAAAAACAGCAAGGTTTGGCTTTAGGTCTAAATGCTGGTTTAGGTAACTTTGGTGTTACCACGATGCAAATATTAGTTCCTCTGGTGATGACTTTTGGTTTGTTTGGCGGTGAGCCAATGGAACTAGTGAACACTTCAGGTACTTTGATTGGTAAAATTCCTGCTGGCACAGATGCTTGGATTCATAACGCGGGTTATGTTTGGTTATTCTTTTTAATTCCTTTAGCGCTAGTGGGCTGGTGGGGAATGAATAACATTAAAGCATCACATGTTACTCCTGGTTTACCAAGTCCTGTTGGCTCATTCTCTATCATCACAGGCATGTTCTTAATTGGTTTTGGTACTGCTATTTTCGGTCTTTGGTTAATGCTTCCTGAAAAAGTCGGTGGTAGTGGTTTTGGAGTTAGTAAATGGATTGTTTTACCCATAGTTATCGCGTTAACAGTTTATTTATTGAAGCTAATTCCTGGTCAAGTTAAAGATAACTTGTCTCGTCAATACAAAATATTCGGCAATAGACATACATGGGTGATGAGTGTTATTTACACCATGACGTTTGGTTCTTTCATCGGTTTTGCCGCTGCATTTGGTCTATCAATCAAAGTTATCTTTGGTTATCAGCATGTTATGGTTGACGGTGTCATGAATCATGACCTTGCTAACCCGAATGGTCCAAGTGCATTGATGTATGCATGGATGGGACCTTTCATCGGTGCGTTAATTCGCCCAGTAGGTGGTTGGATTGCCGATAAAATGGGTGGTGCTAAAGTCACTGAAATCTGTGCAATTATCATGGTAGCAAGTGCTATCGGTGTTGCTCACTACATGAAACTAGCCTATTCTTCAGCAACCCCTCAAGATTATTTTGTACCGTTTTTAGTCTTATTCTTAGTATTGTTTGCTGCTACTGGTATTGGTAATGGCTCAACTTTTAGAACCATTTCAATGGTATTTGATAAAGAGCAAGCCGGTCCGGTACTAGGCTGGACTTCTGCAGTTGCTGCATACGGCGCATTTATTATTCCTAAAGTACTTGGTGAGCAAATTAAATTGACCACCCCTGAAAATGCTCTTTACGGATTTGCCATATTCTATGCGGTTTGTATCGTTATCAATCGCTGGTATTACTTGCGCAAAAGTGCGGAGTTTCATAACCCTTAAACCCTTAGCCATAATAAATGTAGGGTTATTGCAAGGGAATTGATACAGATCAGTTCTCTTGTGTTCATTAAAGAATATGATGTCTATCTATTTTTAGAACACCATCAATAATTATTAAAATTTTATAATCGGTTTTATCAGTTAACAGAGCGCAATTTTCAAAATACCTGATATGACTTCAACGGAGAAAAAAGATGAGTAACTTTCTTGATCGCCTACAGTTTCTTAAAAAGAAAACTGGCGAATTCAGCGATGGTCATGGTGATACCACCAATGAAAGTCGTGAATGGGAAAACAGCTATCGTCAACGCTGGCAACACGACAAAATCGTACGCTCTACCCACGGGGTAAACTGTACAGGTTCTTGTTCTTGGAAAATTTACGTAAAAAATGGTTTAGTGACTTGGGAAACACAGCAAACGGATTACCCACGTACTCGTCCAGACTTACCAAATCACGAGCCACGCGGCTGTCCTCGCGGTGCTAGTTACTCATGGTATTTATACAGTGCAAACCGATTAAAATATCCTAAAGTACGTAAGCCACTATTAAAATTATGGCGTGCAGCTCGCGCTACCATGGATCCTGTTGATGCTTGGGGCTCTATTGTTTCTGATGAAGCAAAAACAAAAACCTATAAATCTAAACGTGGTTTAGGTGGTTTTGTTCGCTCTTCATGGGACGAAGTTAACGAAATCATTGCCGCAGCAAACGTTTACACAACCAAAACTTTCGGTCCTGACCGTGTTATTGGTTTCTCGCCTATTCCTGCAATGTCAATGGTATCATATGCGGCAGGTGCACGTTACTTGTCACTTATTGGTGGTGTATGCTTAAGTTTCTACGATTGGTATTGTGATTTACCTCCAGCTTCTCCAATGGTTTGGGGTGAGCAAACCGATGTTCCTGAATCTGCTGACTGGTATAACTCAAACTACATCATTGCTTGGGGTTCTAATATTCCTCAAACACGTACCCCTGATGCACATTTCTTTACTGAAGTTCGTTATAAGGGTGCTAAAACGGTATCAATCACTCCAGATTACGCCGAAGTTTCAAAGCTTACTGATGAATGGTTAAACCCTAAACAAGGTACTGATGCAGCATTAGGTATGGCATTTGGTCATGTTATTCTTAAAGAATTCCATTTAGAAAAACCAAGTGAATACTTCACCAGTTATGTTCGTCAATATACCGATTTCCCGATGTTAGTGGTATTAGAGAAGCATAATGAAGAATCTTTCACTTCAACACGCTTCTTACGTGCAAGTGATTTGGCGGGTGATTTAGGTCAAGAAAATAACCCTGAATGGAAAACCATTGCTTTTGATGAAAACTCAAGTGAATTAGTGTCTCCACAAGGTTCTATCGGTTACCGCTGGGGTGAAAAAGGTAAGTGGAATATTGAAGAGCGTGAAGGTAAAGCTGGCGCAGATACTAAACTTCAATTATCGCAAATTGGTGGCGATGTATCACCGGTTGCTTTCCCTCACTTTGCGGCAAACAACACTAACAGTGCTTGGACAGGTTGTGATCAAGAAGAGATTCAAGTTCGTAACGTGCCAACTAAAACAATCATTGGCGCAGACGGTAAAGAATATCTAGTTGCCACTGTTTACGACTTAATGATGGCTAACTATGGTATTGACCGTGGTTTAGGTGGTGGTAATGTTGCCTCTAGCTACGACCAAGACATTCCTGGTACACCAGCATGGCAAGAAAAAATCACTGGCTTACCACGTGAAAAAGTAATCAAAGTTGCCCGTGAATTTGCGGATACTGCTGACAAAACTCATGGTAAATCGATGATCATCGTTGGTGCGGCAATGAACCATTGGTACCACATGGACATGAACTATCGTGGCCTGATCAATATGGTGATGATGTGTGGTTGTGTTGGTCAATCAGGTGGTGGTTGGTCACACTATGTTGGTCAAGAAAAATTACGTCCACAAACAGGTTGGCAGCCACTCGCATTTGGTTTGGATTGGTCTCGTCCACCTCGTCAAATGAACGGTACTTCATTCTTCTACAACCATTCTTCACAATGGCGTCATGAAAAAGTCAGTATGCATGAAGTCTTATCGCCATTAGCGAAAAAAGACGATTTTGATGAGCATCAACTAGATTACAACATTCGTGCTGAGCGCATGGGTTGGTTGCCTTCTGCTCCACAAGTTAACATGAATCCGCTTCAGTTAACTAAAGATGCAAAAGCCGCAGGTATGGAAGCAAAAGATTATGCGGTACAACAGCTTAAATCAGGTGACATCAAATTTGCTTGTGAAGCACCAGATGCACCCGAAAACTTCCCTCGCAACATGTTCATCTGGCGTTCAAATTTACTTGGTTCATCAGGTAAGGGGCATGAATACATGCTTAAGTACCTTTTAGGTGCTGAAAGAGAAAGTGTATTGCACGGTGATAATGGCGCTATTGGCGGCATAAAACCAAAAGAAGCTGAATGGGTTGACCAAGGCGCTACTGGTAAATTAGACCTTGTCACGACTCTAGATTTCCGTATGTCTTCTACGTGTATGTACTCAGACATTATCTTACCTACGGCTTGTTGGTATGAAAAAGATGATTTAAACACTTCTGATATGCATCCATTTATTCACCCATTATCAACCGCTGTTGATCCTGCGTGGGAAGCAAAATCAGATTGGGAAATCTACAAAGGTATTGCTAAAAAATTCTCAGAAGTTTGTGTTGGTCACTTAGGTGAAGAAACTGACTTTGTGACTATTCCAATGTTACATGACACTGAAGGTGAATTAGCTCAACCTTTTGATGTTAAAGACTGGAAAAAAGGTGAATGTGATTTAATCCCCGGTGAAACAGCGCCAAATATGGTCGTAGTTGAACGTGATTACCCGAACACTTACAAGAAGTTTACCTCATTAGGTCCACTACTTGATAAGTTGGGTAATGGTGGTAAAGGTATTAACTGGAATACTGATGACGAAATTATGTTGTTAGGTGAGTTAAACCACAAAAATACTGACGAAGGTATTAGTGAAGGTCGTCCAATTATAGAATCAGCAATTGATGCTGCTGAGACTATCTTAACTTTCGCTCCTGAAACTAATGGTGGTGTTGCGGTAAAAGCATGGGCTGCACTAAGTGAGTTTACAGGTCGTGACCATACGCATTTAGCATTACCAAAACAAGAAGAGAAAATCCGTTTCCGTGACATTCAAGCACAACCACGTAAGATTATTTCTTCTCCAACTTGGTCAGGTTTAGAAGATGAACATGTAAGTTATACCGCTGGTTATACAAACGTTCATGAGCTTGTACCATGGAGAACAATAACCGGTCGTCAGCAGTTTTATCAAGATCACAAGTGGATGCAAGCCTTTGGTGAGCAATTGATGTCTTATCGACCACCTATTGATACGAAAACAATTGATATCGTTAAAAACTCGAAGCAAAACGGTAACAAAGAAATCACCTTGAACTGGATCACTCCACATCAAAAATGGGGCATTCATTCAACTTACTCTGATAACCTCATTATGCTTACCCTATCTCGTGGTGGACCAATTATTTGGATGAGTGAAGTTGATGCTAAAGACGCGGGTATTGAAGACAACGATTGGGTTGAAGTATTTAACGCCAACGGTGCTATTGCCTGTCGTGTAGTTGTTTCACAACGTGTTATGCAAGGTATGACCATGATGTATCACGCTCAAGAGCGTATCGTAAATGTTCCTGGCAGTGAAATGACAGGTACTCGTGGTGGTCACCATAACTCGGTTACTCGTGTTGTGATGAAGCCAACACACATGATTGGTGGTTATGCACAACAATCATGGGGCTTTAACTACTACGGTACTGTAGGTTGTAACCGTGATGAAATGGTTGTTGTTCGTAAGATGGATAAGATTGACTGGTTAGATGATGACGGCTATGAAGCTGGCAACACTGAAAAATTACCCCGTCCTTTACCAACTAACCCAGATGAAGCTTAAGGCTAGTGAGGATTAACAACATGAAAATACGTTCTCAAATAGGTATGGATGTTGTGGAAACTACGTTACCACGCCCTGCAATACCTTTTATCCACACTAACCCTGATAAAGCTTAAGGAGTAGAACATGAAAATACGTTCTCAAATAGGTATGGTTCTTAACCTTGATAAGTGTATCGGGTGTCATACTTGTTCAATCACGTGTAAAAACGTATGGACGTCTCGTGAAGGCGTTGAATATGCTTGGTTCAACAATGTTGAAACTAAGCCTGGTATTGGTTACCCGAAAGAATGGGAAAATCAAGACAAATGGAATGGTGGTTGGATCCGTAAAGGTGACGGCACTATCGAACCAAAAATTGGTGGTAAATATCGTCTATTAGCGAGCATTTTTGCTAACCCCAACATGCCTGAAATAGATGATTATTATGAACCGTTTGATTACGATTACCAGCATTTACATACTTCCCCAGAAGTAAAGCATCAGCCAACGGCTCGTCCGCGCTCTGTTATTTCTGGTAAGCGTATGGAAAAAATCGAATGGGGTCCAAACTGGGAAGAAATTCTTGGTACTGAGTTTGAAAAACGCTCTAAAGACAAAAACTTCGATAACATGCAAAAACAAATGTACGGTGAATTTGAAAATACATTCATGATGTATTTACCGCGTTTATGTGAACATTGTTTAAACCCTGCTTGTGTAGCTTCTTGTCCATCTGGCGCAATTTACAAGCGTGAAGAAGACGGTATCGTTCTGATTGACCAAGAAAAGTGTCGTGGTTGGAGAATGTGTATCTCTGGTTGTCCGTACAAGAAAATATACTACAACTGGAAATCAGGTAAATCAGAAAAATGTATTTTCTGTTATCCACGTATTGAAGCAGGCATGCCAACGGTTTGTTCTGAAACGTGTGTTGGTCGTATCCGTTACTTGGGCGTTATTCTTTATGATGCAGATAAGATCAAAGAAGTGGCCTCAACACCATCAGAAACCGATCTATACGAAAAGCAACTTGAAGTCTTTCTAGATCCAAATGATCCTGCAATCATTGCTCAAGCACGTAAAGATGGCATTACTGATTCAATCATTGAAGCAGCACAAAAGTCTCCTGTTTACAAACTGGCCATTGATTGGAAACTCGCATTACCATTGCACCCTGAGTACCGTACCCTTCCTATGGTTTGGTATGTACCTTCACTTAGCCCGATTAATAGTGCGGTTGAGTCAGGTAACTTGGCAACTATCGGTAAAGCTGGCGTAATCCCTGATATACGCAGTTTACGTATTCCAATGAAATATTTAGCCAACTTGCTAACGGCTGGTGACGAAGAGCCTGTAGCTCGTGCGTTAGAACGTTTACTTGCTATGCGTGCCTATAAACGTGCTGAAAATGTCGAAGGTATTGAAGATCTACAAGTACTTGAAGATGCTGGCTTAACGAAAAAGCAAGCCGACCAAATGTACCGTTATTTAGCCATTGCTAACTACGAAGATCGTTATGTTATTCCTTCGGGTCATCGTGAAATGAATGTACCAGAAGCCTATGGCGAAAAATCTGGTTGTGGTTTCACTTTCGGCAACGGCTGTAGCGATGGTCAAAATGGCGTAAATATGTTTGGTGGCAAAAAAGTTGCTAAACGTGACGTTATCAAAACCGTTAATATAGGTTAAGAGGTTAGTTATGTTAATTCTTAAAGTTATTTCACGTCTACTTGATTACCCAACAGCAGCGCTTTTTGCTGCGAAGGATGAATTAAAAGCAATCGTTGAAAATACCGACGAATTGACTGCTCAAAACCGTAGTCAGCTGCTTGATTTTATTGAGCAACTGACTTCTAGAGACATTTTTGATGCACAGGAAAGCTACGATCTATTATTTGATCGTGGCCGAGCATTATCACTATTGTTGTTTGAACATGTTCACGGTGAATCTCGTGATCGTGGTCAAGCCATGGTTGATTTAATGAATGTTTATAAAACCAACGGTTTTGAAGTTGATTCATCGCAACTGCCTGACTACATCCCTCTGTATTTGGAGTTTTTAAGTGAGCAATCACCTGAGTTTATTGAAGAATGGCTTGGCGATATTTGTCACTTATTAACCATGTTGTCAGAACGTTTAATAGACAGAGAATGTTATTACTCAGTGCTTTTTGATTCATTGGTAGAAGTTTCTGGTCAAGAAGTTGACCGTAAAGAAATTGCTGACTCAGTGAAGCAAGAAGAGCGAGACGATACCGTCGAAGCTATTGATAAAGAATGGGAAGATAAAGAAATACGTTTTGATGACCCTATGGTAGGCGACTGTCCATCATCATCAGGATTACAAAACTCCCAAAATTCGTTAGATCCAAATACTGTTCATCAAGTGCCTATTAAATGGCACGATGCTGATGCAGCAGAAGTGTCAGGACTGTAAGGAAGAATACTTATGTCAAATTTAAATTTTTTACTTTTTGGGATTTATCCCTACATAGCTATTGCTGTGCTATTCATCGGTTCTTGGATCAGATATGACCGCGAACCCTATTCATGGAAAGCAGACTCTAGCCAACTTTTAGATCAAAAAGGGTTCCGTTTAGCAAGTAACTTGTTCCACGTAGGTATTATTTTTGTACTTTGTGGTCACTTTGTCGGTTTATTAACACCGCATGCTATTTACCACGCTTTCATTTCAACAGCTAACAAACAATTATTAGCAATGGTTAGTGGTGGTTTCTTTGGGGTGTTATGTTTAATCGGTTTAGTTATGTTATTAAAACGTCGTTTAACCAACCCACGTGTTCGTGCAGTTTCTAAAACATCAGATATCTTTATCTTAGTACTATTACTTGTACAATTATTACTAGGGTTAGCGACTATCTTCGCTTCAATGAGTCACTTAGACGGCTCAGTGATGGTATTGTTAGGTGACTGGGCACAAAGCATTGTTACTTTACAAGGTGTTGCTGCAGCTGAAGCGATGGAAACGGTTGGTATTATCTACAAGTTACACGTTTTAGTTGGTTTAACTATGTTATTAGTATTCCCATTTACACGTTTAGTGCATGTAATTAGCGTGCCTGTTAAATATTTTGCACGTAACTACCAACTAGTTCGTCAAAGATAATATTAACTTTTTAGATAGTGAGTTAACAACGCACATTTACATGGCGATTTTTATTGACTAAAAGTCGCCATTTTTCTAAATAAACCATAAAATAAATATAGCTAAATCACTTGTAATTAGGTTATTTAACCATATTTATTTAATAATTTTATTGCAGCATTGCTGCACATCGAGAGTAATATAGTTATGAGCAGTTCATGTGGCACTAATGAGCCAACCACCCCATCAGAAGAACAATTACCTAAAATTAAGGTTAATGGCGCAACGATTAACGAAAAAGATCTCGCTAATGAATTACAGTATCACCCTAATCAGAACTTTGACGTAGTGGTGCAACAAGCCAGCCAAGCATTAGTTATTCGACAATTACTTATTGATGAAGCGAGATCGCAAGGTATTGACGCATCTGCTCAAGAGAATGAAGAAGAAGCCATTCAAAAATTAATTGAAGCTAATATTAGCTACGATGCGCCAACTGAAGAAATTTGTCAGCGCTACTTTGATAACAACAAAGAAAAATTCATGACCATGCCATTAATGGAAGTGGATCATATTTTACTTGCTGCTGCAAAAGATGATATTGAAGGTCGCGATGCTGCAAAACATAATGCTGAGGTGATTATCTCTCAACTAAAGCAAGAAATGAACAATAATGAACCTTCAAGTTTTGCCGCGCTTGCAAAAGAATATTCAGCTTGTCCTTCAAAAGAAAGCGGTGGAAATTTAGGCCAGTTAAGTAAAGGGCAAACAGTACCTGAATTTGAACGTCAATTAATGCCGCTACCAGAAGGACTAAGTGAAAAAGCCATTGAGTCACGCTATGGTTTCCACGTAGTGAATATCAACCGAAAAATAGATGGAAAACAACTTGAATATTCAATGGTGATTGATAAAGTGCGCGGCTACTTAGTTAATAGTGCGTCACACCTTGCCATTCAATCTTACATACAAAGCTTAGTTGAACAAGCACATATTGAAGGTGTTGAGATTAAATTTAGCGATGAGAATATCCATATTTAACTGCTCCTGTAGGTTTAGCGCAGGAAAACCTGTGCTAAACCACTCTCTGATTTCTGATTAAAGATCACCGTTTTCCCTACTCATCCCTTGTAAAACATAAATGAACGAATTAAGCTTACAAGCTGTACAAGCGACTCATCATTTTTTCGTTTAACACCGTAAAAAATATTACTAAATTAACAACAAATACCTATAAATCTGTTAATTCTCGCTAAGTACTGTATTCACTAAGTCAATGGGTATTCTCAATAAGGTTAGCAATTAAGTTAATTGTTTTGAGTCAAAATTATCTTTCAAGGAGCTCAGCTGGAGAACAGAGTATGATGAAAAAACTAATTATTGTTTTAGGCGTGATAATTGCCGTTATTGGTGGTGTTTTCTGGTTCATATCTAGCGACCAACTTAATGCCTTAATTAAAGAACAAATTGAAACACAAGGACACAAATTTACCGAGCAAACTGTCGCCGTTGAAAAAGTTGAAATGAATATATTACAAGGTGCTGGCACCATCAATGGTCTTGTAATTAATAATCCAACGGACTATTCCACAACTCCTTTATTTTCTTTAAATGAAGTGACTATAGACATCAATTTAGCCAGTCTACCCAAAGTAAAAGATGGTGGTCCAATAATACTTGACGCGGTAATTATTAGTTCTCCTGAGGCGTTTGTCGAGTTCACCAAAAGTGGCCGAACTAACATCCAAGATGTGCTTGATGCTGTCAATAGGAACACCTCAAAATCAGCAACTCAAAGTCAACAAACAAGTGAATCAGGAAAACTTGTTCCTAACATAGCCATTAAAAAATTAGTACTAGCTGGGGTCACTTTACGCGCAGATTTAACCGCACTTGGCAACACGACTCACAAGAAGATTTTACCTGATATTAACTTAGCTAATATCGGTAGTGAAAAAGGCATTCCAGCCAGTGAGCTTGGTGGCACACTGATAAAAAAATCATTATCAGCCATTTGGAAGTCCGCGAAACAAGAGCAAGAAAAAATAATTAAAGAGCAACTAAAAGAAAAAGCAAAAGAGAAACTTAAAGAAAAACTTGGAGAAAAATTAAAAGGCAAAGCACCAAAATTACTTAATGATCTATTAGGTTAAGTTTCCTTTTTACGGGTTTAATCCAGTAAAAAACAGGTATTAAGCTAAAGAGTTCATCGCTCTATAGGTAAGATTGATACCTGCCTACTGCACTTTTTAAATGGCAGGTAAACGATGTAATAATACTGTTGTCTCTCTCCCTTCATCACTAACTAACTCCCTACTTTTACTCACTGCATTATTAGAATGAAAGGTAAGCTAAAAGCTTTATCTCTTTAATATGTAAATTTGGCACACCAAACCTATTGATAATAATTCTCATTAACATTATCATTGTTTTTTGTTATTTATGATATTACTTATTTCTATTTATGGCGCATCATTTTATTACTCAGCTACTCAGAAAAAAAATTCGCTTTGCGCAAGAGCCTAACAACCCTGCCTTAATAACGTTATGGCTACAGCAGGAAAATGATATTCATTTAACAACACAACCCAAAAAAGTTTTACGCCAACATTACGAAGCGCAATTTCGCTTACTTCTTGAAACTATTGTTGATGAGATTGTACCTACGCACTGGCGGAGGCTTTGTCTAGATAACATCTATAAACCAATTACATCATTACAGCGTATTGCAGATACTGAACAATCTAAACAACACATTAGGTACCTAATGAATGAACTATCAGTGAGTTGCCAGTACGTTGAACATAGCCTTTAAATAACATATCAACTAGGAGATTTTATGAGCGATTTTCGCATTGAAAAAGATAGCATGGGCTTTCTACAAGTACCTGCTGAAGCACTCTATGCAGCGCAAACACAACGTGCTATTAATAACTTTCCAATTAGTGGCCAAGCCATGCCTAAAGCATTTGTCAAGGCATTACTGTTAGCAAAGCAAGCTGCAGCTAAAGCTAACAGTGAGCTAGGACTTATACCCGGAGAAATGGGCAACGCAATTAGCGAAGCTGTAGAGAAAATATTAGCTGAAGATTTTATGCCTCACTTTCCCGTAGATGTTTTTCAAACAGGATCTGGCACCAGTTCAAACATGAATGCTAATGAAGTATTATCTAGTGTAGCATCTGACATATACCAGCAAACTGTTGGGGCAAATGATCATATAAATTATGGTCAAAGTAGTAACGATATTATTCCCTCTACTATTCATATTAGTGCTGCCATAGAAGTCTCTGAACAATTAATCCCCTCGCTGACACATTTGTGTAATACCATAAAAAGCAAAGCGAAAGATGTTCAACAACATGTTAAAACAGGCCGCACTCATTTAATGGATGCTATGCCAGTAAAAATGAGTCAAAGCCTTAATGCTTGGGCTGATCAAATTGCATTAAACATTAAGCACATTGAACAATTACAGCCAAGTATTTTAAGCTTAGCTCAAGGCGGAACCGCGGTAGGTACTGGCATTAATGCTGATCCCGCTTTTGCTGATAAATTTAATACCGCATTATCAAACAAAACAGGACTTAACTTCACCCCAGCTGAAAACTTTTTTACACACATAGGCTCGCAAGATATTGCGGTTGCACTATCAGGGCAATTAAAAACTACAGCAGTCTCTATTTTAAAAATTGCTAATGATTTACGCTGGATGAATTCAGGCCCTTTAGCAGGCTTAGGAGAGATTGAACTTGAAGCATTACAGCCAGGTTCGTCAATTATGCCCGGTAAAGTAAACCCCGTAATCCCTGAAGCTGCAGCCATGGTCTCCGCACAAGTTATAGGCAATGACAGTACAATCACTGTAGCTGGGCAATCTGGAAATTTCGAATTAAATGTAATGTTGCCCGTTATTGCTAAAAACTTACTTGAAAGCATTGATTTATTAAGTAACGTTAGTAAATTGCTAGCTGACCGTGCTATTGCCACCTTTACGGTTAACGAAAATAAATTAAAAGAAGCTCTGAGTAAGAACCCTATCCTAGTTACCGCGCTAAATCCAATTATTGGCTACTTAAAAGCAGCTAAAATTGCAAAAATCGCCTATAAAGAAGGCCGCCCTATAATTGATGTAGCTTCTGAACACACTGAATTAAATAAAGAAGAATTAGCTCGATTACTTGACCCTGTAAAATTAACCCTTGGTGGCGTGCAACAGTAAAATCACGTAATCTACACACAAAATATTTTTTGTTAATTAGCCTGATAACACATCAGGCTAAAATTTCGCTATTCTCTAATTAATGGTACCTAAGTTCTTCTACTTTTCCCCAGAAAACACGATATGAAAATGCGGTATAACAAAATATCACTGGAACAACAACAATAGTACCCCATAATAAAAAACTCAATGATTCAGGCGCGGCAGCTGTTTCCCAAATGGTTAATTTATCTGGAACAATATAGGGAAAAAAGCTAAACGCTAAGCCAAAGAAACATAAGAAAAAGATTAAAACTGCTGCAACAAATGGCCGCCAGCAACCTTTGTCATTTACTTTAGGTAATTGCCTTAATTGTATGTAACTAAAAACAAACAAAGCAAAACATAATAATGGCACAGGTAAAATTAACAAGGTATTTGGCCATGAGAACCATTTTTGATAAACCTCAGAATTTATCAATGGGTTGACAAACGACACTGCGATAACACCTAAAAAACATATGCCCCCTGACTTTAGTGCCCAGTTAATTGCTTGAGCTTGTAATTGACCTGTTGTTTTCATGATAAGCCAACAAGCGCCTATGTAACTATAAGCTGCAGCTACGCCAAAAGCACTAAGTAAACTAAAACTGTATGCCGCGAATGTATTCTCAAAGCCCATCACATACATTCCGAGCATATAACCTTGACTCAATGCTGCCAGTAACGAACCAACTTTAAAGACTCTATTCCATGTCGGCTTATGACTAAAAGCCGCTTTTGCCCTGAAATCAAAAGCTACGCCACGTAATACTAAACTAATCAAGAGAATTGCCGTTGGTAAATAAAGCTCTTTAAATACATGACTATGTGCAACAGGAAAGGCAATTAACAATAAACCTACCGCCAGTACCAACCAAGTTTCATTGGCATCCCAAAAGGGCCCAATTGACGCTATCATAGTATCTGAATCATCTTTGCTCTCCAATGGCAGTAAGATGCCAACGCCTAAATCATAGCCATCTAAAATGGCATAAAGCAAAACAGAAAACGCCATTAAAGAGGCGAATACTATCGCTAATGTATTTATTTCAAACATAGTTTACCTCTTAACGGTCATGTGATTGCCAACAGTTGATAAAACTCTTTCATCATCCGTTATTTCCTCAATTTCAACTGCTCGAATCGCCATTGTAAAAATTGTATGTAGATATGCAACTAACAATACCACATATAAAATAAGGTATAGAATAAGTGATAGACCAACATTTTCCGGCGCAATATCTGTTGCGGCATCTTTAACAGTTAACACCCCTGTGACTAACCAAGGCTGACGACCAATTTCGGTTACATACCAACCAGCCAAGGTTGCAATCCAACCTGAAAAGGTCATGATGACTAAGAATTTTAATAACCAAGTAGATAAAAACTTTTTACGCCATAGTTGAAAACGACTAACCCAAGCAATTGTCAACATTAGAATACCTAGGCCAACCATAATTCTAAATGCGTAAAATACAGGTGCAACAGGTGGATGATTCCCTAAAAATTCATTTAACCCTTTGAGCTCACCATTGAAGCTATGTGTTAAAATTATACTGGCTACCTTTGGAATGCCAATCTCAAGGTGATTAGTTTTTTCTGCTTCATCTGGCACAGCAAACAATAATAACGGCACCCCTTTTTCTGTATGCCATATTCCTTCCATTGCCGCAATTTTTTGAGGCTGATGCTCTAACGTGTTTAAACCATGCATATCGCCAATAAATATCTGTGTTGGTGCTAATAATGACGCAACAGTTAAGGCGATTTTAAGCGTTAGTTTAGGAGCCTGTTTATTATCGCCTTTTAACAAGCGATATGCGCTGATACCCGCAACAAAAAATGCAGCCGTTAAACCAGACGCAATCATCATATGTATTAATCGATAAGGGAATGATGGATTGAATATAATTGCAAACCAATCAATGGGAAATGCTATACCATCACGCATTTCATAGCCTTGCGGCGTTTGCATCCATGAGTTAAGCGCTAATATCCAAAATGCTGATAACGTGGTCCCAAAAGCAACAATTAAAGTTGATAAGGTATGAATTCGGGGAGATACCCGATTAATTCCAAATAACATAATACCTAAGAAACCTGCTTCTAAAAAAAATGCAGTAAGCACTTCATAACCAAGTAATGGACCTGCAATATTCCCCACGGTTTCCATAAATTTTGGCCAGTTAGTCCCAAATTGAAACGACATAGTGATACCACTTACTACACCTAAAGCAAAAGTCAAAGCAAACACTTTTACCCAAAAACGATATGCGCGCATCCACACAGGTTCACCCGTTTGGTCAAAACGCCATTTGAAAAAGAATATAAACCAACTTAAAGCAATGGTTATTGTTGGAAATAGAATATGAAAACTGATATTAGCAGCAAACTGAATTCTAGAAAGCATTAACGTTTCTAGCATAACTTACTCCCTTAACGAAATTACGCAAAATACACGGCATAGCCGAGACAATATTTCAGGTTGAAAACAGTAGAAAATGGGCTGTGTTAAACAATGTTGACTCTACAGATACAATTGCTTTGGCTTTAATGTACTGCATTGCCCGAGTAAAGAAATCACATAATATTTCGCACTCATATAAAGTTGCAACTTGGATACAACCTAAAGCCAACACCTATAAAAATCAGCTATTTTTCATGAGCTTATCTTTCATGTCAATGACTTTACTTACACCAGAACCAAGTTTCATTAAGGTATTTAACTTTTCCGGGTTCATGCTTTGTAACTCACCAGCCCAATGCGTTATCGTCTCAAGTAACTCATGCATTTCATACATTTTACTTTGGGCATATTGCTCTTGCGGATTAGCCGGCTCGTCCAATAAATTATGGCGTAATAACGAAAGCGTGGGATCTACTTCACGTTTACGGCGTTCTTCAAAAACACGCATAGCCAACTCCCAAATAGAACCTGCTGGTGAATAATATTCTTTGCGATCTTTGGGCTTGTGATTTATCTTGACTAAGCGCCAAGACTGTAACTCTTTAATGCCCATACTGACATTTCCACGAGAGATATTCAGCACATCAGATATTTGCACCGCACTGAACGCATCCTGATGAATAATTAATAAACCTAATATTTGACCTACTGTGCGATTGAAGCCCCAGCGGCTCCCCATTTCACCACAATGAAGAACAAATGATTCAATTTTAGCTGTCATCATAACAACCCTCTTTATATTGAACTTTCAGAAAGTAGTGAAAGTTTATCACTTTATTGATTTAGATCAAGCTTACCTTGAATATTTTTACTTTTATATTGCATACCACAGGTTGCTTATATAGTGCCTCTTGGCTATTAGGAATTTATTTTAATAACTTAAACATCATAGTTAACGCCTTTGACTTGTTGTTTTTAATGAGTAAAGTAAAACTGTTCCTCTGAGTTATTAACTTTAGAATCAAAGATATGAGTCAATTAAGGCTCCAGGGGAACTCTTTAACGAAGGTGGATGCGTTTTTCACCGTGACTGGGTAGCAGCTTTTGGGTTATCCTGCCTACTTGCTGTCGTGACGTTCGAGTATTTTTTTATCACCACAGGATCTTCAATACTCGCAATGATCTTAACCACACTACCACACCAAAAATATGTGTTTATTAATAAATTGATTGTTTCAACGGGTACGGATATCACTTATTAAGATATGACGTTCTTAAAGGTATCAATAGGAGAGTGTCACCGAGAGTCCTCGCTAAAAAGGTGTAGGGTATTCGCAGTGCCTATATCAATTGAACACCCTCATGGTAACGCTGCTCAAAGAGTGGATTATGACCAGTACAGGATTTACTGTTCTAATTGCTATTAATCCTAGTTTTCATTGATAATAGCCTTATAATAAATTGCATAAAATATCTAAATGACATCACATTATGGTAATAGAATACAAAACACGTACTCAGTTAGTAGTTGAAATAATAAGAGAAAAAATACTCAGCGGTGAGATTATTGCCGGCCAACCGCTACGTCAAACCGCTTTGGCAAATGAACTAAATGTAAGCCGGATCCCTGTGCGTGAAGCATTATTACAACTTGAAGCTGAAGGCTTAGTGACTTTTGAGCCTCATAAAGGTGCTAGTGCCACCGAACTAAATCTTGATCAGGTTGATGAATTGTTCGAACTTAGGGCCATGCTTGAAGGTGACTTACTTGCATCATCATTAGCAAATATTACCGATGACGCATTAACCCAAGCGACCAATATCCTTGCTAACCTTGATAGTGCCTTAGGAAAAGAAAATGCCGCTAATACTTGGAGTGAGTTAAATTCAGAATTTCACAATTGCTTATATTCTGGGGCAGCGAGACCTCAAACTACAGATTTAGTTAATATTTTAAATAAAAATGCCGATCGTTATATTCGCATGCATTTGTTATGGGCAGGGGGTATTTCTAAAGCAGGACCAGAGCATGCAGAGCTTTTAGCTTTTTGTCAGGCACGAGATATTGATAATGCCGTTGGCAAATTAAAACAACATATTCTAAACTCTCGAGATGAAATAAAAGCCTTTTTAGAACAACGTGAAGCGATTAACAATCAATCATAAATACTTAAAGCAACGCCTCACCTGTAAATGACTCTCGTTGACTTTGCGTGCTGAGGCTGATTAATACCATGAATAAATTAGTCAGCTTAACCATACATTTGGGAGCTTGGAACAAAAAAAACACGTAAAAATAGATAAGTCTATATTGTATTCATTTTAAGCAGTTACCCGTTCAATTATCAATTTCCATTTAATGACAGACCTATTTTAGAGGACTTGCAATACATCATCTATAGGTAAACGTGATTTGGGTAGCTTAGCATTATAGTCTTCTTCAGCATGATGATAACCCATAGCCAAAGCAACATTACATTGGTAGCCGTCTAACTCTTTAGTAAAAGCTTTACTGATCATTTCACTATCCACACCTTCCATTGTTGTTGAGTCAATCCCTAGGCGTGCCAATATATGCAGGGTGTTACCTAAAGCTAAATACGTTTGAGACTTTGTCCAAGAAGCGGTATTACCATGTTTATCAGTATTAAGCTCTGCAAACATAAAGCTAGCAAATGCTTGCTCTCTATTTTCGGGCGGAGTACGACCATCAGCAATACCTTTATCTACAACCTTTGCGTAATCCTCACGGCCATAGTTTGGATTATGGGCAAATAAAATAATATGCGACGCTGATTTAGCATGGGGCTGATTGAACTGGTATTTATGCTCAAAAGTGTCATGAAATCGCTGCTTGGCTTCATCACTTTCAATCACAATAAACTTCCAAGGTTGCGAATTGATTGAAGATGCAGATAAATGCATGGCCTTATAAATAATATCGAGCGATTGTTGAGGAATACGCTTTGATGGATCATATTTTTTTGCTGTATAACGGCGTTCTAAATCAGTAATAATTTGATGAGTCATATTTATTTCTACATTTATTCTATCGCGCAATGACCACTCAGGTTATTGCATATTAGGCTAAGTTTACGGGCTATTTAACCATGCTATACCTGCTTATTCATAGCATTATTATCAAAAAAGATGTGAATACGCACTGAATTTTAATACGTTGTTTTAGCGCCTATCGCTCTATTTAATTAGCTGCTAACCTTTTGCCGTTAACGCTAGCCAATAACACATAAGATGAGCTAAAAACGTTGTAAGCTATCATAAAAAGACTATGTAACCATAAGTCAGGCAAACTGGCTCTAGCATTAACAACTGCCAATCTCTTGGCGCTTGCGCTGAGCAACAAACAACACAAACACTAGCTAAAGTTGATGTGCAAATCAGTTACCCTGATAACTTTCAATCGCAAATGTTAGCGTATGGTAGCGACTACCGCTTACTACCTTATATGAACTGATCTAACAAAGTTAATTATGCATGATTTAAAAATCGCCTGTGCCTCGGTGCATACGGTTTTTCTTTCTGTCAAGCTATGCTTTTTAGTCCGTAAACGGATTTTTATCTCTAAATGTTGCCACTGCCATAGCAATAGAGAGCAAAATTATTGAGTTAAAAAATACAGGCACAATAACAAAGATATAACCCAATTCATGTACTGATGTACCACCAATAACCGCGGTGACAGCGGTTGCCCCTCCTGGTGGATGCATACTCCCTGTATGGTGCATGGCTAACATTGCCAACGCAATAGCCACTGACGATGCCAAGATTGGGTTTGGTATCAAATAATAAGCACTAATACCTATAAAAGCAGAAATAATATGGCCGCCAACTAAGGGCCAAGGTTGGGATACGGGACTATGAGGTATCGCAAAAATAAGCATAGCCGAAGCCCCTGTTGAAGCTAATACCATAGGCTGATTCTCTGCTTGCAGAATGTTAAAGCTAAAAAAAGATGCGCACAAAGTGGCGATAAATGCGCCAACAATTGACACATACACTTCCCTATTTGGCATAGTTCTCATTGGCATAGACGGAAAATCATATAAAATCTAATAGGTTGATTTCTTTAGCATAACAGAGAAGTAATATTTGGCAAATACTCCAAAGTTTTTAAACAATAGTAATCAAGTTTATTTGGTCAATATTAATAAGATTGATACATTACAAATCAGGTCATATCTTAATTGGTAAGATTAAGGTGGATACCCTAAGATTTGCTTAATGTTAAACTTTTATTAACTAAGTTATTTCTAGCCATATTACGATGAACTTTTTTAGCTATACGTACCAAGTCATTGAGTTCACCTAAGGTAGGTGTTTCATCATTATCAAGTTGGCATTGATGATGATCCAACTCACTGCCCATATATTCCAGCATTTTTTTCGGACAACCTGTACATTTCCCCTCACAAATTTCATGCTCAGGCTTATCAAACGGTAAAACCGTTTGAATCTGCTTGATTAAAATTTTCATTGCTTGGGATGTGTTGGGTTTCATTTTATTTTGTAATTGAATTTCAGTTTGACTATTGCTTAAAACATTGAGGCTTCACCAAGTATCCTGAAGAGGCTTGAAGGGAAATAGACTTCCCTCAACAAAATCAAAATATTGTTGTGTAATATATTCACAGAAATAGGAAAATCTATCCAGGATCAACGATGATAATGACACAAGAGAAAAACGGCCTAAGTATTAAGTATTCGCTTCTAATTCAATAGGATTTTCATCTCTATCATAGATAACATAGCGGCCAACATTGTTACCTGTTTGTACGTCATTTGCCATTTTATTTAAAAAGGGTTCTGCATCATCTTGGCTTGGTGTCATACCATTTTCACCACTTAAACTGGCAATGAAAACAAAGTTCCAGTTTTTCTCAATGGCATCTGCTTCTTTTTTCAATGCGGTAAAGGTACTTAACTCTTCAGGTAGTTTATCAACACACATTACGGGTGAAATTGTACCTTGCTGGTGTTTTTTACTCTTTTTAGGTTTTTTTGATTCGGCATTAGCAAATAAAAACATTAAACGTTGAGGTTGCTCTTGTTGCTGAGTTAATTCGAGTAATTCTTTAAAGGTTTTCATAACTTGTGTTCAATTAGCATAAATAATGCGAAAGATGATAACACAGAAAAGAAAAAACACCTTGATCTGAGTTAACAAATCAAGCTGAGATGTTAGTGAGTAGAGTGAAGTTGAACTACCTATGCCGGCATTTCCTTAACCCATAATAGTGCTTCCAAGGTTGTACTTTTATGACTGGGCACATTCAACATAATCATCAATTGAATTTACCATGGCAAAGCTTCAGCTGCGATACACAAGCACTTATTTTTTATATTATTATCAATGGCTTAGGAAAAGCAACCCAACAGTGTATTGAGTATGGCAGCAATTTTGCCCCCCCGCGCCATTTATTCGTAAAAGTGGTTACCGCGACAAAAATACCTTTATCCCAGATAAAATTTAACTATGCAAAATATATGTCTCTAATAAGGACAGCTTTAGGCTATTAAATTTGTGGATGCAAGCCCATTAGTTTTTCTCGAATACCTTGATAACGTTGTTGCTCGCAGCATCCAAAGCCTGCTAGGCTTCTTACTTTGTTACGACCAAATAGTGGTACTGTCATTCCGGCAAAAAAGCGACAGTAACTTTCAAGAGTTAACGGTTGTGTTACTTTCGAAACTAAGTGCAACTTTAATGCTTGGGCATATTCAACTAAGATTTCATCAGTTGGCCAAAGAGGTTGCTCAGAATAGCTTAATTTAGCTACTTCGCCACGACAAACGCTGCAATGTCCACAATGTGCTGGTGCATTATGATCATCAAAATAACGCGCTAAATTAGCACTTAAGCAGGTTTCTAATTGAAAAAATTGCACAAGGAATGCAATCCGCTTAATTTCTTTATTCTCTTTATCAATAAAGTAATCATGCAATTGTTTAGCTAAGCACGGCTCAGCAAGACGATCATTATTGACTTTAAAAACCTCTGTCATCTGTGAGGTTTTTAACTCAATCAATTGTTGCTCTTGCAAAAACTCTAAAGCTGAGATGACACGGTTTCTTTCAATAGTATTATCTTCCAATAAAGTGTCAAAATGTAAATTCCCCCACACTTTCTTAAAAGTAATCGCCTTAAAAATTGCTGATAGAAAGTTTTGCCTCTGCTTATTAAAATGAGTAAGAATTTGCTCAATGGGCTTTAAAAGCTTGATCTTAAAGTCCGCAAAATAACTATGCATTGGCTCAATAACACCAGCAAGCTCAAGCTGTACTAGCAAGGTTTTTAGTGGGAGCTGTTTAATATTACTTTCATTAGACAAGACCAATAATTGCAACTCCCACTTGCCATACATTGTTTGTGTTTTGATGTTTTCCAAAAGAGACTCAATACCACTAAGCTCAGGCGTGTCACCGTACACAAAGTTCTCTACCGTATTAAGTCCATCTAGGTTAGCTAGTGTTATACAATGGGACTGTTGCCCGTCACGCCCTGCTCGACCAATTTCCTGCGAATAATTTTCAATGGATTTTGGCAAGTCATAATGAAAAACAAAGCGAATGTCACTTTTATCTATACCCATACCAAAAGCAATGGTTGCAACAATCACCTGTATTTTTCCAGACATAAAATCAGCTTGAATTTTCTGGCGGACATCACTCAAAAAACCGGCATGATAAGCACTAGCGTTGATATTGACTTTTTGTAAGTAGGCCGCTACTTGTTCCGCACTATGCTGCAAGGTGACATAAACAATACCTGATCCAGCTTGCTGTTGAATTTTTTTTGCCAAATAAGTATTTTTTTCTGCACTGGCTACTGGCACAACAGACAAGGTTAAATTGCTGCGATAAAACCCTGTTTGCACGGTATGCTCTTCAGCTATGGCAAACTTCTGTGCCATATCTCTTTTAACTTTTTTCGTTGCGGTAGCAGTTAACAGCAAAGTTAATGGGATATTTAATACTTGTCGATAACAGGGCAGCTTTAAATAATCTGGTCTAAAATTATGGCCCCATTCTGAAATACAGTGCGCTTCATCAACAACAAGCATTGAGATGGGTACCGATTGAATAAATTGTCGAAAGCATTCATTTTTAAAGCGCTCAACTGACACCATTAATATCTTAGTATCACCATTGCGCACATTAGCCATCACAGTTTGAGCTTCATTTCCTTTTAGAGTTGAATCAATGCTTGCAGCGGCAATGCCTTTACTGGCTAAAAATTCCAATTGATCTTGCATTAAGGCTAATAAAGGTGAAACCACTAGCGTTAAGTGGGGCAGATGCAAAGCGGTTAACTGGTAACACAAGCTTTTACCCGAGCCTGTAGGAAATACAGATAAGCTTGAGTCGCCATTAAGCAATTGCTTTACTGTTTTCTCTTGTCCTTGACGAAAACTATCAAAGCCAAAGGTCTGGTTGAGAGATTGAGTTATCTGGCTATTCATTGATAGGGCATGCTGCTACAGGCTCAACAAACCCATTTTTTTCCGTAACATAACACTCATCAAGTAAAGAGCAGTAACAAATTTTTACGCTAACTAAAAAGCGCTCATCATTTAGTTTTTCCCAATATTTATTTATCGCGTTTCCTCGCAATAGTTGGAAGTGTTTCACTTTAGTTTGTGCAGGTATAATTGTGTTTAAAACATTAGTCGTAATAGAGCTGTAACGAAGTTTCTTAGTGGTATTAATCTTTTTATAGTGTTCCTCACGTTCTTTATCACAACAAGCTTTTAAGAACCTTTCCCTGCTAGCATATTCGACACCTTGATAACCATAAGAAATACTTTTAATTAATGCTGGACCTACACCCGCATTCTCTAGGGTAAAAAAAATGGTTTCTTCCTTTGTATCGCCATCTAAATTTCCGGTATAAGATTGCATCAAAGGCAAGGTCATCGCCTTCACTTGCTTTTCAGCAGCACTTGCTTGCAAATAAGTCGCATAAAAGGAAGCAATTGAAATCAATATGGCACATAAAGCGAGGGTTAAATTGAGTTTTTGTGAAGAAAAGCCTGAGTCTGACACAATAGTTCCTTATCAAAGGTATCAATGCTAGTGTAAAGCATTATTTAAAAAGTATAATTTATAAACGGAAATAATTAAGGCCCGGTAAACTTATATTTCTGCGGCAACAACAGAGATTTCGACCAATAACGCTTCTCGTGCCATTTTTGCTGCCACACAAGCACGAGCAGGCGCATGGCCTTGTGGTACCCAAGCATCCCATACGGCATTCATTTTAGCGAAGTAACTCATGTCTTTCACATAGATAGTTGCCGATAAAATATGCTCTTTGTCACTACCAGCCTGTGCAAGTAGCACATCAACCTTATCAAGCATGGTTTGCGTTTGTTCAGTGATATCTTTAGTTGCATCAGCGGCTACTTGACCACATAAATAAATAGTGCCGTTGTGCTTAACAATACGGCTCATTCGTTGTTTAGTTTCTAACCTTTCAATAGTCACCCGTTACTTCTCCAACAAATCAATGAAGAGTTGCGATTGCGCAATAGCGGTATTCATCTCTTTAATTAAGGCGCTAACATCTTTTTTAATGGAAACCATTTCACCTTGTAATGCACCAATGGCTCTTGCATTTAAGTTATGTTTCAAAAATAGGCTATTATCTTTTAATGCTGAAAGTACTGGTGCCATTTTGCTCTCTGCTTTTCGCATAGACTTAATTAAGCTTCTATAGCGACGTTGTGTTTCTTTAAACTTTAACGAACTTTGACTTTTAAGGTTTGCACTTACTATTTGCTCAATTTCATTTTGCCACTCATCAAACAAAGCATTCGATACATCTGCTATTTTTTCGATACGTGAGCTTACTTTATCTGCAGCTTCTTTAGAGTCTTCATATTGTTCTTGAATAACATTATATTGATCTTCTAATTTGCCACCATCAACATTAATCAGTGCCGTCATTTCTTCTAACGCTGATTTAAACTGCTCTTGCGCTTCTTGTTGTGATTCTTTAGCGTCAATGACGCGTTCAATCATTATATCGCGTTTATGAATGCCCACTTTTTCCATGGCAGAGTAATAGGCGCTTGAACAATTTGATAGCGAGAACACACACACTAGAGCCATAATTTTTCTGCTAATATTAACCATAGTACCCCTGAATTGGAAGACAAGTAATTTAAGATAATCCTATATGGAATATGCCTGTAGCGCAAATTATTACGTAATTTATCAGCATGTTATTTCTTAACTTAGATGATAAACACTTGCTTTGCATTTAACAGTCTATTACCGTATTAGCAGGAAATCATTCCAAGCTAAATACAGTGAATAAAGGAAGAAAACTTGATGGAAACTATAATTGAGAACATAGTGACTAGCCCTGTTTTATGGCTAACTATTGTTATTTTATACACCTTAAAAAAGGGAATTTATTTTGTGCCACAAAACCGTGGCTACGTTGTTTACACCCTAGGAAAATATAGCAAAACCCTATCTGCTGGTTTGAATTTTATTATTCCCTATATGCAATCAGTTGCGGCCGATCGTAACCTCAAAGAACAATCGTTAGAAATTAGCTCACAGCCTGCTATCACCAAAGACAATATTACCTTAGAAATAGACGGTATATTGTTTATGAAGGTAACTGATGCCGCTTCTGCGACCAATAATATTACTGACTATAAATTATCAGTCACACAACTGGCAATGACGACTATGCGTAATGCTATAGGCTCAATGGAGTTAGATGAGTGCTTTCAAAATCGTGATGGTATTAATGCACAAATTTTATCTGCCATGACCGAAGCCACAGCGCCTTGGGGTGTTATGGTGACGCGCTATGAAATAAAAGATATTACCCCTCCGCAAACAATCCGCGAAGATATGGAAAAGCAAATGACCGCTGAGCGAGAAAAACGCTCTGTTATTTTAACTGCCGAAGGGGTGAAAAGTGCCGCTATCACAGAAGCTGAAGGTCACAAACGCGCAAGAGTCCTTGATGCAGAGGCCGCAAAAGCAGAGAAAGTATTAGCTGCTGAGGCCTCAAAAGAATCTCAAATTTTAGAGGCTAGTGGTAAAGCTGAAGCTATTCGTTTAGTCGCTGAAGCTGATGCCAACGCTTTAGATGTGGTGGGGCAAGTCGCTGAGACTAAACAAGGTCAATCAGCGGTGACGCTAACCTTAGCCCAAGATGCCATTACAGCTCATCAAGCAATCGCTAGTGACAGCACTGTGGTGTTAACTGATGGTAAAACTGGCGATAACATTGCCAATACCGTCGCACAAGCCATTGCCGTTTCCAGTAGTTTAAAATTGCCTAGCCAAGCTGAATAATTGATTGGTTAGGTAAAAAATCAGGATAATTTACTATGCAGTATTTTTTCGAACATCATGACCATTTTTGGTATTTGGTTGCAGGATTAAGCTTCGTTATTGAGCTAAGTATTATGGGGCTTAGTGGACCGTTATTTTTCTTTGCTATTGCAAGTTTAATTACGGGTTTTTTGGTGGGTATTGGCTTGATTCCAAGTTGGCAGGCAGAAATATTGACTCTTGGCTTATCAACCGCCTTGATTACTGCTGTTTTATGGAAGCCATTGAAAAGGTTACAAAACTCAAAAAGCAAAACAGATGACTCTAGTGATATGATTGGACTGCAAGTCCCAGCGAGTGCCGATATAACCTTAAATGGCGGCAGTATTCGCTATTCAGGTATAGATTGGCAAGCACGCTTAGCTGAAGAGGCTAATGTTGACTTAATTGATAATCAAAGTCAGTGTCAGGTTGTCGCCATAAAGGGGAATACTATGCTGGTTAAACCCCTATAGCTCTACTGATAACGTGCACGCAATACCAAAAATCCTTATTACTTTTGCGTAATAAGGATTTTTGTAAGGTAATGAAAAACGTTTAAAGACAAGAAAATTACACTCAGCTGACGATAGACAGTGCTCGCTAAGCCTCACATAAACAAACATACCCTTTAAAACTACTTCTATGTTTACTTTCACCCGATTGAGTAACCTCAACAGGTTCTAATCATTTTTACATTTATCCAATAATTCTCTTTAGCTCCGTTAAATGCAGCTTGAAAGATTTTCTTCCCTTAGGCGTCAATGACACCCAAGTTCGTTGGCGAGTAAATTCTGTCTTTTTAATTAATTGGACGTAATTTGCATCTTCCAACACCATTAAATGTTTCGAAAGTACTAAATCACTTACATTGAGTTGTTCTTTAATAATCTGAAACCCCAACTCTTTTGTAGTGTCCAATAAAGCACATATGTTTTCATGCTCTGTCATCCCCCAGCTAAAAACTATAAGGGAGTAACTTAAATTTATTAATATTATTAGTAATAGCGGTATTCTGAATGACTTAATAGCGTCACGTTTGGTTGAATCTACTGATTTTTATATCGTTACTGCTTCTTCTTTGGATATAGTTTCTTTTTCATTATTCATCACTTCTGTTCCTATAATTTATATTAATGAAATAACTACACCACACACTTTCCAACACAGAAAGTCACAACTTTCTATGTTGGAAAATGACGGATTAACTTTTGTGGATTCTAAGCTAATTATGAATCGCAATAGCCGAGTTAGTTTGTAACTACAACGAAGGAATGGAGCCTACAGAGGAGTTTGCAACAAGTTTGTAACTATTTTTAGCGCACAAAACCCTTATAGAATAGATATTTGCGAGGAAAACGGCTATTCCCATTCGATGGTCGCTGGTGGCTTGCCTGAAATATCGTAAACGACACGTGAAATACCATCAATTTCATTAATAATACGGTTAGAAACTAACCCTAAGAAATCATAGGGTAAGTGTGACCAACGCGCAGTCATAAAATCAATGGTTTCTACACAACGAAGTGATACCACCCAGTCATATTTACGCGCATCACCCATAACACCGACTGAGCGTACCGGCAAAAATACAGTAAATGCTTGGCTTACTTTTTTGTATAAGTCATGATTATGTAATTCTTCAATAAAAATGGCATCTGCACGACGTAATAAGTCGGCATATTCTTTTTTCACTTCACCTAAAATACGCACCCCTAAACCTGGGCCAGGGAAAGGATGACGATAGAGCATGTCATAAGGTAAACCAAGCTCTAAGCCAATTTTACGTACTTCATCTTTGAATAATTCGCGTAATGGTTCAACTAAGCCCATTGCCATATCGTCAGGCAAACCACCAACATTGTGATGAGACTTTATTACATGCGCCTTACCTGTTGCAGAAGCCGCAGACTCTATTACATCTGGATAAATTGTCCCTTGCGCTAACCATTTAGCGTTGGTAAGTTTTTTAGATTCTTCATCAAAAACTTCAACAAATACATTACCAATAATTTTACGCTTTTTCTCAGGATCATCTTCACCGGATAAACGATCTAAAAAGCGCTGTTCGGCATTAATATGTACTATGTTTAAGCCAAAATGATCGCCAAACATGTCCATCACTTGTTGGCTTTCATTTAAACGAAGCAAACCATTATCAACAAAGACACATGTTAATTTATCGCCAATTGCACGTTGTAATAACATGGCAACAACTGATGAGTCAACGCCGCCTGATAGACCAAGAATAACTTCGTCATCACCTACTTGCTTCTTCATTTTCGCAACGGCATCTTCAATAATTGACGCCGAAGTCCATAATTTTTCACATTGACAAATATCTACAACAAAGTGCTCTAAAATACGCAAGCCTTGCTTAGTATGAGTGACTTCTGGGTGAAACTGTACGCCATAGAATTTCTTTGTTTCATTGGCCATCGCTGCGAATGCACAACTGTCAGTTTTAGCAATGGTTTCAAAACCTGCTGGAATTGCCGATACTTTATCACCATGACTCATCCATACGTCGAGTAATGTATTACCAGCATCGCTTACATGATCTTCAATGTTTTTGAATAGTTCAGATTGAGAAATCACTTCTACAGCTGCATAACCAAACTCTTTATGTTCAGAGCTTTCTACTGCCCCACCAAGTTGTTCTGCCATAGTTTGCATGCCATAGCAAATACCTAATACAGGCACATTAGCATTAAAAACATACTCAGGAGCACGTGGTGAATTAGTTTCGGTTACAGATTCTGGGCCACCAGCAAGGATAATACCTGTAGGATTAAAGCCTTCAATTTGCTCCTGTGTTACATCCCAAGCCCAAAGTTCACAATAAACACCTATTTCACGTACACGACGTGCTATAAGTTGTGTGTATTGCGAACCAAAATCTAATATTAGTATGCGGTGATCATGAATGTCTTTACTCATGGTTGTTTTCCTACTTTTAGCGCTTGTGGTGAAAAAAGCTTACGCTTGTTCATTTAGAGCGATGTATATAAATAAACAGGCTGAACTAATTGACTTATAGTTCAGCCTGACAAAAATGCTTTTACTTCCCATTATTGAGAAAGCAACTAAGCACTGTTTAGTTCAAAGCGAATTCGTCGATAGACAAAGAAATAAGCTATTCGGCTTAGCCCATACGATAATTAGGTGCTTCTTTGGTGATGGTTACATCATGTACATGTGACTCACCCATACCTGCTGACGTTATTTTCATAAACTCAGGTTTAGTTCGCATGACTTCAATAGTCTCACTACCCGTTAAGCCCATAGATGAACGTAATCCGCCCATTTGCTGATGAATAATGGCAGCAACAGGTCCTTTATAAGCAACACGACCTTCAATACCTTCTGGCACTAATTTATCTGCTTCACCATCCGTCTTTTGGAAATAACGGTCACTTGAACCTTCTTTTTGGTCCATAGCCCCTAAAGAGCCCATACCACGGTAAGATTTATAATAACGACCTTGGTAAAGCTCAACTTCGCCTGGAGACTCTTCTGTGCCAGCAAGCATACTACCCACCATGACACAGTGTGCTCCAGCGACTAAAGCTTTAGCTATATCCCCTGAAAAACGAATACCGCCATCAGCAATCACGGGGATTCCTGTTCCTTTTAGCGCTTCTACTGCGTTTGAAATCGCTGTTAATTGCGGAACACCTACACCTGTAACAATACGAGTTGTGCAAATTGAACCAGGACCAATGCCCACTTTAACAGCATCAACACCTACATCGGCTAATGCTTTTGCACCAGCACCTGTGGCAACATTACCAGCAATAATTTGCAAGTCTGGATGTTTTTGGCGAGTTTCACTAACACGGTCAATAACACCTTGAGAATGACCATGTGATGTATCAATTAATAAAACATCAACACCTGCGGCAACTAGCGCATCTATACGTTCATCGGTACCAGCACCAACACCAACAGCAGCGCCCACACGTAAACGACCTAACTCATCTTTACAAGCATTGGGTTTTCTTTCTGCTTTTTGATAATCTTTTGCAGTAATCAAGCCCTGTAATTTAAACGCATCATCAACAACAAGAATTTTTTCTATGCGATTTTCATGCATTAATCCTAAAATTTCTTCGCGTTCCGCTTTCTCTGTAACAGTGACTAACTTATCTTTAGGTGTCATAAGAACCGAAACAGGCTTGCTTAAGTCAGTTTCAAAGCGTAAATCACGACCTGTAATAATACCCACTAAATTGTTAGAATTATCAACAACAGGAAAACCAGAAAAGCCAAGTTCATCAGCTTTATACATTACCTGTTTAATAGTGTCATCGGGACAAACCGCAACAGGGTCGGACACAACCCCACTTTCATATTTTTTTACTTGCGATACATTGCTAGCTTGTTCCGCAATAGTCATGTTTTTATGAATAAAACCTACACCACCTTCTTGCGCTAAGGTAATAGCCAAACGTGCTTCGGTTACTGTGTCCATAGACGCAGAAACCATAGGTACATTTAAATTGATTTTTCGGGTTAGTCGGGTTTTTAAATCGGCTGTATGAGGCAGTACCTTGGAGTGTGCAGGTACTAGTAGAACATCATCAAAAGTTAACGCTTCTTGGGCAATTCGTAACATCGCAATATCACCAGAGTTAAGTGTAGAGTGGATACCAATCAGTGAATGTTAGTACCAAATATTGCGGCAGAATTTTAACCGTTTTCCTTGCTCAGGTAAACATAAATTTAGTGACAAAAGTCATTATTTTTTAATATATGATGCAAATTAAATACCCTATATATTTTTCACAACGATATAATGCCACTTCAGCCACTATTTGCATTTGAATATACGCACGATTATGACATCTCAACATATTTTACAGGTAAGTGAATTAACCAATAAGGTGCGCTTTATTTTAGAAAGCGAACTGAGCAAAATTTGGCTAACGGGTGAAATTTCAAACTTTACTGCTGCCGGCTCAGGCCATTGGTATTTGACATTAAAAGATAGTAAATCGCAAGTCCGCTGTGCCATGTTTAAAGGCAGTAACCGACGAGTTAAAGTTAAGGCGGCTAATGGACAACAAGTCTTAGTAAGAGCAAAAGTTTCTCTTTATGAGCCAAGAGGTGACTTCCAATTAATTATTGAACAGATGGAAGGTGCCGGAGAAGGGTTACTACGTCAACAATATGAGCACTTAAAGCATAAGCTTAATGCACAAGGCATCTTCTCACAAGCACACAAAAAATCTTTACCTGAACATATAGAAACTATTGGTATAGTGACTTCACCCACGGGTGCAGCGGTTAAAGACATACTAACCGTACTTAAAAGACGTAATCCATTTATCAAGGCAATTATTTATCCAGCATTAGTGCAAGGCGAATACGCCAGCAACGATATTTGTCATGCGATTATTAACGCCAATATTCGCCACGAATGTGACTTACTCATTGTTGGGCGTGGAGGCGGCTCATTAGAAGATCTTTGGTCATTTAATGAAGAAAGTGTGGTAAAAGCAATTTACGACTCCCAATTACCTGTGATCAGTGCTGTGGGTCATGAAATAGACACAACATTATCTGATTATGTTGCTGATCTACGGGCACCAACACCGTCGGCTGCGGCTGAATTAGTCTCTACCGATGCCAGCGAATTATTAGATAAAATACAGTTTTTCAAACAGCGTTTATCTCATGCTATTAGACAAAAAAACGCACAACTAACACAATTACATCAACATTTACAGCATAGGTTATCCTTAGTTCACCCAGAGCAACAGCTACTTTCGCAACAACAAAGAGCTGATGAGCTAGTCCTCAGGTTAAGCCGAGCCATTAAGCGCTTACTTACTGATAAAGCACAACACCCCTTACAATTAAAGCAAAGATTATGGCAGCTCACACCAGATAAGAATATTGAACAACATTGCATACAAATAAAGCAAAGCAAACACCGACTTATTTATGCGATGCAAAATAAGTTACATCAAAAAGGTGAGTTGTTTGTGCACTTGATTGAGCAATTACAGCTAGTCAGCCCATTAGCGACTATTGCCCGAGGTTACAGCGTTACACGTAATGCCAATGGTGCGCTAATCAGTCGTGTTGCTCAAGTACAAGTTGATGATGAATTGACGGTGCAAGTAAGTGATGGTCATATTAACGCGGTGGTGATTAAACGTTAGTTTTCATTCGCTTCGTAAGTAAGAGTCTCGAGTAATAACTGATAGACTTGAGGGTCACTTTGCGCTGAAAATTTAACACCAAATGATAGACTATTATTTTGGTATTTTAAGTTACAAACATCACCATTAAGTTTGGTATTAGTCGCATTTTTTTTATCTTCCACAACAATGTCTAAATTCTTTTTTTCAGACAAAACTAACTTTTTACCGCTAATAATATTGAGTTGGCAACCACTGACAGATAAATTAGTTATGGTTGTCTGCCAATAAATTTTATCAATAAGCACCTTCGCACCTATATTTGTATCAATTCGAATCGAAGAACGTAAGTATTGCAAACTTACTTCTAGAGGAAACTCTAATACCATCAGACGTGATGGCATTTGAATAGTTTGTTTCAGGGTGCTTATAAAAGCCACTACCGCCCCCTCATGCCCTTCTATTAGACCACGTAAAGTAACTTTAACTCCTTGTTTAATATGCTGGGAAAAGGCGCCTAATTTATTTGCATCTGGATATTGAACTAGCACATATTGCTTGGGTAAATACCCGATAAAAGTGGTTCTAAATTTACCTTTTTGACCGGCAGGCGTTACAATATCAATTGTTATTGCGCTGCCTGCATGTAAAAGTGCCAAGTTTTTATTAAGTTGAGCTACGGTATTTGTATTGGTAGGGTTTATGGCCATAATTCAAAAACACAAGCAAAAACACCGTCGCATTAGCCTTAAAGGCTAAATACCAAAGTCACTTTACATAAGAAACTTATTGAGTATCCTTTGCCAGAGCTCTCCTTACAATTCTATTATTTTATTTTAAATCTTTATTATAACCCTGTGTTGCACGAGCATTTTTCTTCTGCTCAGTATAGGTTAATTTTTTCTTTCCTGCGAACGGATTTGAAGTTTCCCTAAACTCAATACGAATTGGTGTCCCCATAATTTGTAATGATTTACGATAATAATTCATTAAATAACGTTTATATGAACTAGGTAGCTTCTTCGCTAAATTACCATGAATAACAATAATGGGTGGATTATATCCACCCGCATGTGCATATTTCAGTTTAATACGACGACCTTGATACATAGGTGGCTGATGATCAAACACTGCCATATCTAGTATTTTAGTGACCATAGCTGTGGAAATACGCTTTGTTGCACTGACAAAAGCCTCTTCAACAGATTCGTATAAATGACCTACACCTGTACCATGTAAAGCTGAGATAAAGTGAATTTTTGCAAAATCGATAAAACCTAACCGTCTATCTAATTCTGTTTTTATTCGATCTTTAACATGTTCATCCAAGCCGTCCCATTTGTTAACCGCCAATACCAATGAGCGTCCGGCTTCAAGAATAAAACCAAGCAAACTTAAATCCTGATCGGTAATACCTTCCCTTGCATCAATAATCAGCAAACAAACATTAGCATCTTCAATGGCACGCAAGGTTTTAATAACTGAATATTTTTCCACAACATCCGTGACATTTTTACGACGACGAATACCCGCCGTATCAATTAGGGTATAAGATCGGCCATTATGCTCCATGGGAATATAAACACTATCACGTGTTGTGCCCGGCATATCATAAACAACAACGCGCTCTTCACCCAAAATACGATTAGTGAGTGTTGATTTACCAACATTGGGTTTACCAATAATAGCAAGCTTGATGGTGTCAGTTTCATTTGGCGCTTCAGCGATTTGCTGTTCAAGTTCCGCTTCTGTTAACTGATAATCGCCTGCAAACTCATCATTTTCTTCATTGGTTGACTGACCTAATGCTTCAATATGAGGCGATAATGCTAACGTGAGTAACTGTGTCACACCACGACCATGAGCAGCGGCAATTTGATGTACTTCTTCACCTAAGCTTAAGGCATAAAATTCTGCTACCGCTGAGTCTGCATCAATACCATCTACCTTATTAGCAACCAAAAACACTTTCTTATTTTGCTTACGTAAATAATCCGCAATACCGTGATCGGCCGACGTTAAACCGTCTCTTGCATCTACTAAAAAGAGTACTGCATCGGCTTCTTCTACCGCCATTAATGATTGTTCTGCCATTAAGGTATCTATACCTTCTTCATCGCCTTGTATACCGCCGGTATCAATTACAATAAAAGGATGATCTTCGACTTGTGCTTGGCCATATTGGCGATCTCGCGTTAAACCTGGATAATCTGCAACTAAGGCATTTCTAGAGCGCGTTAAACGATTAAACAATGTTGATTTTCCAACATTAGGACGGCCAACTAAGGCAACGACAGGAAGCATGAAAACCTCAATAAATTACTAAAACTCACTAAATTACTTTATGTAAAAGCGAGTGTATAAAAACAAGTAACGGCCCCGCATGTAAAAACATTGGAGCCGTATATAATTTTAGTCTAAAAAAATCATACCAAGATAATAAACCTTTACTAACTTAGTATCATTAAAGGAGCTTGACTATTTTTCAACCTTTAGTATGTTTGGTGTTGCAATCGCTTGTAAGTCGCCGTCTCGAGATTGGCTAAATAAAATATTGTTCACCACGGTCGGAGTTGAATGAAGACCACTGCCGTCCACCTGATGACGAGCAACTATTTCGCCTGACTCTTGACTTAACCAATGTAAGTAGCCTTCAAAATCACCGACAACGACATAATCATCAATGATTGCAGGACCAGTAACACCACGATTAGTCAGTGCAAGGTTACTCCAACGTTCTATACCATTTACTCTATCAATCGCAAAAACATGTCCACGTAAATTGGTTAGGAAAATGGTATTACGATAAATAGCTATTTGACGATATGATGAGTATTGGCGTTTCCACAAAATACGCCCACTCTTAAGCTCAATAGCTGCTAGGTTGCCGCGCGAAGAAACTGCATAAATTTTGTCACCGAAAATGACTGGTGTACTATCGACATCAATCACTCGCTCCAGTTCAGTTGAACCAGCTGTTTCTCCAATTTCGGTTGACCAACCTTGCTGCCCTTTTTCAAGTAGATAAACATCAACACTTCCCTTACCCGAACCTATAACCACACCGCCAGATGCAATAACAGGAGCACTGATACCGCGTAAGGTCAAGGCAGGAACATCTTGTTCTACAGTCCAAAGTACTTTGCCATCTTCAGCATTAAGTCCCATCATAATTCCAGATGCACTATTGACTACGACAATGCCAGAATCAATTGCCGGGGCATTTATCACTTCACCTTTGATGGTAACTTGCCAAACAACATCGCCCGTTTGTGCATCTAAAGCGAATAATTTACCATTTTCACTACCGATAAAAACTTTATTTGAACCTGCAATAGGACCACCAGAAAGTAATGCGGATGTTTTGCTATCCCAAAAATTTCTCTCCCCGTTGATGTCACTTAAGTCAGCTTGCCACAATTTATCGCCTGTTTTTGCTTCAAAAGCAATGACATCACCAGATCTACTGGCACTATAAATATTACCGTAAGCCGAAACAGGTTTTAGTCTAGAAAAGTAATCTTCACTACCATCACCAACATTTTCTTGCCAAAGTACTTTAGCCTCAAACTGTGAGTCTACTTGTGTTAATTCAGCAACGAGCTCTACATCATCTACTTCGTCATCGGTAGAAGAACAGCTAAACAAGACACCTGAAAGTAAAAAAACAGCCAATAATTTGTGATGTTTTTTTGCCAAGATAAGAGCTGATTTTTGCTTATAAAATGCCATTCAATAACCTTACTTAGCTGCTTCTTCAATGAGTGCTGTTGCAGGTAAATTAACTGCGGTTGCTAAATCATCTAGTTTCATTTGCAAATTTGGACTACTCGATAACCCGTTTGCCGCAATGGCTGCTTGGTATGCAGTACGTGCCAACTCTTTTTTACCTTGTAGTAAATAGGTATCACCTTTGGTTTCTTCTATTGCAGCGGTGAACGACTCAGGTAAAGGTTTTGCTAAAGTTGCTAATGCTTGTTCATACTGTGCTTGTTGTATTTGAATACGAGCAAGGCGCAAGCTAGCAATACCTTTAATGCCGTCACTCGGAGCGCTTGCAATTGCTGCGCTCAGTTGAGCTTGTACTTCTGCCCAATTTTTACTGCTAGCCGCTTCTTTTGCTAAGGCTAGTGCAGTAAGAGATGCATAACTTGTTTCTGAATTTTCATTAATAAATGCTTGGGCATTTTTATTAAAAGCGCCTTTATCTTCAGTCGCACTCTCAACTAATGCTTGATAACTATCAGCAATTGACAATTCGTTTTCCAACTGATTTTCTTTATAAAAATTAAAGCCGATAAAGCCAGCAAAACCAAGTACGACACCAGCAATAATCATATTACCGTTTTCTTGCCAATAACCTTTAATTGCTTCTACTTGTTGTTCTTCTGTTTGATAAATTTCCACTTCTTCACCTTCGACTATACGTCTTAAATTAATGTCATTAATAAATCTGGTATTTGTTCAAATGCCAGATTTTGTTGTGCTTGTTGACCACGTAAATACTTAACCATGACTTTTTGCTCGGCTATTTCGTTATCACCTAGTATTAACGCAATTTGCGCATTAGATTTATCCGCGCGCTTTAATTGTTTCTTCATGTTGCCGCCACCACAGTGACATTGCAAGCGAATATCAGGCACTTGATCACGCCACTGCTCCGCTAACTGATTAGCCGCAATTTGTGCTGCATCACCTAAAATGACAATATAGGCATCGACTTGAGGGCGCACATTAGTCACTTTTTCTAGGCTAGTTAGCATCAAGATCAAACGTTCAATACCTAATGCAAAACCAAAACCGGGAGTTGCTTTACCACCAAGTTGCTCAACTAAACCATCGTAACGACCGCCTGCACAAATAGTGCCTTGAGCGCCCAAACTGCTAGTTACCCATTCAAACACTGTGCGATTATAATAATCTAAGCCACGTACTAAGCGTTCATTTAAGACGTAATTAACACCAAATGCATCTAATCGCTGACAAAGGCTAGCAAAATGTGCTTTGGTGTCTTCACCAAAGTAGTCTGATAGCTTTGGTGCATCCACAAGTGCCTCTTGTACTTGTGGATTTTTACTATCTAATACCCGCAACGGGTTAGTATGCATACGACGCTTAGCATCTTCATCTAATAATGCTTCACGTTCCGTTAAATATGCCACTAACGCTTCTCGGTAATTGGCACGTTCTTCATTGCTACCTAACGAGTTCAACTCTAGTGTGACAAATTCATTGATGCCAAGTTCCTTCCATAAACGAGAAGTGAGTAAAATAACTTCTGCATCAATATCAGGGGTATCTATACCAAAGGCCTCTAGACCAAATTGGTGGAATTGACGATAGCGACCTTTTTGTGGTCTTTCATGGCGAAACATCGGCCCCATATACCACAAACGCTGCTCTTGGTTATAAAGTAATCCGTGTTGATTACCTGCACGTACACAACTTGCCGTGCCTTCTGGTCGCAATGTTAAGCTGTCACCATTGCGATCATCAAAGGTGTACATTTCTTTTTCAACAATGTCAGTGACTTCGCCAATTGAGCGTTTGAATAACGCTGTCGACTCAACAATTGGCATACGAATTTCTGCAAAACCATAATTACTGGCCACTCGGCGTAACACCGATTCTACCATTTGCCAAATATTGGTTTCGCTTGGCAAGCAATCATTCATACCTCGAATGGCTTGTAATGTCTTATTCTTTGACACTTAGTTATTCTCTTTTAATTTGAAATAGCGTGTAAAGGTGTTTTCATCTACAGCAAACACTGATAATTTTTTTTGTAGCGCGCATTGTACCTAATAAACGTTACCTAATAAACAAGCACAATAAACAAACAGAGTTAGTCATCTATTTTTTTTACCGCAATTTGATTTGATTCATCTAACATTCTGGCTTTATTTCGAATGCGCTGCTCAAGCTGATCAACTAAATCTGTATTATCAAAACGCTCTTTTTGGCGGATACCGTCTAGATAGTAGCCACTTTTTTTATTACCACCTGTTAAACCTAAGTCTGACACCATCGCTTCGCCTGGACCATTAACGATACAGCCAATAATTGAGACATCCATTGGCGTCATAATATCTTCGATACGCTGCTCTAGAGCATTTACGGTGGCAACAACATCAAACTCCTGTCTTGAGCAACTTGGACAAGCAATTAAGTTAATGCCTCGGCTACGCAGTTTTAACGATTTTAAAATATCAAAACCCACTTTAATTTCTTCTACTGGATCAGCAGCCAATGAAACGCGCAAAGTATCGCCAATGCCTTGAGATAAAAGCAAGCCTAGTCCAACGGAAGATTTAACAGCGCCAGAGCGTAAACCACCCGCTTCGGTAATACCAAGATGCAATGGATTATCAATTTGTTTTGCTAATAATCGATAAGACTCAACAGCAAGAAAGACATCTGAGGCTTTAACGCTGACTTTAAATTGATCAAAATTTAGCCTATCAAGGATATCAACATGACGCATAGCAGACTCTAATAAAGCTTCAGGGGTTGGCTCTGTATATTTTTCTTGAATGTCTTTTTCTAGCGAGCCTCCATTAACACCGATACGAATAGGTATATTTTTATCTCGTGCACACTCAACCACACTTCTTACCCTATCTTCACGGCCAATATTACCCGGATTAATGCGTAAACAGTCGGCGCCATATTCTGCTACTTTAAGGGCAATTCGATAATCAAAATGAATATCAGTGACTAACGGCACACTCACTTGTTGCTTGATTTGACGAAATGCTTGCGCAGCATCCATGGTTGGCACACTAACACGAACAATATCCGCGCCCACCGCTTCTAAAGCTTTTATTTGCGCGACTGTTGCCGCCACATCGGTCGTTTCAGTGTTAGTCATCGATTGAACCGTAATTGGCGCATCACCGCCAACAGGCACATTACCCACCATAATTTGGCGAGATTTACGACGAATAATAGGAGATTCTTTAAACATAACTTTTCTTTACTAATAATCAGAATTTAATTCTTCACCTAAGTAATTAATCCAAGGTGAGAGGCAAAGTAAACTTGGCAATATTACCAACATTAAATGGCGACATATTAATTGTCTGACCATTAAAAACAATTGCAGCTAATTCCGGCTTCCCTAGGGTCACTTTGAAAGGAGCCTTACCTGAAATGGTCATGACATAACCAGACTTTTTAACACCCCAAGCGATTCGTTCTCCTGTGGCATCATAAATATTTACCCAACAATCACCGGAAAAAGTAAACACAGCGCTACTAATGCTGGCTTCATCAGGCTGACTTTTTTGCTGTTTAACTTGGACACTTGATTCAACAAAGGTGGTTGCAGAGTTTACCTTATTGGTCAGGCCTGGCATCACGTTTTCAACCCTTTGAATTTTCTTGCCCTTCGCCTTTTCACCATCAAGGCTGTTTTTCGCTATACTCATTTTAGCCGGTTCAGTAACGATAGTCTTTGTTACATCACTTTCATTGGCAACACGAATCACAGGTTCATCTTCTGCCGATTGTTGGAACCACCACACCACCATAAGACCCAACAAAATAGCGGCGATGAAATAACTAAGCCACATTAATCGACTATGCTCAGCTTGCTTTTCTGTTAAGTTTGAAAAGCTCTGCATTTCACTGCGCTGTGTTTTTGCAACCCCTAATAAATCATAAGCAGCTATGACTTCGTCAATATCCACAGTAACCAATTTGGCATAATTTCGTAAATAACCGCGATTAAAGGTAGCGGGTAGCGAATGGTCAAAAATATCCTTTTCGATATCTGTAACAAGATTTAATCTAAAATTAAGTCTATCGGCCACTTGTTGCTGTGTTAATGATATTTTTTTTCTCGCTTCACTTAATATTTGTCCCGGGCCGACAACAATTATATCTTCGCCAAGTTCATCAATTTGTTTACTGCTGTTAGCAGTCGATAGTACATCTTTAGTCATTAATTTTTGTTACCAAAGCAGGATTCTCAATAAATAATTTATCGTTTACACGTATCTTCTTTTTCTTGGAAAGTTTATTCCAACGGCGTAATGCCTTAATTTTAACATTATATTGTTCTGAAATATTCAATAAAGTATCTCCACCGGTAACAATATGAGTTTTGGGTGTTCTTCGCGTATTTTTTACTGATTCTTGAGCTACTTTTCTTGTTTTTTTGCTTGGCTTGGCCTCTAATTCAGTTATGAGGTGCTCTGGTATTTGTTTCTTAGGCGATAGTTTAACAACACGCTTCTTAGGTTTTTCATCTTGTCTTTTATCTTGGGTTAACTGAAACCTTTTTGCCAAGTCGTCCGCATCAATTACTTTAAGCTCGTTTAATAAATATTGTGTAGCTTCCCATGACTGTGGGTACATATTAACTAGCATAGTCGCGTAATTTTTTGCTTTTCTTTTTTGACCAAGCTTGATATATAGCTTATAAGCAAGTGCTAATGATTGCGGCGTGAAACGACGAGTTACTTTTTCAAAACGTTGTTCAAAAACCTCCGCTTGCTGGTATTCTCCCATAGCATATTGCAAACGAACCATTTGAAAGAGCATTGAGGCACTACTTGGACTATGTAAAATGGCTTTGTCCAAATACCCTTCAGCTTTAATAAACTCATCTACTTTTAAAAAGCATGAGGCTAAGTTTTCGTAACTTTTAGCAACAAGTAAATAAGTGGGTACCGCTATCGCTTTTAAAAGTTGGCGCTCTGCCGCATTAATTTCATTTTGTCGACACAGATATACACCGTAATTATTTAATGTGTCTGCATCATCACTTTTCAACCTTAACGCCTTTTCATAAGAATTAGTGGTTAATTTATGCTCACCCACTGTTTCATAATAATGAGCAAAGGCAGTATATACTTGCACCATTTCTGGAGCGAATTTTTTTGCTTTCTCTAAATTTTGCTTAGCTTGTGGCATATTGCCCATTTTTAAATAACCAAGCCCTAATGAAATACGCGTTGCTGCCATATCGTTTCTATTGGCCTGGTTTTGAACAACCGGAGTATCGCCATTTACAAAGTTCTGCGTCACGCAAGCACAGAGAGTACAAGATAAAGCTATGACGAGTATGCTGTTAAACCAATGATTAACCAAAAGCTATCTCCAAATTTGCACTCGATAATTATGCACAATCCATATTGTTATTTCAGATCATTTTTACTGAAATCCCATCAGTTTTCACGTGTTTTTTTTTGCTATCAATTACTGATTGGTTATCTGACAACATTTGAGTGCGTTTAGTTCTATCTAAAACATCCCCTGCAAGTTGACCACAGGCGGCATCAATGTCCTCGCCGCGAGTTCGACGTGTTATCACTGTTAGACCGTAACTTTGTAATACTTTGTCAAAACGGTCAATGCGTGAATTGCTAGGACGCTTGTATGGTGAGCCAGGATATGGGTTGAAAGGAATTAAGTTTATTTTACTGGGTAAGTCTTTTAATGCATGAGCTAACGCATGCGCTTGCTCAGTTGAGTCATTAACGTGATCTAACATCACATATTCGATGGTCGCTTGCTTATTCGCTTTTGAGCCTGCTACATAACGACCTGCAGCTGATAAAAACTCTTCAAGTGGATATTTTTTATTAATTGGTACGAGTTCATCACGCAAGGCATTGTCTGGCGCATGCACTGAAATAGCCAAAGCACAATCAATTTTTTCTTTGAGCATATCTAATGCAGGTACAACACCTGAAGTGCTCACCGTTACTCTACGCTTTGATAAGCCGTAACCTAAATCATTTAACATAGTATCTAATGCTGGGATCAAGTTTTTCATATTTAATAGCGGCTCACCCATCCCCATCATCACAATATTAGTAATAGGGCGTTTACCTGTAATACGGGTAGCACCAATATCATTAGCTACACGCCAGACTTGTCCAATAATTTCAGCCATAGATAAATTACGGTTAAAACCTTGTTGCGCAGTTGAACAAAAAGTACATTCTAAGGCACAACCGACTTGTGAAGAAACACATAAGGTTGCACGATCATTTTCAGGGATCCACACCGTCTCTACTTCTTGCCCTCCTTCTAGTACCAAAGCATATTTAATAGTACCGTCACTTGATACTTGCTTTTGAGAGATTGCAGGGGCTTTGATTTCACAGTTGCGCTGCAATTTTTCCCTAAGATTTTTGTTAATATTAGTCATTTGCTCAAAATCAGAGTAACCAAAATGATAAATCCATTTCATTATTTGATCTGCCCTAAAAGGCTTTTCGCCTATTTCAGCAAAATATTCTCGCATACCTTGGTGATCAAAATTTAACAAATTTATTTTAGCGCGGCCTTTGGCGACTTCTGGGGGAAATTCTTTAACGGCAATGTCGCTCATATAACTAACTCTCAACAACTAATAGGAACTTAAAACGAGGGCGCGAATTGTACGCTTTTTAAGCGAAGTTCGCAATTTTACTATAAAGATAAAAACACAAAAGGATTTTACTGACTAATCAGCAAAATCCTTTATCTTTACTTCAATTAATATTGAATTAACAACAAGCTAATTTATTCAAAATTGAACAGCTAGCGCAGAGTATATTTGAGTACATAAGCACTTGTGACACAAATATCACGCAAATCAGCAATGATTAAGTAATATTAACGAGTACGTGCGCAAACCTCTTCGTCTGAGAAGAAGTATGCAATTTCACGTGCAGCTGATTCTAAAGCATCACTGCCGTGAACAGCATTTTCATCAATTGAATTAGCATAATCTGCACGTAATGTGCCTGCTAATGCTTCAGCTGGGTTAGTAGCTCCCATGATTTCACGGTTTTTAAGGACCGCGTTTTCGCCTTCTAGCACTTGAACCATTACCGGACCTGACGTCATGAATTCAACTAAAGCACCAAAGAAAGGACGCTCGCTGTGCTCAGCGTAGAAACCTTCTGCTTTGTCTTTGCTCAAGTGAACCATTTTAGAAGCAATGATTTTAAGACCCGCTGTTTCAAAGCGGTTGTAAATTTGACCAATAACATTTTTTGCTACTGCATCAGGTTTTACGATAGAAAAAGTACGTTCGATAGCCATGATAAGCCCTCTTTTATAAAACAAATATTTAAAGTTAATTAATCCGGTAACTTGTACCCTAATGTATTTAATAAATTACGGTACAAAATTTGGGCGCGATTATAGACCAATAAAAAGCAAAAGACTAATACTATCCTTCACTTTACAGGTTACCGATTTTATTTTTGATTAGGTTATTGAAAAGGCTAAGTTTCTTTTTTAAGTTTAATAATTAAATCAATATGTGGAATTAATGTTTCTATTTCATGTAGGTGTTCTCTTAAAGATTCCCACTGATAAAGCTCTAATTTACCTGAGTCTAAAATGGCTTGCTTTAGCTCTGCCACCAAAGAATGTTCATCATCAGGCTCGATAAATTCATTAATACGCAACAAGCTATCAATATCGTCTTGGCTAAGAATTTCATCAGATGATTTTTTAGCTTTTATCATAATAACTACTCTTTTTAAATTTTTAGTTAAATAAGTTCAATTATTACCGAGGAAGTCACTATAGCACCTGAAATAGACTTATATACTTATGCGTCTATATTGGCGATATTGTGCTTGCCAGAAATTTCTTTCAATTTTTGCTTTTAGTTCTTCATCTGGTAAAGCTAAGGCAAGCTTTTCTTCAAAGGCAACTTTTGCAATTGCAAAGGCAATATCTTTACTTAGCTGAGTAATGGACGTTAACGGTGGTAATAACTCCCCTTTTCCAGTATTAGCCAGGGGCGAAGAAGCAGCAAGTGTTTCACTAGCAACTTGTAACATTTTATCGGTAATACGGTTGATATTTGCAGAGACTACACCAAGCCCAATACCTGGAAAAATATAACTATTATTACATTGGGCTACCGGAAATATTTTCGCCTGATACTCAACCGCCTCAAAGGGGCTTCCCGTAGCAATAATTGCTTTTCCCTCTGTCCAATTAATCACTTGCGTTGGGGTTGCCTCTACCTGCCTAGATGGATTACTTAATGGAAAAATAATCGGTTTATCGCAATATGCGTTCATCGCTTTGATCACTGGTTCACTAAATAAGCCTGCTTGACCTGAAACACCAATAAGCACATCGGGTTGGGCACCGTGCATTACTTCTATTAATGAGGCATATTCACCCTCAATTTTCCATGGCTTTATGGACAGTTTGCTTTGTACTAATTTTTGTTGGAAGTCTCTTAAATCTTCCATACCTTGCGTCAATAGTCCAAAACGGTCTACCATAAAAATTTGAGCACGTGCTTGTAATGGTGAGATGCCTTCGCTGCTCATTTGGGTAATGATTTGCTCGGCAATACCGCAACCTGCGGAACCTGCCCCAACAAAAGCCACTTTTAATTGCGAGAGTTTCACCCCCTTGCTACGACAAGCGGCCAATAAAGTACCAACCGTCACAGATGCCGTACCTTGAATATCATCGTTAAAACAACATATTTGATCACGATAACGTGTTAATAGCGGCATAGCATTGGGTTGAGCAAAGTCTTCAAATTGCAACATAACGTGAGGCCAACGACGTTTTACCGCACAGATAAACAACTCCAGAAACTCATCATACTCAGCTTGACCGATACGTTTATGACGCACGCCCATATACATAGGATCATCGAGTAATTTTTGATTATTAGTACCGACATCAAGCATAACAGGTAGAGTATAAGCAGGGCTTATACCGCCACAGGCTGTATATAATGACAACTTACCAATTGGGATCCCCATACCACCAATGCCTTGATCACCTAAACCAAGAATACGTTCACCGTCGGTAACAACAATCACTTTGACTTTATTTTTCGTCGCATTACGCAAAATATCATCAATTTGATATCTGTCTTCATAGGAAATAAACAAGCCACGAGAGCTGCGATAAATATCGGAAAACTGCTCACAAGCATCACCTACCGTTGGCGTATAAATGATCGGCATCATCTCTACTAAGTGACTTTGCACTAGCTTAAAGAACAGCGTTTCATTGTTGTCATGAATAGCTCTTAGGTAAATATGCTTGTTAATATTATTATGAAAAGAACTGTACTGACGATAAGCGCGCTCTACTTGTTCATCGATAGTTTCAAAGCGAGGTGGCAACAAACCGGTTAGATTAAAGTGAATACGCTCGTGCTTATCAAAAGCACTGCCTTTATTAAGTAAAGGAGTTTCTAGTAATGTAGGCCCTGCGTAAGGAATATATAAAGGACGTTTGTTTTGGCTCATTTAAATCTGCTGCTTATGCTTACTGGTATTACCACTATGAATAGTGAAAATACACAAGATTGATATTTGTGTAGAGTATAGATGATCTTAGCAATGAAACAAAGGATGATAACAAGGAATTACGAAAGCTATTGTAATTTAACAAATGTCAGTAGATAGGGCTTAGGAGCTTTGGGTCATGTCAGGTTGTTTTTGCAGTAAATTATTGGTTATTTATACAAG
>JASMAS010000077.1 GCA_030754235.1 Litorilituus sp.
ACTTCTGCTTAGATAACCATGATCATGGTGATACTTTAGTGTTTAACCGTACCGTAGGGCTACGTGATACTTGGGCTAAAATCTCCAAGTAATGATCAAGTGCTAATCCTCGGTTACTAACAGTATAAAATTCATAAAAAAGCCAGTAACTTGAACTTAAAGTGACTGGCTTTTCTTTTATTACAAAAAGCTAGAGCATCTCAAAGTCTAACTGTACTGTAGAATATGCTTCAATCGGTTGGCCATTTTCAAATTTTGGCGCGTAGCGCCACTTTTCTAGTGCAGTTAATGTCGACCTTTTAAAACTATCGCCGCCCTCAGACTCAATGATTTCAGCATTTTTTACGGTACCAGTATCTGATATGGTAAAACCAACTTTCACCCAGCCAGACTTTCCTCTACGAGCATAGGATGAAGGGTATTTAGGCTCAACTCTAAACAAAGGTCTTTGCTCTTGATTATCATTCCAAGGCGCCATCGAACCAATGGCAATACAGTGTTTTGTTGCTTCTTCACTATTGCCTTTATTTTCATGAGCATTAATTAAAAAAGCATGGGTATTTAAAGCCAATGGATGAGTTGGTCCTTCAAGTGCGTAAAATACGGGTAAGTTAAGTTCAAAACTTTCAATGGCACTCTTGTAGTTTTTTCTGGCTAAGTGATATTTACCAGCATAAAAGTTAGCACGCACTACGCGTTTATCATTTTTAGGTAAGTTTTCAGCAAAAAAAGTTTGTGCCTTTAAAATACTTCGACTTTCCGTTAAATTAAGTCTTAGCATCTGAATACCTACATCTAACTGCGTTTGGGCATTATAAAATGGATGTTTTTCTTTGTTTTCACTCGCAATATCTAGAGCTTGGCTGTAATAGCGTATCCCTTTTCTTGTATTTTCACCAAATGTTGATTTACCAAGAGCAAGATAAATCTCAACTAGCTCTATGGCTTCCTTTCCATATTTTTTTTTAAAAGTTTGCAGCGCAGTTATGAAGCAATTTTTTAGCCTTTTCTTTTCTATCGTCATGTTTGCTATAGATATATTGTTCAGCTAAATTAAAGGCAAGATTTGCCGTGTTAATATCATCTTCACCATAAACTTGTTTACCCAGTTGATAAGCCTTTAAAGCATAGGAAAGTTGCTCCTCACTATTGGTTTTCACCGCTTCTTGATAGGATTTATATGAGGTAATAAACTTTTTATTAAGTGCTTTTAAGTCAGATGCTGAGGTTGTTAGCGATAAGGTAAGTGAGAAAGCAGTGGTTAGAAGAAATGTAAGCAGTTTATTTGTGGGATTGGAAGCCATATATTTTGTCCTTAAAAATGAATGAACTTGATTATATTGCAGTTGTTTTGTTTTTTTAGGTTAATTATTGCGAAAAAATATCGTTGAAAGTTGTGTAGGTTGATACTTCTCATAACATAATAGAGACACCTCAACCTACAATACACTTTTAATATTAAAACTTTGCTATTTATAACTTAGGAATGCGAATTTTTTTCTCTTCGCTTTCACGGTAAATAATTAATGTTTTACCAATTACTTGTACTTTGATGGCATTGGTTTCACGGCAAATGGCATCAACGATTAAGCTTTTTGTTTCTCTATCATCTGTGGGGATTTTTACTTTAATCAGCTCATGATGATTTAATGCATAGTCTATTTCTGCTATTACGGCTTCTGTTAGGCCATTATTTCCGAGTAAAACAACAGGTTTTAGCGGGTGAGCAACACCTTTTAGGTGTTGAATTTGCTTTTTATTTAAGTTCATTTGAATTTTTCGATATAGGTTAACTTGAATTAAGGGTATTTTACCCTTATCTAACTGTTAATATCTATAAATAGTCAAAAAAACTGATCAAAGCCCATGGCCAAAAAAAAGCATACCACTAGCTCTCAACGCTGGTTAGATGAACATTTTGAAGATGAATATGTTAAAAAAGCACAAAAGTTAGGATTACGCTCTCGTGCTGTGTTCAAAATAGAAGAAATTAATAATAAAGATAAGTTGATTAAACCGGGTATGAAGGTGGTCGATTTAGGTGCCGCTCCTGGTGGCTGGTCTGAATATGCCGTTAAAGCTGTTGGTGATACAGGCCAAGTCGTTGCGTGTGATATTTTATCCATGGATGCCATCGCTGGGGTTGATTTTTTGCAAGGGGATTTTCGTGAAGAAGCGGTTCTTGATGCCTTATTAACTCGTATAAATGGAAAAAATATTGATGTTGTCATGTCTGATATGGCAGCGAATATGACAGGTAATGAAAGTGCCGATTCAGCCCGGAGTATGTATTTAGTTGAGTTGGCTCTAGACATGTGTCATCAAGTGTTAAAACCTCATGGAGCTTTTGTGGTAAAAGTTTTTCAAGGAGCTGGTTTTGAGGACTTTATGAAAGCAACCCGTGCCGTTTTTAAAAAGGTTAAAACGCGTAAGCCAGAATCTTCTCGTGCCAGATCACGAGAAGTTTATTTGGTTGCTACCGGGTTTACAGGGTAAACTTTTTATTGCGTTATACTTGTTGTAACAGGTAAGTTGTTACGAGTTGTAAATAGCGACTAAAGTTAAATGGCTACTGCGCTTGAATTGTAGTAAATTAGCCACAATATCTTATCTGTAGTTTTATTTTAAAATATGTTTCAAACCCCAAGAGGTTATTAAGTTGAGCGATATGGCAAAAAATCTTATTTTATGGTTAGTGATAGCTGTTGTTTTAATGTCTGTATTTCAGAGTTTCTCCCCGAATACAGCTGATGATCAGCAAATGGACTATACACGTTTTATTACCGATGTTCGTCAGGGGCAGATTCGTGATGCCAATGTAGATAGAAATGGCGTTATCACCGGCGAAAAACGTAGTGGTGAAACATACACAACAACTATTCCCGGTGGTTATGATCGCGACTTGATTAATGATTTAGTTAAGCAAGGTGTGCGCGCCAAAGGTAAATTACCTGAAGAAACTAGTTTTTTAACCACTATTTTTGTTTCTTGGTTCCCAATGATTTTATTAATTGGTGTATGGATTTTCTTCATGCGCCAAATGCAAGGCGGCGGCGGTAAAGGCGCTATGTCTTTTGGTAAATCAAAAGCACGTCAGTTAAGCGAAGATCAAATTAAAACCACTTTTGCCGATGTTGCAGGCTGTGATGAAGCGAAAGAAGAAGTTGCTGAACTTGTTGATTATTTAAGAGAGCCAAGCAAGTTCCAAAAACTAGGTGGTCGTATTCCATCAGGTATTCTATTAGTTGGTCAGCCAGGTACAGGTAAAACCTTGTTAGCTAAAGCGATAGCTGGTGAAGCAAAAGTACCCTTTTTTAGCATTTCAGGCTCAGATTTTGTAGAAATGTTCGTCGGTGTAGGTGCTTCACGTGTACGTGATATGTTTGAACAAGCAAAAAAATCAGCACCTTGTATTATCTTTATCGATGAAATTGATGCGGTAGGACGTCAACGTGGTGCAGGTCTTGGTGGTGGTCACGATGAACGTGAACAAACGTTGAACCAAATGTTAGTTGAGATGGATGGCTTTGAAGGTAACGAAGGCGTTATTGTTATTGCGGCAACTAACCGTCCCGATGTATTAGATCCTGCGTTACTACGTCCAGGTCGTTTTGACCGACAAGTGACCGTAGGGTTGCCTGATATTCGTGGTAGAGAACAAATTTTAAAAGTTCATATGCGTAAAGTGCCACTAGCTGATGATGTTAAGGCCTCTGTTATTGCTCGTGGTACGCCAGGTTTTTCAGGCGCTGATTTAGCTAATTTAGTTAATGAAGCTGCTTTGTTTGCTGCGCGAACGTCACGTCGTTTAGTGGGCATGGCTGAATTTGATAAAGCAAAAGATAAAATCATGATGGGCTCAGAGCGTAAGTCTATGGTAATGAGTGAGTCTGAGAAGGAAATGACCGCATACCATGAAGCAGGCCACGCTATAATTGGTCGTTTAGTGCCCGATCACGATCCCGTTTATAAGGTCAGTATTATTCCTCGTGGTCGCGCACTGGGTGTAACCATGTACTTACCAGAGCAAGATAGATTTAGTCACTCTAAGCAACACTTAGAAAGTAATATTTCTTCTTTGTATGGTGGTCGTATTGCTGAAGAAGTCATTTATGGTAGCGATAAAGTCTCAACGGGTGCTTCAAACGATATAGAACGTGCTACGAATATAGCGCGTAAAATGGTAACGCAATGGGGTTTGTCAGAGAAAATGGGGCCAATGCTCTTTGCTGAAGAAGAAGGTGAAGTGTTCTTAGGCCGTACCTCAGCTAAATCCTTACATATGTCAGATGACACAGCAAATGCCATCGATGAAGAAATTAAAGCTGTTGTGCAAAGAAACTACCAACGTGCAGAGAAAATGATCCGAGATAATATGGATATTTTACATGCCATGAAAGATGCTTTGATGAAATACGAAACCATTGATGCGCTACAAATCGATGATTTAATGGCAAGAACAGCTGTTAGAGATCCTTCTGATTGGGATAATAGCAGTAATGGCTCAAGTTCTGACTCATCATCAACAGGTGGTGCTTCAATTAATAAAGAACAAGTAAGCGATATAGAAGCAGATGATAAAACATCTAATGAAATAAAGCCTGATTTATCTAAGCCAAATGATTCTCCGGTTAAGTAAGTTATTTTGCTAAATGCAAAAGCCTCGATGTTTAATTGCACCGAGGCTTTCTTTTATCTATTGCTAGGTGATTTTGTTAAGTTAACTTTATGTCTTTAAATACAACTAATAATGATTGTTTAATCACTAATCCAGTAAAAGTGATGGGTATAGTGAATGTTACCCCGGATTCTTTTTCTGATGGTGGCAAGTTTGCTGACATTGATAATGCTTTAGCACAAGTTGAATGCATGATTGCTAATGGTGTTGATATTATTGACATTGGTGGCGAGTCGACACGCCCCGGCGCGATCGAGGTAAGTGAGCACGATGAAATTGCTCGTGTTATTCCGTTATTAAGGGCGATAAAATCGCGTTTTGATATTGATGTTTCAATTGATACCAGTAAAGCCAATGTTATGAAAGCAGCAATTGAAAACAATGCTGATATGATCAATGACGTTCGAGCTCTGCAAAATAAAGGCTGTATAGAAGCGGTTAAAGATAGTAACGTGGAAGTTTGCTTAATGCATATGCAAGGTATGCCAAGAACTATGCAAACAAACCCACAGTATGGCAATGTTATTGATGATATTATTACCTTTTTTAACCAACGTATCGCTGATTGTCTACAAGCTGGCATTGAGCGCAATCGGCTAATTTTAGATCCCGGTTTTGGCTTTGGTAAAACCTTAGCGCATAACTATCATTTGCTGGCTAATCTTAATCGTTTTAACCAATTAGACTTACCTTTGCTGGCAGGTATATCTCGCAAATCTATGATAGGTAATTTATTAAACCGTGATGTAGAGCAACGTCTTGCCGGTAGTTTAACTGCTGCAATTGTTGCTGTGCAGCAAGGGGCGAGTATAATACGTGTTCATGATGTACAAGAAAGTGTTGATGCTGTAGCTATATTAAAAGCAGTTGCACAATATAAAGAAAAAATATCACTTGTTAGTCAATAGTTATTGACCACTGAGTAAAAATAAAGTGTTAATTAAAGGATAAAAAATGTCTTCTCGTAAATATTTTGGTACTGATGGTGTGCGTGGTTTAGTGGGAACCCCCCCCATTTCACCTGACTTTGTAATGAAACTAGGTTATGCCGCAGGTAAAGTACTTGCTGCACAGGGAACCAAAAAAGTATTAGTTGGTAAAGATACGCGAATTTCAGGCTACATGCTTGAATCAGCACTTGAAGCAGGCTTTTCGGCTGCAGGTATCGATATTGGTTTGTTAGGCCCAATGCCAACTCCAGGTATTGCCTATTTAACCAAAACATTTCGCGCTGAAGCTGGCATAGTGATTAGTGCTTCACATAACCCTTACCATGATAATGGCATCAAGTTTTTCTCACAAGACGGCCAAAAACTACCTGATGAAATAGAATTAGCCATTGAAGCTGAGTTAGATAAGCCAATGGGCTGTGTTGAATCAGCACAACTAGGCAAGGCTAATCGCATTGATGATGCTGCGGGTCGTTATATTGAATTTTGTAAAAGCAACTTTCCAAATCAGTTAACCTTGCAGGGATTAACTATTGTTGTTGATTGTGCCCATGGCGCCACCTACCATATTGCTCCTAATGTTTTTCGAGAGTTAGGGGCAAAAGTTATTGAAGTGGGTACATCACCTAATGGTACTAATATTAACGATGGCTGTGGTGCAACATCAATGCAAATGATTAGCGAAGCCGTGGTGGAACATCAGGCCGACTTAGGCGTTGCATTAGATGGAGATGGCGACAGATTAATGTTGGTTGATCATACTGGCTATGTCATAGATGGCGATGAGATAGTCTATATTATTGCAGATAATGACTTAATGTCTGGTACATTACAGGGGGGGGTTGTTGGTACTTTAATGAGTAATATGGGGCTTGAACTTGCCCTTAAAAAACTAGATATCCCCTTTGCACGAAGTAATGTGGGTGACAGGTATGTAATGGAACTGCTTAGAGAGAAAAATTGGCAATTAGGTGCTGAAAATTCTGGACATATCATCAACTTAAATCACACGTCTACAGGGGATGGTATTATTGCTGCTCTGAATGTACTCACCGCGGTTTGTCAACAAGGTAAATCTTTACATGAATTGCGCCAAGGTATGACTATGCTACCTCAAGTACTTGTTAATGTACGTTTCAATGGTGATTCAGACCCTATTAACGCTGACAGTGTTAAAGCTTCTGTTGACAAGGTAAATCATCAGCTAACAGGCCGAGGTCGAGTATTATTGAGAAAATCAGGTACTGAACCATTAATACGTGTCATGGTAGAGGGCCCCGATCACGATGAAGTGACCAGCCTTGCGAATGACATTGCCCAAGCAGTTAAACTAGCAAGTTAATCAACGCTTTGCTTACTTGTGACTAAATAAGCAACAAAATGGCGAGATATTTAACTTCTAAACATCCTATTTTAACTTATTACTTGTAAGTTATTCTTATGTTGGTTAATATCTCGCGGCTTCATTCTGCTATGTACTAAAAATGGATAGAGGATTAATAAATGGCTAGACGCTCAATTATTGCTGCTAACTGGAAAATGAATGGTGACTTAACCCTAGTGAATACTATGGTCAATGCGTTGTCTGAGGTTGATTTTCAAAATAATGTTAATGTAGTAATTTGCCCGAGTTCTCCTTATTTATCTGCACTTGTGGCCAAAACCAAAGAACAAAAGTTAGGCCCTACTTTTGCTGTTGGTGCCCAAAATGTTAGTGAGCATGAGAATGGAGCATATACAGGTGAAATTTCTACAAAAATGTTGCAGGAATTGTCTGTAGAATTTGTTATTATAGGCCACTCTGAGCGAAGAAGTTATTTCAAAGAAAGCTCTACGCAAATAGCACATAAGGTAAGTGTTGCATTAAATGCAGGTTTAACACCTATTTTGTGTATTGGTGAAAGCGAATTAGAGCGCGCTACAGAGCAAACTGAAACGGTATTAGCTTCACAATTACAACCTGTAATTGACGAGGTAGGTATAGAAAAATTTGTTGATGTTGTTATTGCATATGAGCCTGTTTGGGCAATAGGTACAGGAAAAACAGCATCAAGTGAGATGGCACAAGAAACACATCAGTTTATCCGTCAATTTATCGCGCAAGCTGATGAAAATGTAGCGGATAAAGTGCCTTTGTTATACGGTGGCAGCGTGAATGCGTCAAACTGTGAAGAATTATTTGCACAAGCTGATATAGATGGTGGTCTTATCGGTGGAGCTAGTTTAAAAGCTGAGCAATTTAAAGTAATTTGCTTAGCAGCGAAAGGAAAGTAAAATGTTGTATCAAGTTTTAATTATAGCCTATGTATTAATTGCATTAGCACTTATCGGTTTAGTGTTAATACAGCAAGGTAAAGGCGCCGATATGGGAGCATCTTTTGGTGCCGGTTCATCAGCAACTGTATTTGGTTCTGGTGGTTCAGGAAATTTCTTAACTAAAATGACAACATATTTAGCCGTTGCCTTTTTTGTAATAAGTTTAGTTTTAGGTAACTTAACTGCCAATCGTACCAAAGCGATTGATGAATGGAATGACTTAAGTACGCCAGTAAGTGAGCAAACTATCGCTACAGATGCCATTCCTGATGAAAGTGCCGAACCCAAAGCGGGAATGAGTAAAAATGTTGATGTACCACCGACAGACACTTCAACGACAAACAATGATGGCGACGTACCAAACTAAGCTGGATCAATACTAAATAAGTAAAATAGATTTATATGCGGATGTGGCGGAACTGGTAGGCGCGCCATCTTGAGGCTTTATAGCATCAAAAAATTAAGTTAGCTAATTAACCTCATCATTAGCAAAACAACTTAGAAAAACAGATAGTATAGTTTAGTATTGCGCGGATGTGGCGGAATTGGTAGACGCGTTAGCTTGAGGGGCTAATGACTTAGGTCGTGGGGGTTCAAGTCCCCCCATCCGCACCACTAAACTTATACAAATAAATATTTAAAGGCCGATTCGTGATGAAGCGGCCTTTTTTCGTTTGGTTGCTAATTGGTTGCTTATTGGTTGCTAATTATTCTCAAGATGATTAGTGAACTCGGTAGTTATTTTCCTGACATCGATCTTAAGTTTGTATTGATGTTCCATAAAGTTTAGGGCTTTATTCTGATATGCCACTCAATTGTTAAACTTTTAAATATCCACTGAATCATCAAATAAATGTACTAAAGTTCAATCGTAGGTTCTATATTAATATACGTCGAAGTGTCTAATAGCTGCTGTTTAGAGTGCTCTAATGGGGAAAGGGGGGGAGTTAGCTGTTTTATGATTGAAAATGGTAACTTTGTGGTAATAGTGACTGCTAGAACTATCTCGGTATGGGGCGATTAGCGCCATAGACTATTATACTAGTGCTCGTTATTCTTGACATTAAGAATGTAAAAGGTGGGGCCTGCTCTAATAATAATAGCTGCTTTGTGCGTTTAAAGGTCTTTTGTGGGGATTTCCTTAAGTTTGGTAGTCTGATAATACTTAATAAAAAATCTGTTAAAATATTCTCTTGAGTTGCTTAGAGGCGCGTTATTGATTTTAATTTTTGCTGGGTGTGGTATCCATTATATTTAACTGGTTTGACCAAGGCGTTCAGCCGCTTTAGCACAATCCATTAACGCTGGCAAAATCACCGATAAAATTTGTTGTCTAGTGGTTTTTGACATATGTGTACTGACATTTAAGGCCGCAATCACTTCTCCACTTCGATTGTGTACTGGCACAGAAATAGAGGTCAAGCCAATTTCTAACTCTTGCTCAACCAGTGAATAGCCTTGTGCTTTAACTTGCGCAACTTCTACTTTTAATGCT
>JASMAS010000078.1 GCA_030754235.1 Litorilituus sp.
AGGCACTGCGCCCCCCAACAACACAACATCGTGAAAGGCACTTAAATCAAATTTATCACCTAGTTCAGTTTTAGCCTGTTCGCGTAAAGCTAATATTTTAAGCATGCCTAACTTATAACCTAATGCTTGACCTGGCCAAGTTATATAACGCTCTATTTCAGCAACAACATCTGACTCTGCAGTGCCCGTTATTTCGCTCATATAAGTAATAGATTGTTCTCTAGTCCAACGTTTATAGTGCATACCCGTATCAACAACTAAACGAACAGCGCGAAATAATTCTGCTTGTAAACGGCCTAAATCACTAAAGGGGTCATTATCATAAAGGCCAAGTTCTTGAGCAACCTTCTCAGCATAAAGTGCCCACCCTTCAACATAGGCATTATACGGTGCGATTCTACGTAAAAAAGGCAATGATGCCTGATCCATATTTAAAGCCACCTGCCAGTGATGACCAGGATTTGCTTCATGGTAGGTTAATGTTTTTAAACTAAATTTAGGATTGGCTTTCATATCACGCAAATTAATCCAGTAAATTCCCGGTTTAGAACCATCAACAGCAGGTGGGCTGTATTGACCACCAGGAGCCCCGTCTTGAATTTCAACGGGAAATGAGCGAACCTCAACGTGATAACTGGGTTTGGTTTCAAAGACGGGCGCCATTTTTTCAGTTATTTCATCAATATAACCATTAAGATCAGCTAACAGCGCGTCACGCCCTGCTTGAGAGTCTTCGTATAAAAAACGCTCCTCTTCATTTAATGCCGCCATGCGAGCGCCAACACTACCTTTGCTATACCCTTCTTTAACTAAAATAGTATTCATCTCTTCACTGATACGCTTAACTTCATCTAAGCCGACTTGATGAATTTCATCAGCAGTTAATGAGCTATCTCCTAACTGTTTAATAGCTTCTTGATAATAAGCTTCGCCATTAGGTTGTGCCCAAACACCTGCTTCTGAGCGCGCTTTAGTTGATAAAAGCTCTGTAGCCTTGGTAATTGATTGGTATGCAGGATAAACAACATCAGCTACCGCTTTAATTACTTTGGTTGTTAATTGCTGCTTTTGCTCAGCGGATAATGAACGTATTTTTTCAATTTTATCCGTAAAATTAGTGACAAAAACATGTTTGTTAGGCTCAGAGCGGGTAAACCCCTTTAAATAGCGCAGTGCCCCTGAAACTGTGCTTTTAGGCGGTAACCAGTTTTGTGCACTATCATAGGCTAGCTTTTCTTCAATACTGGCAATGAGTCGATCAAACTTTGCTAATCGAGCAATATAATTAAGTGCTTCTTGCTCTGAAGTGATTGGTTGATCATTTTGCATGATTCGCGGAATATCAATGAGTGGCCCATTAATTTGATTGACAATAAATGGCGATAACCCCATCCACATATCAATATAACCTATAGGAAAATCTTTATGTCCCGCATAATACTGGCTAATACCTGCCATCACTTGCTGGTTATCAATATCACTACTGTCGGTAGAAGTTAAATCAAAATCACTAATTTGTTGAGATAGCGTTGCCAACTGCTGGCGAAGTTTAGCTTCATTTTCAGGACTAAAATCAGCCAGCTCAATGTCAAACTCTTTACCCACATCAGCACTTGATAGGCCAAACATAGTTGCTTCAGGTGCTCTTTGCTTAAAAATAGTTTGTGAAGCCTGTTGATATAGCGCTGTTAAATTTTGACTGGCACGCTTAGTTGAAACGGCTTGCTGAGCAGGCACTTCTTTTGCTTGGTTTTGCTCTACTGCTGTTTTTTTACTTTCACCACAGGCTGTTACAGCCAAAGAAGCAATAATTGCACAACTAATAAGGCTTAGTTTCATTACGGTAATCTCTTATAAAATTATTTTTGTGCCATGATTAGAGCAAAAGCAAATTGCGTTGTAAATACAAGTAGCGAAAATTGTATACAATTTACTTGTAAGAAAATCTCTCCACTAAAAACTCCCAAGACAAACAGCTTATCTTCAATTCCTTTAGAAAAGTCTCCTGTTTTTTGCTATAATCGCGCGCCTACTTTTTAGTAGTCTGTAATATAAAAACTTATTAAAGTTAAAGCTAAACCGAGTAACATTATGAGCCAAGCACAAATGACAGCCCTATTCGATTACCCTAAATATTGGGCTGAATGTTATGGTGGCGCACCTTTTTTACCTATGTCTCGTGCAGAAATGGATACCTTAGGTTGGGATAGTTGCGACATCATTATTGTTACCGGTGATGCTTATGTTGATCATCCCAGTTTTGGCATGGCCATTATAGGTCGTATGCTTGAATCACAAGGCTTTCGGGTTGGCATTATTGCTCAACCCGATTGGCATTCAAAAGATGCCTTCATGAAGCTTGGTAAACCAAATCTGTTTTTTGGTGTAACCGCTGGCAATATGGATTCAATGATCAACCGTTATACGGCTGAACGTAGAATGCGCCACGATGACGCATACACGCCAAATGATGAAGGTGGAAAGCGCCCAGATCGAGCGGTAACAGCTTATACTCAACGTTGTAAAGAAGCCTATAAAGGTGTTCCTGTTGTTATTGGCGGTATTGAAGCAAGCCTGCGCCGCATTGCCCATTACGACTATTGGTCTGATAAAGTACGTCGCTCTGTGTTATTCGACTCAAAAGCTGATTTGCTCGTATACGGAAATGCCGAGCGACCACTAATTGAGATAGCTCACCGTATTGCCCGTGGCGAAGAAGCAAAAACGATTACCGATGTCCGTGGTAGCGCTTTTTTAACTAACCAACCTTTACCAGGCTGGCAAGGTATAGACTCTCGAGATATAGACAGACCGGGAAAAATAGATCCTATTCCTAGCCCTTATGATGAGATCTCTCCAGATACGTGCAGCGATAGCGACACCCAAGCAATAAAGAGTGAAGATGAATCAAAGGATGTTACTAAAGTTGCTCAAGTAGTTAACCTTGAAGAAGCAAATCCTGACACCTATACCCAAAATAAAACATGGGCTAAGAAAGCTAAACCTTGGGAATATACTTACATTAACTTACCGACATTTGAGCAAGTTAAAGACAACAAGGTGATGTACGCCCATGCTTCTCGAATTTTTCATCAAGAAGTGAATCCAACGTCTGCTAAGCCATTATTTCAGAGTCACGGTTCCCGTAGTATTTGGTTGAACCCTCCAGCAAAACCGCTTTCACAAGATGAAATGGACGGCGTATTTGGATTACCTTATCAACGCGTTCCACATCCTAGTTACGGTAAAGCTAAGATACCAGCCTATGATATGATAAAAACTTCCATTAATATAATGAGAGGGTGCTTTGGCGGATGTACTTTTTGCAGCATAACTGAGCATGAGGGTCGTATTATTCAGTCACGCTCCCACGAGTCAATAATTGCTGAGATTGAAGATATTAAAGTAAAAGTACCAGGCTTCACCGGTGTTATTTCAGATTTAGGCGGCCCAACCGCCAATATGTATCAGCTTAATTGTAAAAGTGAAAAAGCCGAAGCAACGTGCAGAAAACCATCGTGTGTTTGGCCGACTATCTGTGGGCATTTAGACACAGATCATACCCCAACAATTGAGTTGTATAGAAAAGCACGCAAAGTAAAAGGTATCAAAAAAGTGCTTATTGCTTCAGGCGTTCGCTATGATTTAGCGATACAAGATCCTGAATACGTAAAAGAATTAGCCAGCCATCATGTGGGTGGGTATTTAAAAATAGCCCCTGAACATACAGAGAAAGGGCCTCTCAATAATATGATGAAGCCCGGCATGGGTAGCTATGACAAGTTTAAAGAGATGTTTGATCATTACTCAAAGCTTGCTGGCAAAAAACAATATTTGATCCCTTACTTTATTTCAGCACACCCTGGTACAACTGATAGAGATATGGTGAACTTGGCCTTGTGGCTAAAAGAAAACAACTTTAAGTTAGATCAAGTACAAAACTTTTATCCTTCGCCGTTAGCTAATGCTACTACGCTTTATCACACTGAATTAAATTCATTGCGTAACATCACCAGTAAAAATTTAGCTAAAGAAGATGGCACAGTGCCTGTCCCTAAAGGTGCCATACAAAGGCGTTTACATAAAGCGATATTGCGCTACCATGATCCACTTAATTGGCCGGAAATTCGACAAGCATTAAGTAAATTGGGCTTAAATAAATTAATTGGCTCTGCGCCTAACTGCCTAGTACCAAGAGAAACACGCAGTGAACAAAATCGAGCGCAACATAACCGTCAAGGAAAAAATAATGCTCAAGGTTATAAAACCAGTCCGGGGCAAAACAAAAAATGTTCCAACAATAATTCAGGTAAAAAAGGCTTAACCCGATTTAGTGATAATCAATTTAAGAAGCGTCATAAAAATAAGCGTTAAGTTAACTATGATCATCAATAAAAACATTTGTGTTATGAGAAAACCAGCACACAAATGTTTTATTTAATCATGTTCAATGACTAGCTTGGTATTGAGTATTAAAGTACTTAGTTAACCAATCCCCTTTCATAATCAAACCAGAGATTTCATTACACGCAAACTTTGTTATCAAATTAACCTGTCATCATGTATAATCGCGCGCAATATTTAGTCGGTACATTAATGGTTATAAATACTTATGCTTGCAGCAAACAATATCACACAACAATTTGGCGCTAAGCCATTGTTCGAAAACATTTCCCAAAAATTTGGTGGCGGTAATCGTTACGGTTTAATCGGCGCTAATGGCTGTGGTAAATCAACATTTATGAAAATACTTGGGGGAGATTTAGAGCAAACCTCAGGCAATGTGAGTTTAGATACTGGTGAGCGTTTAGGTAAATTACGCCAAGATCAATTTGCTTTTGAAAGCTATAGTGTCATTGATACTGTTATCATGGGTCACTCTGAGTTATGGACGGTTAAAGAAGAAAGAGATCGTATCTATGCCTTACCCGAAATGAGTGAAGAAGATGGTATGAAGGTCGGTGATTTAGAATCTGAATATGCTGAAATGGATGGCTATAGCGCCGAGAGCCGCGCGGGTGAATTACTCATTGGTGTTGGTATTCCTGTTGAGCAGCATTATGGTTTAATGAGTGAAATTGCCCCGGGCTTTAAATTACGTATATTATTAGCACAAGCGTTATTTTCAAACCCCGATATTTTATTATTAGATGAGCCTACCAACAACTTGGATATTCATACTATTCAATGGCTTGAAGATACGTTAAATGAGCGCGATTCAACCATGATTATCATCTCCCATGATAGACACTTTTTAAACAGTGTTTGTACTCATATGGCTGACTTAGATTATGGAGAACTATGTGTTTTCCCAGGAAATTATGACGAATACATGTTAGCAGCAACACAAGCACGCGCACGTTTATTAGCCGACAATGCCAAGAAAAAAGCCCAAATTGGTGAATTACAAGCCTTTGTTGCGCGCTTCTCAGCTAACGCATCCAAAGCAAAACAAGCGACATCACGTGCTAAACAAATTGATAAAATTCAACTAGAAGAAGTTAAGGTCTCAAGTCGTGTTAACCCTTTTATAAGGTTTGACCAAGAAAAGAAATTATTTCGAAACGCACTTGTTTTAGATAAATTAAACAAAAGTTTTGATGATGCTCATATTCTTAAAAATATTTCAGCCCTTGTGGAAGTCGGTGAGCGAGTTGCCATTATTGGTGAAAATGGCATTGGTAAAACTACTTTATTACGTACCTTAATGAACGATGTCGGCTATGAACCCAGTTCAGGTGAATATACTTGGTCTGAAAACACTAATATTGGTTACTACGCACAAGATCATGAATACGAATTTGAAACCGACATGACCTTATTTGAGTGGATGAGTCAATGGCGCCAACCAACCGATGACGAGCAAGCAGTGCGTGGATATTTAGGACGTTTACTGTTTTCTGCCGATGATATTAAAAAGAAAGTCAGTGTGCTTTCTGGTGGTGAAAAAGGTCGAATGTTATTTGGTAAATTAATGATGCAAAAACCAAATATTCTTGTGCTTGATGAGCCAACCAACCACATGGATATGGAATCTATTGAATCATTAAATATGGCATTAGAACAGTACGAAGGAACGTTATTTTTTGTCAGTCATGACCGAGAGTTTGTATCCACTATAGCAACGCGTATTATTGAAATAACTCAAGATGGTTATACAGATTTTGCCGGAAGCTATGATGAGTATTTAGCAAGCCAAGTAAAATAAAAAATGATTGGTGTCGCTAGTAATGTTGCACTCAAACATCATTACTAGCGAACCAATCGGCTTTAATCTCTGTATAAATATGGAGTCTTGGGCGCTTATTGGTGTTGGGGGTGTTCAAAAAATATTAAAGCTTTTCAACCGTTTTCGCTGTGCGCTTATATAAAGTTCCAAATGCCATCTATGGGTATTTCAATCTTCAAATAAAGCTAACTTTGGATAAATAAAAAACGCTACCCGTTCATCAGTATATTTTGTCGGCATTAAGGCATCAATTAGCCCAAGCTTAACTTATGCATGACTCTTAGCTAAAACATTAAAGAAATATTGAGATTAATACCGCCATACAGCTCAAGATAATGAAGTGATTACTCCACTTCATCTAAATCTGTGTCTTCTATGTATTGTGCTGATAAAGGCTTCTTACGCTTAATAATAGGCATATCGCCAACATCTTGTGCAGAGTGAAATATTTTTTTAGTACTTTTCTTACTGGTCGCCTGTGTAGCTTTCACTAATTTTTCAGCGTTAGGCTTAGTTGGTTTTTGTTTAGGCTTTTTAGGTTTTAATCCTTTAAACTTCGCTTTTAAACCATCAATACAATCAAAGCGAATAGTTTGCTCTAATAAGCCTTCAACATTTTTAAAGCTTAACCAATCTTTAGGTCCAACAAATGCGATAGCGTCGCCCTTACTGCCAGCTCGACCTGTACGGCCAATACGGTGAATAAATTCTTCAGCATGCTTAGGCATATCAAAGTTAATCACTAAAGATACATTCACTAAATCTAAACCACGTGAAGCTAAATCGGTGGTGACTAATATTTTGTGGTGGCCTTTACTAAAGCCATCCATAATTTGATTACGCTGACTTTGGTTTAATTCACCACTTAAGGCAACAGCATTGATATCTTGTTCAAGAAGTAGCCTAGCTAAACGCTCTGTATCACTACGTGTTGCGGTGAAAATAATGGCTTGCTGATACGTTTCCGTATTTAAAAAATGTTGTAATAATGTTTCTTTATGATCAAGGTTATCCGCTAAATAAAAGCGCTTGTTGATATCTTGATGTTCAGTAAAAGCACCACCAATAGCAATACGCTTTGGTTTATTTAATAACTCTTTTGCAAAATCATTTACTTGCGCATGATCTAAAGTTGCTGAAAATAATAGTGTTTGACGTTTTCTATGATCAGCCGCTTTATTAATTTGGCTGAGCTGTTCAGCAAAACCTAAATCCAACATACGGTCGGCTTCATCTAATATTAATAGCTCTAAACCATTTAAATAGAAGTGTCCTTGGCTTAAGTGATCAGCCAAACGACCAGGTGTTGCAACAATAAAGTGCGGATCTTTTTCAAGCACTTTAACTTGATCATTAAAGTTTTCCCCTCCTAAAACTAATACCGCTTTAAATTGAGTGTTTGAGGTAAATAAGCGCAATTGCGCATAAACTTGTTTCGCAAGTTCTCGCGTTGGCGTTAAAATAACCACGCGTGGATCTCGCTTAGATAAAGCGCGATTTTTACTTAAGCGTTGCAATGCAGGAATGATAAACGCTAAGGTTTTTCCTGAACCAGTTTTAGATGATGCGATTAAATCATGCCCTTGCATCGCGGCCGGTATGGCTTGTTGCTGAATTTCAGTAGGCTCGGTAAAACCTAAATGATCTACCGTAGTCATTAAACGTCTTTCTAAGCCAAAATCACTAAACTGCACTTATTTCTCCAAATTAATTTTAAGGGATTGCTTCGTCACAATTAACTCGCCGCAATACGCTCTTCAACAAACACAAGTGCTTGGTCAATACGAGCAAGTACTTTGCTTTTATCAAGTAAGGCTAAAGTCACATCAAGTGACGGTGAGTTACCACCACCTGTTGCAGCAACACGCAACGGCATACCAACTTTACCCATGCCTACTTCTAACTCTTCAGCGCTAGCATTAATAGCAGCATGAATCGCTTCACTTGACCATTGTGGTAATTCTGCCAACTTAGCTTTAACAAGTGCTAATGGCTCTTTAGCCACACCACGTAAGTGCTTTTTCGCTGCTTTGGTATCAAATTCAGTAAAATCTTGGTAGAAGTATGTTGAGATTTCTGCCATTTCTTTTAACGTTTTCACACGTTCTGCTTGTACTTTAACCACCTCAGCAAGTGCAGGGCCGTTACCGATATTAATATTTTGTGCCTTCATGTGCCAGGCTAAATGCTCTGCTACATATTCAGGGGCAAGGGTTTTCATATAATGCTGATTTACCCAAATAAGTTTTTCAGTGTTAAAACCTGATGGTGCGCGGTTACAATCTTTTAAATCAAACAATTCAATCATTTCTTCACGAGAAAAGATTTCTTTATCACCGTGTGACCAACCTAAACGCACTAAGTAGTTAAGTAAGGCTTCTGGTAAATAACCATCATCACGGTATTGCATCACACTGACTGCACCATGACGTTTGGACAGACGCTTACCATCATCACCTAAAATCATAGGAATATGAGCATATTCAGGGATATCTGCACCTAATGCGGCAAGAATATTGATTTGTTTTGGTGTATTTGAGATATGATCATCTCCACGAACCACATGAGAAACTTTCATATCCCAATCATCAACAACCACGGTAAGGTTATAGGTTGGCGTTCCATCAGTACGGGCAATAATTAAATCATCAAGCTGCGCATTACTAATAGTAATGTCCCCCTTAACCATATCTTTAATAATAACATCACCTTCAAGTGGATTTTTAAAACGAATAACATAGGGCTTATCTTCGGGGTAGTCGCTACGATCGCGCCATAAACCGTTGTATTTTTCAATTTCACCTTTTGCTTTCGCTTCTTCACGCATCGCCTCGACTTCTTCAGCACTGCTATAACAACGATAAGCATTACCTGACTCAAGTAATTGTGCGATCACTTCCTTATAACGATCAAAGCGCTCGGTTTGAAAATATGGGCCATGAGTCCACTCAAGGTTTAACCAGCTCATACCATCCATAATGGCATCTACTGAGGCTTGAGTAGAGCGTTCTATGTCAGTATCTTCGATACGAAGAATAAAATCACCGCCATTTTTTTGAGCATAAAGCCAACTATATAAGGCAGTACGAGCACCACCAACGTGTAAATAACCTGTAGGACTGGGAGCAAAACGAGTTGTTAAAGTCATAAAAATCTCTGTATCAAAAAACTCAGCAATAAAAATTGCCGTTGCCGTCTATTGCTGAGTCAATAATGGTTCTTTAAAATTGGCGGCATTTTATCACTGTGTGACCTTGAATTCATCTATTAACAAGATTACTTTGACCTAATAAACATATTAAGTGGCTTTGATTCACTACAATTGAAGACAAAAACATCGTAATGGGTAAAAATAAATCAAACAATCGCTTATTTAAAAATAATTAGCATTTTTAGTAGCTTTTCTGTTGACAGCTTTTTGGATCTGCCTATAATACGCCCCCACAGAGACGGACGATTAGCTCAGTTGGGAGAGCACCGCCCTTACAAGGCGGGGGTCACTGGTTCAAGCCCAGTATCGTCCACCATTAAAAAATTCATTTATAATTTTAATCTTTAAATTTCATCTTACTTGAAATGGTAGCTACTGATCTTAACAACCCGCGCCAATCAAGAAACAAACATTAAAGATCACAGATAAAATCAACATCCACAGATAATAGCAATAACGTTAATTGATTGATCACTTAACGAGCATTAAAAGGCTTAAAGACAGGTGTGTATTGAAGATAATGCTTATTCCCTGGTCAAAATAGAAAACTAACATCGGCGTAATGCGCTATAAATTGTTCTTAGGTAGTAAACCTTTCTGCCTTTACAACAGAATAGATAACCGTTAAAACAGAAGTCGTTTTCAAAAAACACGCAGCGTCTTAACTTGTGCAAACTAAATATAGTGCCTAATTATCGGAAAAAAATCATGCAACCAAGAACATCATTAGCCAGTTGGCAAGCACTCATCGCCCATGCAAAAGAGATGAAGCAACAGCACATGAGTGATTTATTTAAACAAAACACTCAACGGTTTGAGCAATTTTCAATAAAACTTGCCCCATTTTTACTCGATTATTCAAAAAACTTAATCGGTGAGCAAACAATGACTAAATTGTTTGATTTAGCCCGAGAATGCAACATTGAAGATTGGCGTGAAAAGATGTTCTCTGGCGAGCGTATCAATACCACAGAAGATAGATCAGTATTACACGTTGCACTGCGTAACCGCTCTCAATCACCTATGATACTTGATGATAAAAATATTAACACTGATGTTCAACAAGCATTAGATCAAATAAAAAGCTTTTCAGACAAGATTCGCCAAGGACTATGGAAAGGTTACTCGGGAAAACGTATTACTGATGTGGTTAATATTGGTGTTGGTGGCTCTAACCTCGGGCCACAAATGGTCACTGAAGCATTAAAACAATATAGTGATCAAAGTGTTAATGTACATTATGTCTCTAATGTTGACGGCACCCAAATTGCCAATGTATTAAGACCTCTCAACCCCGAAAAAACCCTATTTATTGTTTCAAGTAAAACCTTTACCACGACGGAAACCATGACCAATGCCAAAACGGCAATGAATTGGTTAGTGTCTTCTTCTTTTGATGAGTCCTCTATTGCCAAACACTTTGTTGCCGTATCTTCGAATAAAAAAAACGCTACCGAATTTGGCATTAAAACAGAAAATATTTTTGATATGTGGGACTGGGTCGGCGGCCGATTTTCACTGTGGTCAGCAATAGGGCTGCCCATTGCCATTGATCTCGGCTTTGATCGCTTTATTGAATTATTAGAAGGTGCTCACGAAATTGATAGACATTTTGTTGAATCACCATTAGAGCAAAATGCACCTGTTATTCTTGCTCTGCTAAGCCTTTGGAATTGTACCTTTTTAGGCGCACAGTCACAGGCTATTTTACCCTATGATCAATCCCTTCATATGCTGTCAGCCTATTTACAGCAAGCTGAAATGGAAAGTAACGGTAAGTCAGTAAACTGGGAAGGTGAAGCTATTAACTACCCAACAGTCCCTTCCATTTGGGGCGAGTTAGGGATTAATGGCCAACATGCTTTTTATCAATACTTACACCAAAGTAATAATATTGTCCCTGCTGATTTTATAGGTTCGGTTGAAAGTGTAACGCCTGTGCAAGGTCATCACGAAACCCTAATGGCAAACTTTTTTGCCCAAACTCAAGCGTTAATGCAAGGTGTTGATGAGCAGCAAGTACGTACCGATTTAAAAGCCAAAGGCAGAAGACCTGACTATATTGATAAAGTTGCCCCCCATAAAGTACATAAAGGTAATAGGCCTACTAACACTATTTTAATGAAACGCATATCACCACGATCACTGGGCAGCCTCATTGCTTTATATGAACACAAAATTTTTACCCAAGGCATTCTTCTACAAATTTGTTCGTTTGATCAATGGGGTGTAGAGCTAGGAAAAGGTTTAGCCAATAACATACAAAGAGAACTGACTAAAAATACAATTAGCCAAAACCACGACAGTTCCACAAAAGGCTTAATGAGCTATTATCAAAAAAGTAAATCGACAAAAGAATAACCAAAGCCCTGATGCCCCTGTTAAAAAAATAATTAGGCGCTATTTTTCGTATCGATTAACTAGGGTCTGTTGATCTTTCGAGCTTGATTTTGCAGCGATTTGTTGGGTATTTATACAAGGTAGAGCTTTTGTCATTTGGTTGTTTCACATAAAAAAGCGATAACGCCGTAAAAATGTCCAACAAACACTGTCCGAAGGATTCGGCTAAAAGCGCTTTAACTCTTTGTTGAGTAGTATTTACTTAGAATGACTAGGCTACACACTACTCGCCGCGATTAAAACGCTTTTATCTCGAACAAAATTTAACCGCCAAAGTTCAACAGACCCTACTTTAATAAAGACTTAAAAAATAAATATATAATTATGCAGGTATTTTTAACACAATTTGCAAAAATAAATA
>JASMAS010000079.1 GCA_030754235.1 Litorilituus sp.
ATAGTAAAAAAAGCACCATTTCATTAAATGGTGCCCCGACCCGGAATTGAACCAGGGACACGAGGATTTTCAATCCTCTGCTCTACCAACTGAGCTATCGGGGCAAATCTTTTTGAAGCGTTTTTGCTGCCTCGTTAAGACGGGCGCTATTAGACTGTTTTTAACTTTGTTCGTCAACTGTTTTTTTATAAGTTTTTTATAAAACCAGTTTGTTTGCTGTTTTTTACAGCAGATAACGTTGTACTGATGATAAAGCAGTCTTTTATTTGCGCGTTATTAGCTTGGTGGAACATAACCTTCAATTTCAGGTTCTTTACCTTCAAATAAATAATCGACCATTGCGGCTTCTAAAAAAGCACGATCATCGACATTCATCATATTCATTTTTTTCTCATTAATTAGCATAGTTTGTTTTTTTTGCCAATTGCCCCAAGCTTCCTTTGAAATATTATCAAAAATGCGTTTACCCACTTCACCAGGATAAAGTTGAAAAGCTAATCCTTGTGCGTCTTTTTTTAAATGCTGACAAAAAACTGTTCGGCTCATAATTATTCTCTTTGGTTATTTTTAAACTTGCTTTAATAGCTTGATGAGTTTTTGCGTTGATGCTGCTAAGCCCACGCTAGCTTCGATAGATAAATCATACCATTTTTGTGATGTTTGTTCGTTAATTTCTTGCGAATTTTGTGTTGGAGGATGTGTCTTGCAATAGATAATAATTGGTTGAATATCTAAATGGAAATGGCTAAAAGTGTGCCTAAATGATGCTAACGATTCTCTAGATTGTTCTTGCAGGTTAAGAGTTTCAAGAAGCGTAGTAATGTCAGAATGATTGCTTACTTCATGAAAGCACCATAGCCCCCCCCAAATACCTACAGGCGGGCGTTTCTCCATGAGCACATGGTTAGTTCCCTTTTGCATTATTTTAGGGATAACCATGATAGTGTTTTTTTCAGGAATTTTTTTCTTAGGCTTTTTTTGTGGGTAATTGCTTTGTTCATTGCTCGCTAGAGCCAAACAGCTGCTTTGTACTGGACAATGTTCACATTTAGGCTTACTTCTAGTACAAACGGTTGCGCCTAAGTCCATCATGGCTTGATTATACTTTGCTGTCTGTGCTAGTGGTGTCAGTTGTTCGCTTAATTGCCATAACGTTTTATCAAAGGCGGACAACCCATTATAACCGGCAACTAAATAGCATCGAGCTAGTACACGTTTAACATTGCCATCTAAGATAGGCTGATGTTGATTGAGTGATAAAGACAAAATAGCACCGGCAGTAGAACGCCCTATGCCCGGCAAGGCAATCACTTGCTCTATGTTACTAGGAAAATCACCCTTATATTTTTCGGTAATTAGCTTGGCTGCTTTATGTAAATTACGCGCACGAGCGTAGTACCCTAAACCTGTCCAATGGTGCAAGACTTTGTCTTCATCAGCATTAGCTAGTTCGGTAATGGTTGGAAAGCTTTCCATAAAGCGCTGGTAATAGGGGATAACAGTAGCCACTTGTGTTTGCTGTAGCATAATTTCTGAAATCCAAACACGGTATGGCGTTTTATTTTGCTGCCAAGGTAAGTTTTTTCTACCTTGTTTCTGATACCAGTTCACTATGTGTGATGAGAAAGTTTTTACAGCGTTTTTGTTTATTTGAATGTTAATAATGACTGACTTATGAAAAAAGTTTTTGTTAGTGTAACTAAATGCAATCAGCAGCTCAAAAGTAGATTTTACATTTTTGCAAGGTTACGACTAACAAATATAGGAGCCGGTGTTTTATGTCTCATTTGTGCTTGTTGTTGAATAAATTTGTTTTATTGCTATCTAGATCCTCTGTATAATAAACGCCGATTTTTATTAATAAGGTTTTCCCATGAGATTAAATGCTAAAAACCGCAGCCGTCGTCTGCGTAAAAAACTTCGCGTTGATGAGTTTAAAGAGTTAGGTTTTGATGTTGCGTGGCAGTTTAATGACGATATTAGCAGCGAAGCAATAGATACATTTATCGATACGTTTTTTACTGGAATTATTCAACCTAACGGTTTAGGTTTTGGTGGTGAAGGTGATACGTTATGGCATGGCTTAATTTGTACCCAAAAATTAGGTTCATGTACTGATGAGCACAGAAAAGCTGTTGAAACATGGTTAACAGATAACGGTGCTAAGTCTGTGGTGGTAAGTGAGTTGTATGACGTTTGGTGGGCTGAATAATTTCATTTATCATAAAGGAATTTTAAACGGCCTTATCGTCGTTGTTTACTGCCATCATTTATGTTTTTAAACGTAGGCTCTGAACAACTTGATGGTTTTGTCTAAAACCCATTTATTTAGACTTAAAGTAAATAACAACATAAAGTAAGACAATGACAGACGAAAGTAAAAAAACACATAAAACTCTAAAGCAAGCTGAGCAAGAAGGTAAATATATTCGTAAAGTACGTAGCTTTGTTAAGCGAGAAGGTCGTTTAACTAAAGGCCAAGAACGCGCGCTGAATGATTACTGGGCTGAAATGGGCTTAAATCATAGTGACGGTTTACTTGAAACTAACACGCTCTTTGGTAATGATAATCCTATTACCTTAGAAATTGGTTTTGGTATGGGTAAGTCGCTTGTTGAAATGGCTAAAGCTGCGCCTAATATTAATTTTATTGGTATAGAAGTACACAAACCTGGTGTGGGTGCATGCATTGCACTTGCTGTAGAGCAAGAGGTGAGTAATTTAAAAGTGTATGAGCATGATGCCATAGAAATTCTTGCTCATTGTATTGCTGATAACAGTTTAGACACGGTGCAATTGTTTTTTCCTGATCCTTGGCATAAGAAAAAGCATCATAAACGCAGAATTGTTTCTGCAGAGTTTGTTGAAACTATTCGTCAAAAACTTAAAGTTAGTGGTGTTTTTCATATGGCAACTGACTGGGAAAACTATGCTCAATGCATGTTAGAAGATATGCAAAGCGCCCAAGGTTATAAAAACCTCTCTAAAACTAATGATTATGTGCCGCGCCCTGAGTCGCGCCCGTTAACTAAATTTGAAAATCGTGGTCAGCGCTTAGGACATGGAGTTTGGGACTTACAGTTTGCTAAAGTGTAAAAATCATCAGTCTCCTTAGAGCGCTTGACACTCAAGGTAAACCGATGTGAACTATTCTCCTGAACCGGTCAAAGGGGCGCTTCAAGCTCAGGATTAAGGGAAGCTTCTATCATTTAGTAAAAGCAGATTCAATATAAAATAAATGCTGGGCGTTACGCAGGTTACCTGAGTTTTTGAGCCACTGTTCCGTTATTATGTCTCTTTGTAAAGCCGCATGCAATATGCGGCTTTTATATTGAGTCCAATATAAGAGTGTTGCTTGAATATGACAATCATTATTAGGGAAAGTCTCGCTGCGTGTCTGCTCTAATTCTTCAAGTATATTAGTAATAACCTTATCTTTTAGTTCATCGTCAATTTGTTGTTTAAAACGGTTGAATTGTTTAGCTTTAATCAATTGCCAAATTAACCAAGCTAGCGAGGCGATTGCCAACGCGGTGATAATTAACATATGTTTGTCTCTAAGAACAATGATGATGCCATGATAACAATTTTTATTGCTGTCATGCTGATTTAATATGTTATCAATAACTAACCCAGTTAATACCGTTCAATTGCACAGGACTACTTTGGTGTTGGCTTTTGTCCGTAGAGTTCCCGTTAATAAACAGGTAATAGAAGGTCTAACTGAACCGAGGCTTACATCATACCTTCAAACGATAAGTTAAGAAATAACAGCTTTAATTCATATAAATAACAAATGCTAATTACCTATTAAAAAATCATTTAACCGTTGACATTTTTTTATAACCTGCTTTAAATGGTCAAAGTAAGTAATCTTCTTAAAAAGTCAGTATCTGAGCCATTTAAATGAGTAGCGTTAATGGATAAAACAGCTAAAATAAATGATAAGCTAACCAAGCGAATGTTACTTTATATCCTTTTATGTAGTGTTTTTGTTTCGGTGTGCGCTACATTAGTGCAATTATACTCTTCTTTCCATGATGATCTTGGCTTATTAGAACAGCGTTTTGATAATATTGAAAAAAGCTACATTCCTTCTATTGCAAGTAGTTTGTGGGACTTCAACAAATCTCTTGTTGCCCAACAAATTCAAGGTATTGTAGACTTGCCTGATATTGGTTTAGTCAAGGTTGAGAATGATTTTGATTACAAAGAACAAGTCGGAAATATTAATATTGAGGCGAAAAAAGTAATTGAATTTCCCATTATTTATGATGGAAAACGTGTAGGTAATCTTAAAATATATGCTCATTACCAAGATATATACCAAAAGTTGTGGCTAGAAGCTGGGGTTATTTTAACCTCTGAATTTATAAAAATTTTCATTATTGCTTTTTCTATCATCATTATTGTTGATAAATTAATTACCCGTCATTTATTTCAAATTACTCGTTATGCTCAGCAACTAGAGAGTTATAACCTTGATGAAGCGCTAATTTTATCAAACCGCCCTGCAAAAAAGGATGAGTTAGATTATTTAGTCAATGCTATTAATAATATGCGCTTAACGCTGAAAAAAGAGATAGTTAAGCTTGAAGAAGCAGAAAATGCTTTATTAGCTTTAAATGGTGAGTTGGAAGTTAAAGTGCATGATCGCACTGCAAAACTTGAAGAGAGCAACCAGCAATTACAGCAAAGTATTGATAATTTAACCTTAGCACAAGACCAATTAGTTCAATCTGAAAAAATGGCATCACTGGGACAGCTAGTGGCAGGTGTTGCACATGAAGTAAATACCCCGATGGGAATTTGTATTACCTCGATAAGCGCATTGAAAGAAAAAGTTGATAGCTTAAAAGAAGCGGTAGATTCAAACGAATTAACCAAAAGTTTTTTAAATGACACCTTACAATTACTTAGTGAATATGGGCAAATTATTGAGCGAAGCTTAAACAAGTCTGTTGAATTAATTCGCAGTTTTAAATCTGTTGCAGTCGAGCAACATACCGATCCGGAAGATGACATTAACCTTTATCAGCACGTTTATGATGTAGTTAACACAGTAAAAACTATGTTTAAACGTAAAAAATATCATATTAATATCGATGTCGATGAAGACTTCAGTTTACTTACCTACCCGAGTGCATGGAATCAAATTTTAACGAACTTTTTGATGAACTCTCATATTCATGGTTTTGAAGATCGTAGCGAAGGAAATATTTCTATTAAATTTACCCATTCTCAAGGTTATTTAACGCTAATTTATACGGATGATGGTAAAGGCATTCCTGATGATTTTAAAAAGCGTATTTTTGATCCCTTTGTTACGACCAAACGCGGTCAAGGTGGCTCAGGGCTAGGATTGAATATCGTATTTAACCTTGTTAACGCTAAACTCTCAGGTACTATACAGTCCATTGAAACAAAGAAAGGTGTTTGCTTTAAAGTTAAAGTACCTATTCAATATCAAGAAGAAAAAGATAATATGGTGAATCTTTCAAAGTGTGCAAATATTGACATTTCCTAGTTAAATCTATACCATTCCTGCCCTTTAAAATCACAGCAATATAGCTTTTATTACTTAAACTTAAGCGATGTTTACTTTAGGTAACGTCTCGCTTAAAAAAGTTTGAGCACAATAAACCAATGAGATAAAAATGTTTGAATTACACGCAAATAAAGTGTCTAACTTGAAAAATGATGTACTATCAGGTCTTACTGTAGCTTTAGCATTGGTACCTGAAGCGGTAGCTTTTGCTTTTGTTGCCGGTGTGGGTCCTCTGGTAGGGTTATATGCGGCTTTTATGGTTGGCTTAATTACTGCCATCTTTGGTGGCCGCCCAGGTATGATTTCTGGTGCAACAGGTGCTATGGCAGTGGTAATGGTTGCTTTAGTGTCAGCAGGTAATGCAATGGGAATGGCTATGGAGATTCCCGTTGAAGGTATGGGACTGCAATACCTTTTTGCAACTGTGGTGCTTACTGGCATATTGCAGATGCTGGCTGGATTTTTCCGATTAGGTAAGTTTATCCGGTTAGTGCCACACCCTGTAATGCTGGGCTTTGTTAATGGTTTAGCTATTGTTATTTTCTTAGCACAATTAGGGCAATTTAAAGTGACAAATGCTGCTGGCGAACTAGAATGGATGCAAGGTATGCCACTTTATATTATGGCTGGCTTGATAGTCTTAACAATGGCGATTATTCACTTCTTTCCCAAACTAACCAAAGCTGTACCTTCAACGTTAGTGGCAATTGTGAGTATTTCGTTGTTGGTCTATTTTGTTGGTTTAGATACCAAGCTTGTTGGTGATGTCGCTTCGATTGCTGGTGGTTTACCAACCTTTGGTGTTCCTGATGTACCCTTTTCACTTGAAACACTTTATTTTATTTTTCCTTTTGCTTTAGTACTTGCAGCTATTGGTTTAATTGAGTCATTGTTGACACTAACCTTAATTGATGAGTTAACGGGGACGCGCGGTCGTAGTAATAAAGAATGTATTGCTCAAGGTGCAGCGAATACTGCTACTGGATTTTTTGGCGGTATGGGTGGTTGTGCAATGATTGGACAATCAATGATCAACGTTAACTCTGGTGGACGTGGTCGAGCATCAGGTATTACTGCTGCGTTAGCATTATTAGCTTTTATTTTATTTGCCTCTTCTCTTATTGAAGAAATCCCGCTAGCAGCTTTAGTTGGGGTTATGTTCATTGTTGTTATTGGTACTTTTGAATGGTCAAGTTTACGTATACTTCGTAAAGTGCCAAAAGCTGATGCTTTTGTGATTGTGTTAGTTTCAGGGGTAACCGTTGCGACAGATTTGGCTATTGCTGTCATTGTTGGCGTTATTTTTTCAGCATTAGTCTTCGCTTGGGAACATGCAAAACATATTGCTGTCACGCGCTCTGTTAATGAATCTGGTTCAACGCTATATGAAGTGAATGGCCCTATTTTCTTTGGCTCTATTGCTAATTTCCTTGAGCAATTTACTCCAGAAGAAGACAGTGACGATGTTATTGTTGAGTTTAAAAATGCGCGTGTTGCCGATCACTCTGCTATTGAAGCGATAGATACCTTAGCTGAGCGTTACTTATCACGAAATAAAACTATGCACTTAAAGCACTTAAACCAAGAGTGTAAAGAGTTGCTGGAAAAAGCAGATAAATTAGTTGAACTTAATCTTATTGAAGATCCTGATTATCATATTGCCACTGATAAATTAGCATAAAATTAGCTGTTGATATTAATATAATGCGCTGTAAGTTATACTTATACTTACAGCGCATTTTTTTAGTGTTTTTTAAGTGGTTAAGTTAAATGCAATTAGAGTTTTTTGATGTTCCAAGCCCGTGCGTAGGTATATGCCAGTCTGATGAAAAAGGCTATTGTCTTGGTTGTATGCGCACGCGCAATGAAAGACAGAATTGGCAGGTACTTGACAGCGATAAAAGACAAAAAGTGATTAAACTTTGCATTCAAAGAAAAAAACGTAAAGATAAAAAAATAAAAACTAACGCTTTAGAAAATAAGAAAGAGTTGAATTTAGATGCAACTCAACAAAATGATGTCAGTCAACAACCTTCATTATTAGACCCTCCGCGTAAACCTCAACTCGATCAGTCTGATGATCTTGATTTTGGTGATTTTGAGCTTTAATCCACCCTCTATGGTTAAAATATAATCTTGAAATCCAGTTATTGATCACCCTAATATTTTTTCCCATTAAAGATTTGAAAAAGTGACAAAAAACGGTTGCTAGCATCCTAATTTATAGCTATTATACGCGCTCTTTAAGGAAAGAGCGTTTCTTTAACAGATTGCCCCGATAGCTCAGTTGGTAGAGCAGAGGATTGAAAATCCTCGTGTCCCTGGTTCAATTCCGGGTCGGGGCACCATAAAATGAAAACCTGCATAATTGCAGGTTTTTTTTTGCTTTGTTTTTGATTTTTATATCACGTGAGAATATTATTTACACATAACGGTAAATCATTACAAAGTGACAACTTGCTCCAGCTAAAACAAATAAATGCCATATAGCATGATTAAAGGGGATTTTTTTCTGGACATAAAAGAAAACGCCTAAACAATAGACAAACCCACCAATGGCTAATAGAGCTATTGCTTCACTTGGCAGTATTTTGTATAGCTCTCCTAATATAGCAAATGAGATAAACCCCATGCCTAAATAAGTGATTAAAGATGTTTTTTTAAACTTATTACCAAACTTTATTTTAAAAATAATGCCGCCTAGCGCAATTCCCCAAATAACGATCATTAAACTATTGCCAAGTGTGCCCTGCAGGCTAATCAAAAGAAGTGGTGTGTAAGTGCCGGCGATTAATATATAGATGGCGCAATGATCTAAAAGTTTAAAAAGCTTCTTTATTGGTTGATTAACTATGGCATGATAAAAGGTAGAGGCGAGAAAGAGTAAAATTAAACTGGTGCCGTAGATGCTAAAACTCACCATACGGATTAATTCATTTTCAGGGGCACTATTTGCTACGCTATAGGTCAACAACATTATTAAGCCAAAGGCGCTTAGAAGTGCTCCTAGTCCATGACTAAAGGCATTTGCTAACTCTTCTTTTGCACTATAAGGTGGTAAATCAGTCATCATGCTCTTTGTCGTTGTTAATATTTTGAGTGTACACGTGTACGCCATATTTAAAGATTAACAAATAAGCAGATAAAAGTGAAGCATTCAGATCCAAAAGACTGAGCACAAAGACAAAATAGTAGTTTTTTGAATAGGCTTAATTAGCTCTTATACTTTAAGAGCTAATTAATATAAAAGGGCAACTCTTAAGCAGTTACAGAGCAAGCTCAATAACCATTTCTTTGAGTTCATCTTTAGATATTGAATTACTGTGATTCTTATCGAATTGGTTGAAAATAGACTCACACATACGAATTCCTTTATCTTGAAGTAATACGTCAATCAATTCAACAAATTCAGTACGGCTAATTACGCCATCTTTATCTTCATCGAATACTTCAAATAATTCATCTACCCATTCATTTAATTCCATAGCTTTACCTTTAACTGAAATTCTAATTAATGCTTCAGTGAACTTTATCTGTTATTGCCTTAATTTGGAATGGTTAATTATAAATATTTACAAATGTTCTGCATTAAATCACCTAAATCTGCGAGAAAACCATATTGATAACTTGTTTAGTAATTCCCTCATATTTAATAGTG
>JASMAS010000080.1 GCA_030754235.1 Litorilituus sp.
GCCTGTTTCTTATTGCCCCTACTGTGGAGACAGGTTAAGTGATAAGGTGGTGCCAGTAACGTTTTCATTTAGTTACCCTCATGTAGCCATTTTTGATTGATGATTACACCTATACTAGGCTCGATTTCACTTAGTAAATTGAATCGCTTGTGTTAATGCTTATCTCCTGTCTTTATTTAAGAGCGATTAGTGGGTAACATGAAACTACTGTAATTTACTATTCTGTCCCTTATTGGTAGTGACCAAGCTAATGGGATTTATCCAAAAGAAGTATCAATTAAATGACTAAACGCAACGGAACTTGCCCTTGTGGTAGCGGTAAAAAATATAAAAAGTGTTGTTACCTTACTCAAAGTAATAGCGCTAAAGCATTTAATCAAGAATTAAAAGAGGTATTGCAACAGCAAGCGTTTAACTCACTTGATAATGTTCAAGGCTTTGTTGATAACTATATCAATGAGCATTCAAATCAAAGTATTGCTGCTTTTCATGGTTTGACTCCTGATGATATGCATCAACTGTTGTATCAACCTTTTGAATCGCCAAGCGTCATTAGTTTTAACTCATCCAACCTAGTTGAAATATCACAAGTCCCCATCATTTTTCTAGCCCTTGAACTTGCTAAAGCAATGGAAGAGGGCGGGTTAAAACCCACGGCAAAAGGTAATCTTCCTCAAAAACTAGTGAGGCAGATTTACCAAGCATATACCCAATCAATTTATAAACCTAAGTATGAATTGCCTATCAATAAAGAAGAAGATTTTTATGATTTAAATGTTGCTCGTCATTTAATGATGCTTTCAGGGCTTATGCGTAAATATGGTGGTAAATTTGTTATCACTAAGCAAATGAAACGCTATTTAAATGACACTCAGGCGGGTAATAAACAAGCAGGAAGTGAGCAATACCTAAGTGAACTTTATTTTGCCCTGTTTAAAACTTTTTGCTTAGAGTTTAACTGGGCTTATAGCAGTTATGATGAAAGCTACGGGTTTGTACAACAATCGTTTGGCTTTTCTTTGTACTTGCTTGGCCGTTTTGGTGACAACTTTAAGCATACAGATGTTTATGGTGATTATTTTATTGATGCCTTTCCTGATTTATTGCTTGAGATTGAAGCGTCATATAGTTCGCCAGAAGATAACATTAAAGGCTGCTTTAGCTTTTGGGTGTTTGAAAAGTTTACTCGTTATTTTGGTTTGGCTGAACTTCAGTATACGGCCAATGAGCGCGGTTATTTTTGTGAAACTGAAGTTAAGGCCACCCCTTTATTGAAATCTTTTGTGCAGTTTAAAAAAAGAACAAATGTTATCAAAGGTAATTGTTCTAAGCATTAAAATAAAAAAGCGGTGACTAGGTATGGTAATTTGATGATTCAGGGTTAGGCTTCAAATGGGCAGAAAGTTTTACACTTAAACTTTATATTGTTCATGACCGAATACTCTTTATGAAATCACAAGTTCACCTTTGGCTTTTAGCTGGCAATGAAAGTTCATAGTAAAAATGCGTATTATCATTGGTATAAAATATAAGTAAGGCATTGGTTGAGTTATGCTAAATCTCTTGGTTTTCTAACATCAGAAGTGAAGCTGTTATTAGAATAGCTTTGAGAAATCGTAACTGGTGCTTTAATGAGAGCTAATGAAGCAGCAAAGCCCATATTTAGAAAGGACGTTGGTGAGGCCTTTGTGAAAGGAGTAGTGGGGTGTTTTGATAAAATTAAGCACCAATTAGTGTTGTGCCAACTAAATTTAGAATACTAGTCTTTAGAACAGCTCTATGGTTATAACTTAAACCTGTATTAGATTAGGTAAAATAACCAAAATTTACCTTAGCCTAGCTAAATATCTTAAAAAAGTCAGAAAAAAACGAAATTTTGGGTTAGAATAGCGTCCGTGATTTAAGGCTTGTGTAGGATGGCTTTTATTACCCTTCGACATGCTCAGGGCGAACGGGGAATATCAGGGCGAACTGGGAATGTCAGGGCGAACTGAGAATATCAGGATGAACGGGTAATGTTGAGCGAACGAGAATAACAAGTGTTTCACCAAAACGGATGTACTAAACAAGGATGTGTTTTATGGATTTAGTTAATAAAGTTGGATTATTAAATATGAATGTTGCTGGTTTTTCTTTGGGGCTTTTATTTACAGCCCCCCGCCCAGTTAAACGTGCTATCAGTGTTTTTGCTGATTTGTTGTTTTTAGCCATAGCCTTTTGGTCGGCAATACTTGTTAGGTTAGATGACCCTATTGTTTTTTCAGATAAGCAATTTTGGCTTTTACTTTTTATTTTAATTCCTGTTTCTTTATTCGTAAATATTAAAATGGGGCTGTATAGAGCCGTTATTCGCTATATTAGTAGCAAGGCTGCGGCATCTATTGGTGTCGCTGTTCTGCTTTCAACTTGTGCATTAATTTTTCTTGCTTTTTATTTGCATACTCCTATACCAAGAACCGTACCTGTGGTATTTGCTGCATTTCTAATAATACTTGTTGGTGGTAGCCGTTTGTGTGTTAGAGCTTTGTTGTCAAAACCTGCAGGGCTTATTAAAGAGCCTGTTATTATTTATGGTGCCGGTTCTTCTGGTAGGCAGTTAGCGCAATCACTTATTCAAGGTAATGAATACTCTCCGGTGGCGTTTATTGATGATGATAAGCGCATTGAAAAAAACTCTGTACAAGGTATTACTGTTTTTAGCCGAAATGAAATTAATAATTTGATCAATAAACACGGCATTAAAAGAATTTTATTGGCCATGCCACGAGAAAATAAAAAACGCATTGCTAAAATATTACGCCGTTTAGAAAACTTGTCGGTTGAAATATTATCTATTCCCGGCTCAGCTGATTTAGTTAGTGGTAAAGCAAAAATTGATGAGTTAAATGATGTGTCAATTGATGATTTATTAGGAAGAGACTCTGTTGCGCCTAATAGTGAGTTATTGCAAGCTAACATTAACAATAAAGTAGTGATGGTAACTGGTGCTGGTGGCTCTATAGGCTCAGAGCTATGCCGCCAAATTATTAGTCAACGTCCTAGAAAGGTTGTATTACTAGAGCTGTCTGAGTTTGCTTTGTATAAAATTAATGGTGAGTTACAAAAGCTTGCCAGCCAACTAAATTATGAATTAATTGTTGTACCTTTATTAGGCTCTGTTCAGCATAAAAATCGTTTGTTAACCATTATGCGCACTTTTGAAGTGGAAACTATTTATCATGCAGCGGCCTATAAGCATGTGCCTGTTGTTGAGCATAATGTGATAGAAGGGGTGCGAAATAATATTTTTGGTACGCTATTTGTTGCCGAAGCGGCCATAGAAGCTCAAGTAGAAACCTTTGTGCTTATATCAACCGATAAAGCGGTACGCCCAACCAATGTTATGGGTACTACCAAGCGCATGGCTGAATTGGTATTACAAGCCTTGGCTGATAAAACAAAACAAGCTAAAGGTAAAACACGTTTTTGTATGGTACGTTTTGGTAATGTACTAGGCTCTTCAGGCTCTGTTGTGCCTTTATTTAGAGAGCAAATTAAAAGTGGTGGCCCAATCACTGTTACTCACCCTGAAATAATTCGCTATTTTATGACTATTCCTGAAGCTTCCCAGTTGGTTATTCAAGCAGGTGCTATGGGCAAAGGTGGCGATGTATTTGTTTTAGATATGGGCGACCCTGTTAAAATAGCCGATTTAGCCGCTAAAATGATCCGCTTAAGCGGCATGACGGTAGTTGATGACGCCAACCCTGACGGCGAGATTGCTATTAAATATACTGGCTTACGCCCAGGTGAAAAACTCTTTGAAGAGCTGCTTATTGGTGAAGATATTACGCAAACGGATCACCGTCGTATTATGTCTGCCCACGAAACATGGTTGCCGTGGTATGAGCTTGAAAAAATTCTGTTAAAGCTAGATGAGGCTTGTCATCAATTTGCTCATGAAGATATTAGGCGTTTGTTATTACAAGCACCTACAGGCTTTGTACCAAAAGATGGTATTTGCGATTTAGTTTGGACAGAAAAAACAAAAGCCTAGTCTTAGTTAAACAAAATTTGAAATAGTAGTGGAATTTAAATGAAAATCACTAAAGCGGTAATTCCTGTGGCGGGCTTAGGTACACGCATGTTACCAGCCACAAAAGCCATCCCTAAAGAGATGCTACCTATTGTTGATAAACCGCTGATTCAATATATTGTCAATGAATGTGTTGCTGCGGGCATTAAAGAAATTGTGTTGGTTACTCACTCTTCAAAAAATGCCATTGAAAACCATTTTGACAAATCGTTTGAACTTGAAACAACCTTAGAAAACCGTGTTAAACGTCAATTGCTTGATGAAATACAAGCTATTAGCCCTAAAGATGTCACTATTATGCATGTGCGTCAAGGTGAGGCTAAAGGCTTAGGTCATGCGGTGCTTAAAGCTCGTCCTATTATTGGTGAGTCACCCTTTGTTGTGGTGTTACCAGATGTTATTTTAGATGACGCAAGCTGTGATTTGAAACGTGAAAATTTAGCGGCTATGTTAGCGCGATATAATGAAACAGGACACAGCCAAATTATGGTTGAGCCTGTGCCTATGGAGCAGGTGAGTAATTACGGTGTGGCTGATTGTGAAGGTCATGAATTAGCGCCTGGTGTGTCTAAAGCTATGACTGCTGTTATAGAGAAGCCACCTGTTGATGAAGCGCCTTCTAATTTAGCCGTTGTGGGTCGTTATGTGCTTTCTGCACCTATTTGGGATTTACTTGAATTTACCCCGCCAGGTGCGGGTAATGAAATTCAGCTTACCGACGCCATTGCTAGCTTGATGAAGTTAGAAACCGTTGAGGCATTTCATATGACAGGTAAGTCACATGATTGTGGCTCTAAGCTAGGTTATATGAAGGCTAATGTTGAGTATGGTTTGCGTCATGCTGAGCTAGGTGATGATTTTAAAGCGTATTTGAAAAGCTTGCCACTTTAATTATTCGACTTGAATCAATAGCCTTTTTTAGGTTGCAGTTAAATACCTTGTTTCTTTTTTAGTGATAAATGTTTTGTTTTTATTGAGCAGTAAATATTATGGATAATACCGTTGAGCATCTATGGGCACTTGCTGATGAGGCAAAATACCAATCTATAGCGGCAAGATTTTTAGCCGACGACAATCGCTTTGACAACTTTTGTTTTTCAACTTCAAACCTTGCTGCTGACTTTTCCAAACAAAATATTGATACTCGTGTTCTTGATGCTTTGCTTAGCTGGGCTGAGCAAAGAAAGCTAGACGATAAAATGAGTGCCATGTTTTCAGGCAAGAAAATTAACGGTACTGAAGGGCGGGCTGTTTTACATACCGTTTTACGTGCACCCCATGGTAAACAAAAGGCTGTTTTGGGCGATGTGTTAGCCGAAGACGTTGAAAAAACTGATCAACGCATGATGAAACTTGCCAATAGCCTTTATGCGGGGTTACATCAAGGGGCAAGTGGTAAAGCAATAACAGATGTTATTGCTGTCGGTATTGGTGGCTCTTACTATGGCCCTAAACTTTGTCATGAAGCATTAAAACCCTATCATAGCCAAGCTGTTAAAGTGCATTATCTTGCGAATGTAGATGGTAGTGCTCTGGCTGAAAAAATTCAGTCACTTAACCCTGAAACAACGCTAGTTATTGTTATCTCAAAAACCTTTGGTACTCAGGAAACTTTGCTTAATGCCCAAGCGTTAAAAAAGTGGTTTATCAACAGTGGTATTAGTGAAGCTGAACTGAGTGATCATTTAATTGCGGTAACCTCTAATACTGAAAAAGCTCAAGCTTTTGGTGTGGCTGCTCATCATATATTACCTATGTGGGATTGGGTTGGAGGACGTTTTTCATTATGGTCTGCTGTTGGTTTACCCGTGGCTATTGCCGTAGGTTTTGAAAACTACCGGCAATTAAGAGCGGGAGCCTATGCTATAGACGAGCATTTTCAAACAACCCCGTTTAATCAAAATATTCCCGTGCTAATGGCACTGTTTGGCATTTGGAATTGCAGCTTTTTAAAATATAGTGCACTGGCGGTATTGCCTTATGATCATTCGCTGCGGGTATTGCCCGGTTATTTACAGCAATTAGATATGGAAAGCAATGGTAAACAGGTCAATGTTTTTGGTCAGAAAGTATCGTTGTCTACAGCACCAATAGTGTTTGGTCAAGAAGGTAGTAATGGCCAGCATGCCTTTATGCAGTTAATGCATCAAAGTGATACCATTGTGCCTATTGATTTTATTGTGCCGCTTAAAAGTCACAGTGCTTATGACGCGCATCATCAGGTGTTGGTTGCCAATTGTTTTGCCCAAGGCGAAGCACTAATGAAGGGGAAGCCTCTTGCACAAGCTGAAGCAGAGCTTGTTGAAGAAGGAAAATCACCAGCGCAAGTAAAAGCGCTGGCAGCTCATAAAGTGATGCCTGGCAATAACCCGAGTACCACAATTGTATTTGATCAATTAACCCCACAGGTATTAGGATCGTTACTTGCACTATATGAGCATAAAATTTTTGTGCAGGGCGTGATGTGGGAATTAAACTCGTTTGATCAATGGGGGGTAGAGCTAGGGAAGAAGCTAGGCTCAACCGTGCTTGATTTAATGGCGGGTAATACCAATGAAAAGCTTTCATCATCGTCAATTGGCCTGATAGATTTATTTAAGAGCGCCCATGAGCAATAACAGCTATTAGGGAGGGCACCCTTGGCAAGAAGATGCGCTTAAAAGGTGGTTGGAATCAGAATTACATGCAACTGAGTGGCAAAAATTTCAATTGAATGAAGGTGAGTTAAACTTTACCACTTCAGGGGAAGCAGGTTTGCTCTTTCACCCTTCGGCTAGCTCATAGCTAATGGGGGATTATTCTTGCGACGCCTTGTGTGTTTTCATAAACTCTACGGCTTTGCTAATGGCTTTTTTGACTTTGTTTTCCATTTCAAAACGTTCTGAAGCGGGTAGGTAAAAAGCCATGTCAACTTCATGGCGAATGTAGCGAGTGGGTAGTTGGTTTAATACTACACAGGTTAAATCTGCTAAGTAATCATCATCGTGTTTTTCATTAAATTTTGCTACAGCAAAGTGATGCATCACTATTTTTTCGTAGTAGTTGTGAATGTCGTCTGAAATTTTCATAAGCACCTTCAAAAAAATACGGTTAATTGAAATTAGTTTACCTGTTTAATGAATTAAGTGTAGTTTATTCTTGATATAAATATTAATTTAAGTGGGTATTTAATGACGCTTTTCGGCTAGCTCAATATCCCGCTCTATTACCGAAATGGCTTTGCGACATCGCCCAAGCCGTTGGTGTAAGGCAAGCACTTCTGCAGAAAGTTTTTTGTTTTCATTAGCTTTACAATGCATGCGCTGTGATTCACGCTCTGTTAGCATATCCATTAATCTTCGTTCAAACTCATGATGCTCACGCAGTTTTTGATACAGTTGTTGGCTGTTTAATAGTAACTTTTTGGCTGCATTTTTATAGTTGTTTTGTGATTTAGCTCTATTTAACTTTGCTTTATGGTGCGCATCAAAACTACGTTTGGGCGCTTGGTGTAAAGCCGCATTTGAATGTAGTGCATTGGTTAACGCTGATATTTGTTGCTCAATTTGATGCAGCAAAAGCGTAGAAATCTCATTTCTATTGGCTTGTAGTAAACGCTTTAATTCAGGGATTTTATGCTGTACTTCTTTAATGTAAGGGCTAAAGCGATCACTTTGGCTAACAAACAATTCAGCTGAAAATAAATTAGTGTTTTCGATTAATCGGTGAGCTTTTACTTGTGAATTTTTTAGATCCGTTTGCTCAGCTTTAATTGCTAATTGTGTTAGTGAGGCAGTTAAACGTTCTAAAGCATTCATAAAAGAGAATAGGATTAGGTAACTAATAATGAGCCTAGTATCTAATATTTGACTAAAAGTTGCTAATAAATAATACGTTTATCGCAATTAATTATCAGTAATTAACAATATGTACAATTTTATAACAAATGTTGTTTTAAGTTTTGTCAGGTTATGTTTACGTGCTCGATTTTTTTTGTTTATGCTGCTGATTTATAACGTTTTTTATCGGTTCGTTGAAAGGGTTTTAAACTGCGTAGAGTAAATGTGCAGAAAGCGAATGCTGCTGTATCTACTTGTTAAATATGAGAATATTTTGTATTTATAATGTTTTAACAATTATTTTATAATTATTTGTTTTTGAATGTTTGTTTGAAAGTTTTTATCGATTATTCTTGAGTTACACTTTGGGTTATGTTGTTTTTTTTCAGTGGTTTGGCTGTTTTTTTTCGCGATAAATGTTAGGTTGGTAATGTTGCTTAATATGTCTGAATGTTAAAAACTTTTTAAAATGATTATAAATGGTGTTGACGCTGTGCGTTGATCCCGTTTAATATCTTACATGACAGATCAGGCCGTATGGCTCGTTCAAAATAGTTTACAAGGCAATATAGTCTTGAAACTAACCTAAAAATAAACAAATAAATAACAACCAAATCACAAATGTGATCCAGGGAGTAAACATGTATAACAATAGTAAAGTTGCTAAGAGCATCCGCTTAGCACTTATGTTAGGCGCGGGTACAGCCGCAGCTATCTCAGCACCAGCTTTTGCAGCAGAAGAAG
>JASMAS010000081.1 GCA_030754235.1 Litorilituus sp.
CTCTAATAAAATATCTGGTATACGTTCTGAAAATTTAAATTTCATTTTTACAATTACTCTTCCAATCAAAACAAGGTAATTTAATATCTTATAACATAGCCATACTCTGAGCAATGCGGACAACTAACGAATGATATGGACTCCCCACTCGGCATCTATCGCTAGCGAATGTGCCATAGTGAAGTTGATAAGAAGCTTCAAATGAGGAGAGTCCATATGTCTTTAATTAAAGCCGTTGGCATTGATTTAGCCAAACTTGTTTTTAGTATCCACGGAGTTGATGTTAATGACAAGTGTAAATTACGTAAAACAGTCAAAAGAAACAAGCTGTTAGCAGAGGTTGCTAAGTTACCGCCTTGCATCATCGCGATGGAAGCATGCTCTGGCGCACATTACTGGGCAAGAGAGTTCACCAAACTCGGCCATGATGTACGAATAATGGCATCTAAGTTTGTTATTCCCTACAGGCAAAATGAAAAGAATGACGCCAATGATGCAGAAGCTATATGTGAAGCATCCACAAGACCAAAGACCCGTTTTGTCAGTATCAAAAGCGAAGAACAACAAGCAGTACTGTGTTTGCATCGCATCAGGCAAGGCGCAATTAAAGATAGAACCGCACGTATTAATCGATTACGTGGTTTATTATCTGAATTTGGCATCATCATACCTAAAGGTCGCTACCCATTACAAAACGCAATGAGTGGTATTCTCGAAGATGCAGAAAATGGTTTACCTTTCCTTGCTAGAGAATTACTTAATGACCTCTGGCAAAGCATTAAAGGCTTGAATGAAGAAATCCTAAAATATGACAGAAAGCTCTATGCCTTAGCCAATCAAATGAAAGATGCTAAACGCTTGATGAGTATTCCTGGCATTGGTGAAATCACTGCTACTGTGGTTGTTGCTACAGTGAATGATGCCAAACATTTTGAAACCAGTCGTTCCTTTTCTGCTTGGATAGGTTTAGTGCCAAGGCAATACAGTACTGGTGGTGTTGTTCGGTTAGGTCGGATTAGCAAACGAGGTGAAAAACATATTCGCACCTCACTTATTCATGGCGCAAGAGCCGTAATTGCTAACTGTAAAAACAAGACAGACCGAACAAGCCTATGGGTAAAAGAGCTTGTTGAGCGACGAGGTTTTAAACGAGCGACCGTGGCATTGGCCGCTAAAAACGCCCGATTAATTTGGGCACTGTTACACTCAGAAAAAGAATATCAGGTAGATTATGTGAAGTAAGTTTAAGTAAAAAGGTTAATTAAACGGTTAACCCCACCGAGTCTGTGCATTAGCAATTGACGATAACACGGTCAGACCGAGAGCAAGAAAGCCTGTTTAGCAAGGAAGTGTTCGCAACACTGTTTAACGAATGAGGCATTGCTCAAGCGCAAATCATCAGGGCGATAGCGTAATAAAGCTAACTAAACGCCGAATGTAGAGCTGCTGTCAGATCTTCTTGTTATAAGAGAAAGCTACTGCTTGACAACGGGGAGTCCATGTAGCCCTGCTAAGGGGCTGATAATAGTTGGCTAAAATAGCGAGGAACGAAGCGCAGCCAACTGTTAGCAGTCCGTTTTAAGCAGCTTGTTAAGTGGCTGATACTCTTGACTTTACAGAGTCAAAACTTTCAACGCTAGTGTTAATTTTACCACCTAAATATATTATAACTTCTCTTGCTCCTGATCCCGCAGCAAGCTCCCGTAGTACACGGTCTTCTATAGAAGTTAAACCACCTTCAACTTTTTCAAGTTGGTGCATAATGATTCTTGGTGCAGGTCGAATTCTAGATTTATGGATTTGATATATTCCATGTTGAAGAATTTTCTCAGCAAGCATAAAGTCTGCAACAAATGATCTAGGGTGCTTAAAAGGGTTAGTTACTGTGATATTGGTAGCTGTTTCCCGTTTTGCTTCTGTTCCTATAGCCTTTACAATTTCACCTTTTTTGGTGTTTTCTACAGCAATATATGGTTCTTCTTCAAACTTTATATCTGACGAAAAAACCTTAATTGAAATTTTATTTTCACTTAACTCAACAAGTAAATCATTCGAGAAAAGACTTCTAAGATATGTGAACAAAACTCTCGGCCTCCGAGCCACTTAACGCCCTAATAATGGGCAAAAAATTGTTGGCTAAAATGTTGAGGGACGAAAACAGCCAACTGTTTTTTGTCCTTATTAATTAGCTTGTTATAAGTACTTTACACTAATACGCCATTTAATAGAAATGCTGGCAAAAAGAATACTGAGGCGTAAAGTATTGAGCCTGAGACAACAAAAGCACACGTATAAAATAATGCTTGAGTAAAATAGACTTTAGGCTTAAAGACTAAGCTACTTTTGAATGCTGTAGTACTAATACTAATTTCAAATTTTATACGTTCTATTGCAGCTTGAAGGCGAAGCAAAACAGGTTTGTAGTATAGAACCAAAAAGCTAAATACTAATTCTATGCCGCCAATATCCGCCATTAAAATGAATTCAGGTGCGAAAGGAGCAATACAACACATTATTGCAATGAATAAAAACTTTTGAGTTTTACTTAAATTTTCCCACATACACTTTACTAGCCTTGTACTTATAACGCCTCGTTAAGAGGCAATAAAATTGTTGGCTAAAATTAGTGACGAAGGAGCAAAAGCCAACTGTTTTTTGTCCTTTTAAACGACTTGTTAGGGTAAAAGTTTATGTAACTCAAACGTATACCATACAGCAACTAATGTACTACTAAAAACCAGAAGAACGCCATACCTAAATTGTTTACGAGCTAAAGAGTAATACCGTCTTTTTTTGCCTAAAAAAAAGTGAGCAAATAAAGCTAAAGATAAACCAAACCAAAACCAGCAAACTAAATAAGCAGCAACACCAGTAAAATAAACGGGCTCATCATGAAAAATGTAAATCGCCTCAGAGTAAACAATTAGCTGATATAAAGTCCAAATGATTATTAATGCTGGAACCGTAATTCCAAGAACTATCATTTCGACTTTTTCATACTTTGATAATGGGATATCAGATGGGATTTCCATTTTTACCCTAACGCCT
>JASMAS010000082.1 GCA_030754235.1 Litorilituus sp.
ATTTGAGAGTCATCATCCCAATAACCTAATTCATAACCGTAAGGTAAACTTCCTTGTTTTTGATCGATATAGCGCTTCACTTTATCTGCTACTTCAATGGCACTTTGCTGGCCAATTCGATAAACGTCAATAAAGACAGCCGCTTTTCCGTTGAAGCGTGTTCTTACTGGCGTTTCTTCAAAACCATCATTGATGACAGCAATATCACCTAACATTAAAATAGAGCCGTCAGTATTCGTTTTAATTGCAATACTGACAAATTCATCTTTACGATAAGCCTGTCCTTTGGAGCGGATAAGAATATCCCCACCTTGGGTTTTAATGTTACCCGCAGAAACATCATTACTGGAATTAGCAATTGCTGCTGATATTTGTGCAATTGTTAAGTTATACTGTCGCAACTTTTCTTGGGGCACTTCAATGCTGATTTCGTAATTTCTTACACCGCTAAGTTCTAATTGAGTAACTCCCTGAATTTGTAATAAATCATCACGAATTTGCTCTGCAAATTCTCTAAGCTCTTTCTCTGCGTAAACACTTGCCACTGTAACCGCAATGACTTCCCGTTTACGCTCTGCTAAAGATACTATTGGCTTTTCAGCATCTATGGGAAATGTATTAATGGAATCAACCCGTGCTTTAATATCTGCCAACATTTCTCTGGCATCGTAATCACTGTCAATTTCAATATTAACTGACGCAGAGCCCTCTGAGGAGCGAGAAGATATTTCCTCTATGCCTTCTAAATCTTGTACTGCTTCTTCTATTCGAATAGCAACGCCCTGCTCAACATCTTCGGGCGTAGCACCACGTAATGACACATTGACTGTGACACTATCCATCACAATCGTAGGGAACACTTCAAGGGGAATTCTTGATGACAAACTAAATAAACCAAGAAATAAAATAGTCAGCATTAATAAATTAGCAGCAACATGGTTTCGAGCAAACCAAGCAATCATGAGTTTGCTTCCTTATTTATTTCGGGAACATTTTTAGGAGGTCTTTTTCCTAATTGTTTCTCTTTAGGTAGTCTTTTATTTTTTTCAGTACGCCTTTTATTAACGGGTCTTTTTTCCATTGCTTTTGATGTTGTACTAATGGTGTTAACTGGTGTACCTGAACTCACTTGCCCAAGAGGAGTTAACACTAACTTTTCACCAAAAACTAAGCCTGATTCAATAATGGCTTCTTGATTATTTTGCCAACGAATAATGATATCTTTTCGTTTTAATACACTATTGCCATTAACCTGCTCAACAATATAAACATAGCTTCCTTGATAAATAGCGCTATTAGGGATCACCAATGCTTGTTCAATAGTTTTACCAACAATTTGTGCATTAACATATTGACCAATTTTAATGGGTGCAACATTAATATTACTCTTGTTATAGGGATTATCTATTTGAGCAACAATATATAATTGTTGGGAATTTGCATCTATAGCACCTTCAGTGCGTACAATTTTTCCTTGCCATTGTTGCTGCCCTATCAAGTTTGCGCTTAGGGTCACTTTCGAACTTGTTTGAGTTTCACCTGAATAGCGATATTGTTCGGGCAGGTCCATAAAAATTAGGTCTTTATTATTGATGGGCAACCTAACTTCAACATAATCTATAGCGTAAATATCTGCTAACTGAGTGTTGTTCACTACTACACGACCAAGATCTACATGTTTTGCTAGAATCCTTCCAGCATAAGGAGCAACAACTTTAGTGCGTTCGAGTGAGAGTTGGGCTTTTTCTAATTTAGCTTGCGCTGATAAAACTTGCGCTTTCGCTGTAGCTAACTGTGGTTCACGCAACACTAAACTACTAGGTTTTTTACCATTCCCTAACCGTTTCCAGTCAACTAGCGCTTGCTCGGCACGCGCTTGCTCTTCTAATAACACTTGCTTTGCCGACAATAAACTCGATTCATTGATCTTCACTTCTGCACGATGATCTCTATCATCAAGCTGAACTAAAACATCACCTTTTTCAAAAAAACCACCATCGCTAAATTGTTGATTAATTTTATTAATTTCACCTGAAACTTGTGCAATCAAAACGCTTTGAGTTCTTGGCTGAACGGTACCAAAACTCTCTAAAATTACCCCATAACGTTGCGGTGATAATTCAAGTGTTTTAACGCTAGTTTTTGCTAAGCCTACTGGGCCACCACGGACATTTTTAGGAGGGTTATTGGTAATAAATTTTGAAAGGAAAAATGTCGCTATCAAGATAGTAGCTGGAACAATCAATTTTTTATAATTCGCTAATTTCATAGTATAATTTAGTCCTTATTCTGAGTATTTCGTTTATTACTTTCTGTGATAGATGACTCAGAAAAGTTGCCACCAAGAGCAATATGAAGGTTAACCCTGTTAATAATTAATTGGTTTTGAAGCTGAATGACTGTGCTTTGTGCATCGTAAGAACGACTTTGTGCATCTAACACCGTTGTGTAATTCACCAAGCCACTTTGATATTGTTCAAAGGATAACGTTTGAGCGGCTATAGCATTTAATTGTGCTTTTAACATAACTTGGTAACGCTCATTAAGGCTTGCTTCTTGAGTGACAGCGTTTTCAACGACTACAAAAGCAGTATGTAAAGTAGATAAGTAACCTTGCTCCGCTTGTTTTAATTCAATACGCGTTCTTTCCTCATTCGCTTCTAGCTTGCCAGCATTAAATATCGGCATTGCTAAGTTTCCTAATAAAGACCAACCTAATAAAGAAGATGAAAGTAAATCCGAAACATCATCTTGCTCGTCAGAAATTGAAGCCATTAGGCTTACACTGGGAAAACGTTGCTTGTGTGCATAGGCTAAGGCAGAGTTTTTGGCTAATAATTGATACCAACTGGCTAATAACTCAGGTTTACGAGTCACTAATTCACTGGGAAGGCCCAAGGGGATATTTGATGTTACCTCGGGCAAATCTACTTCGACTAATAACTTACCTGTTGGATATTCCCCTAACAGTTGCTCTAATTGGCGAATAGCTAACGTTTTTTTGGTTTGTTGTTCCGTTATACGAGCTAATTCATTATTGACTTCGTTGCGAGACAAATAAACATCAAGCGCACTATTTAGACCTTGCTGATACCCTGATTCAATAATTAATAAGTTTTGCTGAGTGTTATGCGCTCGTTTTTTATATAAAACTACTAACTGATTTGCTTCAATAGCGCTAAACCAGGCAATAATTACGTCTGCAACAAGTTGCTGCTTTGCTTGAGTATAACTTGCCTGCTGCGCCATTAACTCAAGATTGGCTTGCTGCTCACTGTCAGATAACTTGCCCCATAAATCGAGTTCATATTTTAGATTCAAATCAAGAGATACATTAGTACTATAACTTGTGGCACTATTTGAGATGACTTTTCTTCTATTGCCGCTAAGTCCTACATCAAGTGATGGCCATAAAGCACTACCTGCAATAATCAGTTGCTGCTTTTTAATATCTATAGCTAACGCTTGTTGTTTTAGTTGAAAGTTTTGCTTTAGTGCTAATTCAACTAATTGATGAATTTGGTCATTTTGTAACTCTTCAAACCAATTTTCTTTTATTTGTGAAGTTAAAGAGTCGGAGTCGGTAGACCAATTGCCAGGAGTGTAGCTTGTGGGTAAGTCGATATTTAATTCATCAGTACTCGAACACGAGAAAAGTGAAGTACTCATAATTAAAAGAAAACATAAATTAAAATTTTTCACTATCAAATAAACGCGTTAAGGTTATTATCCTCTTTATTTTAGTGCAACTTTAACAACTATTTCGATCTCTTTTACACAACTTTACAGTTTACTACAATCATTACAGAGAAATAACTTGTCCATTTACTTGTAATTGACCTTGAGAAAAATTAGTGTTGAAGCTGAGTTCCTGTTCATTTTTTAGCAACAAACCTTGCTGAACGTACATATCTACCAAAGGCGCTAGCCCTAGTCGTGTAAAAAATGTCGTTGGCGCTTTACCCGTAGCGTCAGCTGTTAACGCAGCCATAATTAACATGATATTATTTGCAGCAAATACTTTGTTATCAATTGTCATATTCATTGCTGAATTATCTTACCTTCAGGCGTTTCAACGCTTAAGTCTTAGTGGCAAGTACAGGATCATTGGCTAACAAATTTACCACTACACCAACCTCTGGTGAATGTTGTAGAGTTAATGACAACAGCTGGATTCTCAGCCATTTTGTTTAATGCATTTTGATATTCCGTTTCAACAACATTGCCAATAAATTTAGACGAAATTAAAGCGGCTGCAACAATGAAAACAATAACAATAAATAATTTTTCATTGGTTTATTTCCATTTTTTAAATGTTGTTCAGTAACACACTATAAATAAAAATGTTTTTTACTGCAGGCGCTGTCTGACAATTTCAAATAAACAAATACCTGTGGCAACCGAAACA
>JASMAS010000083.1 GCA_030754235.1 Litorilituus sp.
TTTACCATCTTTTTCAAGTTGGTTTAGTTGGTTTTTAACCTGCTTTCTAGTGACTTTATTTAAAGTTAACTCTCCAATACTTTCAGACCAAAAATTAAGCCTACTGATAATACTTTGATCTTTTTTGGTGTATTTAGATAGAAACTCAATGACAGCTTCGGATAGAGTCATTTGAGATAGAATTGCATTTGTAAAACCATCAGCAAAATCATTATTCAACGTTAAATTACTATTGAATTTATCTGCTTCTTTACGGGTTTTAAAGCTTTTAGATATGCGCTTACCCTCGTGCATAAATTCAACACGATAAGTAGTGCCGCGCTTTCCGCGACGTTTTTGAATGTTAGCCATAATGTTTTCCTCGTTTCGCCAAATTACGCTAAATTTCTTTAGCATGGATGACAACCATAACGACGAGAGAGAAAACAAATCTCACTAACTAATTGTAATATTTAAACTTAATAGTAAGTTTAAAATGGTACCGGAGGACGGACTTGAACCGTCACGCTCGAAAGCAACGGATTTTGAATCCGTCGTGTCTACCAATTCCACCACTCCGGCGACACAGCCACTTGCAAATAATATAAAATATTATTGAAGTGGCTGGCATTATACGAAAATAAAGCTTAAGAGCAACTGTTTTCTTTCTTCAAAAACTTAACTGCCGATAAATCAATCTATATACTAACTAAGCTACTCATCAATAAAGGTTAGTAACCATTCTTTAGCATCAGCATTATCATTAAAAAACTGATGAGGTAAATTGTTTTTTTTATAAACTTTTTCAAATATCACCTTTGTAATAAAAGGAGTATCACAACGCCCAACATTGATTGCTATCGCTTTTGCACTTCCTGCCTTCACATATTTACTATGTATTTTAAGACTGTCAAAAGTAGCAACTCCCTCACCTGTCAATATAACCAATAAAGCAAAATTGCTCGCATCTATTTTACTGACCTGCGTAGCTAAGCTACGGTGCATGTTAATAAAAAACTCATTATTCCACGGACCTTCGGCTTCTATTATTACGATATTACCATCAATTGATATGGTAAATTTCCCATGTGTGGAAAACATCTTATTCACCCAAGAACCAACTTATTTTTTGACTATTTACAACAAATTAATGAATGATAATGTAGCTCGATACTTATCTTTTGCATAGCTTTTTGTTAAACTCATTAAAATTTTATCTTGCTATGTTTGTCTGTTATTTTCATGAATAATTTTCCTCGCGCTGGCTTTAGGCGTCGTTGTGCTTCTTGGCTTTATGATGTATTAATTGCTATCGCTGTTTATATGTGTGCTGGAGCCATGGCTTTTTTGTTATTTTACATCTTAATACGATATGGCATTATTGATATGCAGGGCTTTAAACATCCTATTGATTTACAGCAGTCATCTGTCTTTTACAGTGTCGTTATTTACGGATGGAATTTCGCTTGGGTAAGCTATTTCTTTGTGTATTTTTGGGCAAAAAGTGGTCAAACATTAGGCATGAAGGCCTGGCGTTTAAGACTACAAAATCAAGATAGTACATTAATCTCTAAAGTAACCGGTATGAAACGTCTGTTGCCCACCCTACTTGGCTTAGGTAACTTAGCGGTATTATTTGATAGAAAAAACAAACTAAGCTTACAAGATAGGTTAACGAATACTGAGGTCGTGGTATTATCACTAGAGGCTAATAGAGGGAGGTTATAGCTTCCTTTATCAGGTTTTAGTCTCATTGTAGACGCTAAAATCTGCGATAAACTAGGTTATTTTCTTATTCATAAAATACCACGCAATACTAATAAATAGTATACTTGGCGATATTGCACCGATAATAGGTGGAAATTGATAGACCAAACTCAACGAACCTAACACTTCATTACAAACAAAAAATAAAATTCCTGTTACTACCCCCATCATGATCCTAGCGCCCATAGACACGGAACGCAAAGGGCCAAAAATAAAAGATAAGGCAACTAATAACATTACGGCTAAGGTAATAGGCTGCATGAGTTTTCGCCAAAAAGCTAACTGGTAACGACTTTGATCTTGGGCGTTTACTTTGAGGTAATCTAAATAATCAATCAAACCACGTATAGAAAGCGACTCTGGAGTTACAGTTACAACACCAAGTTTTTTAGGTGTAAGTGATGACTGCCAAATTTGAGAGGCACTTTCAGTCGTCATAATTTTATCTTCACTCAATTGAGTATTCACCACAGTAGATAACAGCCAGTTTTCATTTTGATATACCGCACTTTGTGCGCTTAACCAACTTTCAAGTTTTAAGTGCTCATCAAAACGATAAATTTGTATTTTTGTTAGCTGCCCTTGCTCTAATACTTCACCAATATTAACAAAGTAGTCGCCATCTTTAGCCCAAACACCATTTTTTGCTGAAATTAGACTACCACCAGAAATAGCCTGTGCTCTAATTTCTCGCGCTTTAGCTTCGCCACTTGGTGCTAACCATTCCCCCACAGCCATAGAAATAATCACCAGCACAATAGCTGTTTTCATTACCGATTTAATAATATTTAAACGAGATAGGCCAGCTGCCTGCATAACCACTAACTCGCTATTGCTTGCCATCATACCTATACCGATTAAACCACCAATTAACGCAGACATAGGGAAGAACACTTCTATATCTCGGGGTACAGCATAAAGTACATAAAGAGCAGCATGGGATAAATCATAATTACCACGCCCGACAGCACGCATTTGCTCTACGAATTTTATAATGCCACTAACACTGACAAAAACAGCTAAAGTCAAAAAAGTGGTCGAGGTAATAATACGGCCAATATAGGCATCTAAAATTCGCATTATGCTTGTCCCTTCTCTTTCTTAAGACTTGACTTACCTCGTTTTAAACTCGGTAACTTCGCTTTAATTTTTCGACCACTACTTCGCTCTTTCATTAATAAGGTCATTCCCAAAAATAAAGCACTTAAATGAATAGGCCATAATCCAATACTTGCAGGTAAAGCCTGTCTTTCAATACCTGAGCGCATCGCAGTTAACAATAAAAAGTAACCTAAAAATAACATTAATGCCGGTAACATTTTGGCAAATTTACCTTGCCTTGGATTAACCACACTTAAAGGCACCGCAATAAAGGTTAACATTAGACAAGCTAGCGGAAAGGCAATACGCCATTGTATTGTTGCACCATATTCTGCGGCAAGCTGATCATCTTCGGGAGTAAATAATTGGCTAGTAGGAAGTGCACTTAATTTTCGACGCTTTTGTTCAACTTTGTGATCTTGAATTTGAATATGATACTTATCAAAGGTAACCGACTGAAACTCACCATTACCAGCATCGCTATGATAACGAGTTCCATCAGTTAACACCAGCCGTTGAGAGCCGGTATCTTCCTCAAATACTTGACCGCTTTTTGCGTAAACTAAACTTGCATTGATAATAGATTCTTCACGATTATTTTCATCCGGTAATTGCGCCACAAATACCTTATCAAAACCATTATCTTCACGATGTTTATCATGAATAAAAATAACCGCTTTTTGGTTACCCGTTTGCTGAAAACGGCCTGCAACTAAAGAGCTTAATCCTGAATCTGCAGCTAACTCGTCTTTCATCTGATACTGGTACTCAGAAGCCATGGGCGCTAAATACAAAGTAAATAAACCGGTAAATAGTGCGGTGACAATAGCTAACACTAAGGTCACCCTGACCACATACCACTCACTTACACCACAGGCATGTAACACCGTCATTTCATTATCGGCATAAATACGACCATAGGCTAAAAGCACGCCTAAAAATAAACTTAGTGGTAACATCATTCCAGCCAAGTCAGGGACTTTTAAGCCAATGAAAATCATCACCATTTGCCCCGGAATACTTCCTTCAGAAGCATCACCTAATACTCGAACAAATTTTTGGCTGATAAATATTGTCATCAGCACAAAGAAAACAGCTAATTGTGTCTTAGCCACTTCTTTTAATAAATAACGAAAAATGATCACAAAAAGATCCCATAAAAATTGTGTTTTTCCTGACATTTTCACATTTTTTCAGTAAACTTGCCGTTTTCATAACTAAACTATATAGTCAACAAACAAGTTTGTTTGATAAATGCGACTATAATTATAGCCTTTAGGCGCATCAGTTTGATAGTCAACAATGGTATTATTTACTGATTTTAACAAGTTTAACCAGATTTTTTTAGCACAAGCTTATATTTAATTAAGCAATTAGCTGTAAAAGGAGAGCTCATGGAGTTCAGTATAAAAAGCGGTAGCCCTGAAAAACAACGCAGTGCCTGTATTGTTGTCGGTGTTTTTGAACCTCGTCGTCTTAGTGCCACAGCAGAGCAATTAGATGAAATAAGTGAAGGTTATATTAGCAATCTTTTGCGTAAAGGCGATTTAGAAGGCAAGTCAGGTCAAATGCTACTTTTACATCACGTACCTAATATTCTTAGTGAACGTGTTTTACTGGTAGGTTGTGGTAAAGAGCGCGAATTAGATGAGCGCCAGTATCGTCAAATTATTAATAAAACGATCAACACCCTTAACGAAACAGGCTCAATGGAAGCAGTATGTTTCTTATCAGAATTACATGTTAAAGGCCGCGATACTTATTGGAAAGTTCGTCAAGCAGTCGAAGCAACACAAGATGGTCTTTACAGTTTTAATAGCCTAAAAACACATAAAGAAGAGCCGCGTAGACCACTACGTAAAATTGTGTTTAACGTACCAACTCGTAGAGAACTGCCAATAGGTGAACGTGCAATTAACCACGCTTTAGCTATTTCAGAAGGTATTAGTACCTGTAAAAATGTCGCTAATATGCCGCCAAATATTTGTAATCCAGCCTATTTAGCTGAACAAGCCAAAATTCTCTCCAACGATTATGAAAAGATCACCACTGAAATTGTTGATGAACAAGACATGGAAGCACTGGGTATGGGATCATACCTCGCTGTTGGCCGTGGTTCTGATAATGAATCATTAATGAGCATCATAACCTACAACGGAATTGATGATGATTCAAAACCACTTGTTTTAGTGGGTAAAGGCTTAACCTTTGATAGCGGCGGTATTTCCTTAAAGCCTGGCGCAGGCATGGATGAAATGAAATATGACATGGGTGGCGCTGCAGGTGTGTTAGGTGCAATGCATGCCTTAGCTGAATTAGATCTACCCATAAAAGTCATTGGTGTTTTGGCTGGTTGTGAGAACATGCCAAGTAGTAAGGCTTATCGACCGGGTGACATATTAACTACCATGTCAGGTCAAACCGTTGAAGTATTAAACACTGATGCAGAAGGACGCTTAGTATTATGTGACGCCTTAACATATGTTGAACGCTTTGAACCAGATGCCGTTATTGATGTAGCAACCCTAACCGGTGCTTGTGTTGTGGCTTTAGGACAACACGCCACAGGATTATTAAGTACACATAACCCACTAGCCCATGAATTACTCAATGCTTCAGAACAAAGTGGTGATAGGGCATGGCGTATGCCGCTATGGGATGATTATCAAGAACAACTTGAAAGCCCATTTGCGGATATGACTAATCTTGGTGGCAAAGAAGCAGGCACCATAACCGCAGGTTGTTTCTTATCACGCTTTACCAAAAAGTATCACTGGGCACATTTAGATGTTGCAGGTACGGCTTGGCGCAGTGGAGGTAAAAACAAAGGCTCTACCGGTCGCCCTGTTAGCATGTTAACGCAATTTATGCTTAACCGTGCAGGTCAAGAGCAAGGTGAGTAAGTCGGTTTTCAGATAAAAATAAAAGGCTGTAAAGATGCAAACACAGGTAATGTTTTACCTCCTTAATGATAAAAAAGTAGAACTGAAGGGTAGCGATGCCATTGATACAAGCTCTGCGTTTTATCATGCCTGTTTACAAGCCAGTTATTTTTATCGTCAAAATCAACGCGTGTTTATTTACACCCAAGACAAACAAAGCGCTGAAAAAATTGACGAAATGCTTTGGGCCTTTGACAGTGACAGCTTTGTTCCTCATAACCTTGTCGGAGAAGGTCCTAAACAAGGTGCCGCCGTTGAAATAGACAGCCAAGCACCTACAGGTCACAGGCCAGTATTAATTAACTTAACGAGTACTGTGCCAAGTTTTGCCAATAAATTTCAATTTATTGTCGACTTTGTCCCCTGCGATGAAAGCTTAAAGCAACAAGCCAGAGAGCGCTTTAAAACCTGTCGAAAGTGGGGATTTCAAGTCAATAATCAAGCCGTCGCTGAGTGTGCCTAAATAACTAAGCCTCAATAATAGAAACAGCACGTAACAGTGCGAGATAATATTTTTTGTCGGGATAATCCCGACCTGTAATTTTCGAGAAAATGATGGAAAAAACATTTAACCCAACAGACATTGAACAATCTTTATATACCAGCTGGGAAGAACAAGGTTATTTTAGCCCGACCGGTGAAGGGGATAGCTACAGTATTGCTATTCCACCACCAAACGTCACTGGCTCATTACACATGGGTCACGCTTTCCAGCAAACCATCATGGATACCTTAATTCGCTACCAACGTATGCAAGGAAAAAACACCTTATGGCAGACTGGTTGCGATCATGCAGGTATTGCCACACAAATGGTTGTTGAGCGAAAAATTGCAGCAGAAGAAGAGAAAACTCGCCATGATTATGGTCGAGAAGGCTTTATTGACAAAATTTGGCAATGGAAAGAACAATCTGGTGGCACTATTGGTAGGCAAATGCGTCGCTTGGGTAACTCCATTGACTGGTCACGCGAACGCTTCACCATGGATGAAGGCATGTCTGAAGCGGTGCAAGAAGTGTTTGTTCGCCTTTTTGAAGATGATCTTATTTATCGTGGCAAACGCTTAGTTAACTGGGATCCTAAATTCCATACTGCTATCTCTGACTTAGAAGTAGAAAACAAAGATAAGAAAGGCCATATGTGGCACCTTCGCTATCCACTTGCCGATGGCGAGAAAACCGCAGAAGGTCACCGTTACCTAGTGGTAGCTACAACACGTCCTGAAACCATGTTAGGAGATACCGGTGTAGCCGTTAACCCTGAGGATCCGCGCTATAAAGATCTTATTGGTAAAAAAGTTCTACTGCCAATAGTAAATCGTTTGATCCCTATTGTGGGTGATGAACATGCCGATATGGACAAAGGTACAGGCTGTGTAAAAATCACCCCTGCCCACGATTTTAACGATAACGACGTAGGTAAACGCCACGCACTACCGCAAATTAATATTTTCGATAAAGACGCGGCTATTCTACCTTACGCTGAAGTTTACGATACTAAAGGTGAACCTTGTGATGCCTATCATACTGAACTACCGAGCGAATTTTCAGGTATGGACAGATTTGTCGCCCGTAATGCTATTGTGGCTAAATTTGAAGAACTAGGCTTACTCGTTGAAATAAAAGATCATGACTTAGTTGCTCCTTATGGTGACCGTTCAGGGGTCATCATTGAGCCACTACTTACCGACCAATGGTATGTGCGTGTTGAAAAACTCGCTGGACCTGCTGTTAATGCTGTAAAAGATGGTCAAATTGAATTTGTACCTAAACAATATGAAAACTTATACTTTTCATGGATGCGTGACATTCAAGACTGGTGTATCTCTCGCCAGTTATGGTGGGGACATCGTATCCCTGCATGGTATGACGAAAATAATAAGGTTTATGTTGGTCGCAGTGAAGCAGAAGTGAGAGCAAATAATAACATCAATGAAAATGCTATTCTCAAACAAGACGATGATGTCTTAGATACCTGGTTCTCCTCTGCCCTATGGACATTCTCAACCTTAGGTTGGCCAAAAAATACAGATGATTTAAAAACCTTCCACCCAACTGATGTTTTGGTGACAGGTTTTGATATTATTTTCTTCTGGGTAGCCCGCATGATTATGATGACCATGCACTTTAACAAAGATGAAAACGGTAAAGCACAAATTCCTTTTAAAAAGATTTACATGACTGGCCTTATCCGCGATGAAAACGGCGATAAAATGAGTAAATCAAAGGGCAATGTTATTGATCCACTGGATATGATTGACGGCATCTCGCTTGAGAAACTGCTAGAAAAACGTACCGGCAACATGATGCAACCACAGTTAGCACAGAAGATCACTAAGCTAACTAAAAAAGAGTTTCCAAACGGTATTGAAGCCCACGGGACTGATGCGCTTCGCTTTACCCTAACATCTGTTGCTACAACAGGGCGTGATATAAGCTGGGATATGAAGCGTCTTGAAGGTTACCGTAATTTTACTAATAAATTATGGAACGCTAGCCGTTATGTATTAATGAATACTGAAGAGTTTGATTGCGGTACAAAAGGTGGCAACATGATATTGTCACTTGCTGATCGTTGGATCATCGGACAATTTGAGCAAACCGTAAAAACAGTGCACGAAGCCTTCAACAGCTTCCGTTTTGACTTAGCCTCTCAAGCTTTATATGAATTTACTTGGAATCAATTTTGTGACTGGTATTTAGAACTCACCAAGCCAGTATTATTTAAAGGTGATAAAGCACAGCAACGTGGCACCCGTCACACCTTAGTGAATGTCTTAGAAGGTCTTTTACGCCTAATGCACCCTATTATGCCATATATCACTGAAACAATATGGCAACGTGTTCAACCATTAAGTGACTTTGCTAAAAAAGGTGACTCAATCATGACGCAAATGTTCCCACAATTTAATGAAGAAAATTGCGATCAGCAAGCAATTGATGATTTAGAGTGGGTTAAACAGTTTATTATTGCTATCCGTAATATTCGTGGTGAAATGGATATTGCGCCAAGTAAACCATTACCGGTATTACTGAAAAATGTCAGTGAGCTTGATCTGCGCCGTTTAACTGAAAATGAACAGTTCCTCAGTTCGTTAGCAAAACTTGAAAGTATCAACGTGCTAACTGAAGACGATCAAGGTCCAGCCTCAGCTTCAGCAGTAGTAGGTGAGCTTTCGTTACTGATTCCAATGGCTGGCTTAATCGATAAAGCTGCCGAGCTTGCACGTTTAGACAAAGCGATTGATAAATTAGAAAAAGAAGCAGCTAAAACGCGCGGCAAATTAAATAATGAAAACTTTGTTGGCAAAGCACCTGTTGCGGTGATAGAAAAAGAAAAAAGTAAACTCAGCGATGCTGAATCAACACTGACTAAAATGCACGAACAAAAAATACAAATAGCAACACTATAAAGTTGATTTTGGTGGTTGTCGTCAGTACTTAACTTAACAAAATCAGGTAAAATACGACTAATCACCCAGTTTTTTTGAATATATTTATAAAAAATTGAACTATTTCAATTTTTTATAAAGCATATTAAAAATAACTGTGCTATGCTGCTTTTGCGTTGAGTTTTTGCGTTGCAGATGAAGGTTGATACTAACTTTTGTTTTTAGATTTATCAGGTACTATGTGCTTGTTTATTCTTAACAAATGGATTTAGGCAATGCAGACTGATTATTCGTTTATCGATGCTTGTTTCAGATACGCTTTGTTACGAATAAAGTTTGTTCCTTCCTCTTCCTGTACTACTTATGGTAGAGGGCATTTACTCGGGTGAAAACGGTGATAATCCATTCTGGATTACACCACATTAATATTATTTTATGACTACGGGAAAATGTAAGTATGTCTGATACAGTTACTGGTAAAGTTAAATTTTTCAACGAAACTAAAGGTTTCGGTTTTATTGAGCAAGAAAATGGCCCTGACGTGTTTGTTCACTTCAGCGCAATCACAGGAGACGGTTTCCGTACTCTTGCTGATGGTCAAGCAGTATCGTTCAGTGTAAAACAAGGCCAAAAAGGTCCTGAAGCTGAAAACGTTACAGCTCTTTAATCATTAAGATTTAAGTAGTAACACTCTACTATCTCATTAAGCGTTTGCTGTTGAGAAAAAGAATTTAGTAAAAAGCGAAGTAGTAACATTGGTTATACTTCGCTTTTTTGTTTTAATAGCCTGAGCCCAACTTAATTTAACCGCTAGCCATCAATAGAGTTAATATCCAAAGCTCCCATCATTAATAATTTTTTCTGCCTTGCCTATCTGATGTCATTATTACTTGGCTTTAATTGACTTATGCGCCATAAATAAAAGAATGCAGGTAACACCAACAGAGCTAACAATACGACGCTGATCATGCCACCAACCATAGGCGCAGCAATACGGCTCATGACTTCACTTCCTGTTCCTGAGCCAAACAAAATAGGTAATAAGCCAACAATAATCGCTGCTGCTGTCATTACAACGGGGCGAACCCGATGACCTGCTCCTTCTTGAACAGCATTAAACACAGCCTTTTTTGTCACAGCTAGCTCTTTAATTTGATGATACTTTATCATATCTTGAAAAGAGTGATTTAAATACACTAACATAATCACGCCAATTTCTACCGCAACACCTGCTAGGGCAATAAAACCAACACCAACCGCAACAGAGAAATTATATCCCTGAAAATACATTAACCAAAGACTACCTACCATAGCGAGTGGCATGGTCAGCATGATCATAGCCACTTCAGCAATGCTTCTAAAATTTAAATATAAAAGCACTATAATAATAGACAAGGTAAGTGGTACTACAAGGTTCAGTTTATCCTTAGCACGCTCGATATATTCATATTGCCCCGCCCAGGTTATGGAGTAACCCGCTGGTAAAGTAAGTTGCTCATGCAATACTTTTTGAGCATTAGCAACATAATGACCTATATCTGTATTATGGCTTAAATCAATAAAAGACCAGCCCGTTAAACGTGCATTTTCTGACTTGATACCAGAAGGCCCCTCTTCAATGAAAATGTTGGCAACATCACCTAATGGAATACGTTGATTATTAGGCGTCACTATCGGCAGTAAAGCAAGCTGCTCGGGTGAATTACGGTAATCTTGAGGATAGCGAATGTTGACCGGGTAACGCTCTAAACCTTCCACAGTTTGGGTAACATTCATTCCACCAATAGCGGTAGCAACCACTTGTTGAATATCACTAATACTCAAACCATACCTTGCTGCTTTTTCTCGTTGAATATCCACTTTAATGTAACGCCCCCCTGCAACACGCTCTGAGTAAACCGAGGCTGTACCGGGAATATTAGCTAAAATAGTCTCAATTTGTTGACCAATTTGCTGTATTTCACCTAATGTAGGACCAGATATTTTAATACCAACAGGTGTTTTAATTCCCGTTGCCAACATATCAATACGCGTTTTAATTGGCATCACCCAAGCATTAGTCACACCGGGAAGGTTTACTAAAGCATCGAGCTCTTGAATTAACGTTTCAGTAGTTAAGCCTTCACGCCATTGCGATTTGGGCTTTAGCTGAATAAAGCTTTCAATCATAGTTAAAGGTGCAGGATCAGTTGCTGTTTCTGCTCGACCAACTTTCCCTAAAACCGATTCAACCTCAGGAATGGTATAAATCAACTTATCTGTTTGCTGCAATAACTGCCTTGCCTGCCCAATAGAGATCCCCGGATAAGTAGTTGGCATATACATAAGATCGCCCTCATCAAGGGGTGGGATAAATTCACTGCCAATTTTATCCAGCGGATAAAAACCAACAATAACCATTAACAAAGCAGCAAATAGTGTACATTTAGGAAAAGTTAACACTAACTTTAAAACAGGAGAGTAAATAGCGGTCAGTAAACGATTGATTGGATTTTTATGCTCTGCTGAGACTTTACCGCGAATAAAATACCCCATTAATACCGGTACTAAGGTGATAGCTAATGCTGCAGATGCCGCCATCGCATAGGTTTTAGTAAAGGCAAGTGGAGAGAACATTCGCCCTTCTTGTGCTTCTAAGGTAAATACAGGCACAAAACTGACGGTTATGATCAACAAACTAAAAAATAATGCTGGCCCTACTTCCACAGCAGAATCAACAACAAGTTGCCAACGGTTTTTATCGGTTAAGTCCTTTCCCTGCTCTGATAACTTTTCCATATGCTTATGCATGTTTTCAATCATCACAATAGCGCCATCAATCATAGCGCCAATTGCAATAGCTATACCACCAAGTGACATGATATTGGCATTTAAGCCTTGTATGTGCATGATAATAAATGCCGTTAAAATACCGACAGGCAAACTAATAATTGCCACTAAGGAGGAGCGTAAGTGAAATAAAAATATAAAACAAACTAAGGCAACCACAGTAAACTCTTCAATTAATTTACTAGACAGATTATCTACCGCTCGCTCAATTAATGCAGCCCTATCATAAACCGTTACTACTTCAACACCATCTGGCAGCCCCTGTTTGAGTTGCTCTAATTTTTCTTTTACTTTTACAATGACCTGCTGAGCATTTTCTCCAAAACGCATCACCACAATGCCGCCAACGGTTTCTCCTTGCCCATTTAACTCGGCAATACCGCGACGCATTTGCGGACCAATAACCACATCACTGACATCCTTTAATAACAGTGGTGTGCCATTTTTATTAACCCCTAGCGGAATATTCTCAAGGTCTTGTGAGCTTTTAATATAACCCGTAGCCCGCACCATATATTCAGCTTCTGCCATTTCTACCACAGAAGCGCCAATTTCTTGATTACCCTGTTTAATGGCTTTTTGGATTAAAGATAATGGAATACCAAAGGCACGCAGTTTATCGGGATTTACCTGCACTTGATATTGTTTAATCATGCCGCCCAAAGCACTCACTTCGGAAACACCCGCTACCGTTTGCAATTCATATTTTAAGAACCAGTCTTGAATGCTTCGTAGTTGACTAATATCGTGCTGACCTGCTTTATCAACTAAAGCATAAACGTAAATCCAACCAACCCCTGTTGCATCGGGTCCTAACTGAGGTTTAGCATTACTGGGTAAATTGGGAGCTACTTGGCTTAAATACTCTAAAACCCTTGAGCGCGCCCAATATAAATCGGTTTTTTCATCAAAAATAACATACACATAAGAGTCACCAAAAAATGAAAATCCGCGCACGGTTGTAGCGCCTGGAACAGACAACATAGCTGTTGTAAGAGGGTAAGTCACCTGATCTTCAACCACTTGCGGAGCTTGCCCCGGATAACTAGTTTTGATAATCACCTGAACATCAGAAAGATCAGGTAAAGCATCAACGGGCGTATTTTTTAGCGAATATAAACCTGCCACCACTAAAATTAATGTCGTTAATAAAACAAAGAAACGATTATGTACCGACCAACGGATCACTGCAGCTATCATAATGACTGTCCTTGCTCTTTTGGTTGCAGATCAAACGCGACTATAACAAAGTCATCACCTCGAATTTCAAAGGTAAATAGAATATTATCAGCTGATTTTATCGTATTAAGGTTTAGAGATTCGTCAAACAAAAAATCCATTGTAGCTGGAGGCCTTTGCCACTTCTCTATCCCTGCCCGAGAAATATTAGCCATACGTTGATTAGCCATCAACGAATTAATCACCCCCGTTGTTGTGGCAGACATAACCTCTTCATCACTTTGATGTTCTTCAGAATCATCATGATGCATGCGTTTAAAATCAGAAGATTTGCTTGATTCTGAATCTAATAAGAACTGTGCAGAGCTAACCACAGCCTCTCCCTCAGTTAAACCAGAGAGAATTTCTACCGAAGTAGTATCAAAGCGACCTACCAACACAGCAACCGACTTAAAATGCCCTTTTCCTAAAGCCAGTACAACCCTGTCTTGAGTGCCTGTTCGAATTAGTGCTTCTTTGGGAATGATTAACGTCGATTTATCATCATTAGTATGAATCGTAACTTGAGCAAACATATTTGGCTTAAAGTCGCCCGATTGATTATCAAAACGTAAACGCACTTTTACCGTACGAGTTACCGCATCTAAGGTTGGATAAATAAAGTCAACTTGACCATTAAATATTTTACCCGGTAAATAATCTAAACGCATAGTCACTTTAGTGCCTATTTGCACTTGCGCCGCCTGTCGTTCAAATACTTCCGCCTCAATCCACACCTTTGACAAGTCCCCAATAGACATTAACGTTGCACCTGGTTGTACAAAAAAACCTTCTCGAATTTTCAAATTCTCTACTACACCATTTTGAGGGGCAAAAAAAGTAATACTTTGTTGTACTTTTCGAGAAGCTTTCAAAACAGAAATTGCGCTTCTGGGAATTTGTAATGCAATTAAGCGGTTTTCAGCCGCGCTAATTAAACGTTTGTTATTTCGCTCTAAGGCTAATAAAAACTCTTCTTGCGCATTCACCAACTCAGGTGAATAAATGTCATAAAGTGCTTGCCCTTTTTTGACTACAGAGCCGATCGTTTTAACATAAAGCTTATCAATCCAACCATCAACCCTAGGGTGAATATGTACTAATTTATCTTCATCATAAGTAACATACCCGACAGTATTTATATTGTTATGCAGCAATTTATACTGAGCTAATACGGTACGTACACCTAAATTATTAATCACATCGGCCGAAACACGAATAGTGCCTTCGCCTTCGTTTACTACTGATGTTCCCTCATCATATACGGGGACTAAATCCATTCCCATAGGGGATTTTCCCGGATGATCACGCCGGTAATTTGCATCCATAGGTGCAACCCAATAAAGGGGTTTATTTTCTGAGCTTTCTTGCATTTTCCCTATTTGTGAGCTTGAGGTAAAAAATAAAAGTAAGTTCACCACTACACTGATAACAAGGGTGAGTGTTAAGCCTGTAATGAGCATTTTTTGATTTGAACTTAACTGCTTACTCACAATGCAACTCCTCGTTTTGATGGAACAGTGGCACCAACAATAAGGTAATTGATTTCTAAAATTATTTTTTGCTCTTGTACATTCATCGCCAGATAATCAAGTTGCGCATTTAACTGGGCTATTCTTGCTCGAACAACGTCAGAAAAATCACCATCATTATTGTTATAAGCGGTTAACGACGCTTGAGCCTGATCATAAATTTGTGGCAATAACTTTTCTGTGTACAAAGTTTGACGCTCGTTTACAGTTAATAACTGCCCTTTTGCGCTAACAAAAGCAGACATTAACTGTCGAAGTAACAATAACTTTTCAGTTTTAATAACCTGAGTTTTTGCGATGGCTGACTTCACTTCATAATCTTGTTTGTTATCAGTAAATAAAGGCAGATCAAACACCAAGCCTAAAGATAATAAATCTGCTCTATTATTGCCCATAACATCATCGTTACGAAAACCATAACTGGCATTAACGCCCCATTGAACCTTATATTTTTGTTCAGCTAATTCAATTGCCATAGCCTGTGTTGCCACTTTTTTATCTATCGCTTGAACAGCTGGATGATTTACAAATTGTAAAGCAAGTTTATTTGCGTTGAGTTCCTTATTATCATACACAAGCACCTTATTCGTTAATGATAACCAAGGCAACTGAGCACTAACTCTTATGTTATCTATAACTTTATTATTATCATTCAATGCGGTTGGGTATTTCTTTTGTGAATAATCACTAAGCCATTGACTTAACATTGCTTGATAACGATTCTGCTCTAATTTTAATTGGACTAGTTTATCTTCTAAACGTGTTAATTCAAGTTGCGCACGAACAATATCATGCTGCCTTGTTTTACCTAAGCCACTGACATAGCTTGCTTCCGCAAGCTGGCTAAGCTGCTCAAATAAGTTTCGATTTTGTTCAATTAGCTCAATACTTTCCTGTACTTTAAATAAATCGAGCCATAAACTTCCTGCACTAACCGTCACTTTATTTTCACGGTCTTGACGCTGCAAGGGTTGCTGCTGAGATGCCAATTGTAATTGCTTATTTCTAATACTAAGCGTATCACCACGAGCAAACATTTGAGAAAAACCTACTTTAAATTGACTCATACCTTCTTGAGATAAACTAAAAGTGTCGGTGGGTAAATTAGCAAAGGCAATGGAAATTCTGGGGTCAGGTTGGGTGTTTTGAGCTACACTTAATGCTTCTAGCGACTGCTGTTTATAGTGGCTACCCTCAAGCCAAGGATCATTTTTTTTAGCACTATTAATAACCTGGGAAAAGCTTAAAGTTTGCTCAAGTGCATGACTACTTGTTGTAATAATGCTTAAAGATAGCATTGACAAAGCTGTCAAATAATTAAATTTTTTCATACTTCTTTCTCATTAAAGAAAAATAACAAAGGTTATGCAAAGCAATATCGCCTGCATATCTATAGGAATTTCAGGCACAAGTGTGCCGTAAAGTTATGAAATTGGTGGTCTGTAAAGGGAAGAGTTTACTTGGGGTAATACCAAAGAAGGTAGTTGAGCTATTTTCTGTTCACCGCTAATATAGGCATTAAAGGTGTGATTTAATAGTGCTGAAAAACTAAAACAGCTACTCATTGCACATTGGCATTGCACTTTGCAGCAATCCATCATGCTCTCATCTACTTTATTTTCACTGTTCATATCGGTATGACTAATCATCTCACCAGTAGAAGGACCAGCTTCACTGTGGTGTGTCATCATAGAAAAATCATTATGCTGAACTTGATGAACACATGCCATAGCAGTACTAGCCATTGTTTGACTAATAAAAGGCATTAACATCAGCAAAGCAATTAACAATCTATTTTTCATAAGTACAAAGGGCAATACTAGTAATAAAACAAATCTACCTTAATCTTTTATTGAGCACAAGAGTTAACATGAAACTCTGCTAGGGACTATAGATTTTTGTAGTTAAGTGTTGTTCGATAAAGCTAAACGGCCCCTTAACCTCCATGAGTACAGAAAAGCCATAGTAAAAATAGGCTTGCACAAAAATGTAAAGTTGTATATAAACGAATATGAATTATGGATAAATTTTGTAAGTCACATACTAGGACTGTTAGGATAAGAAATATCTCCCCTCTCTTAGGACGTTACTTCAGATCAATTTAAAGGATTACTAATGAATTTTAATAAAACTCTGATAGCGCTTGCGTTATCCTCAACTCTAGCAGCCTGTGGCTCCGACAACAAAGATACACTAGATACTACAGCCCCTGTAATTACCCTTTCTGGAAGTTCTAATGTCTCTATAGCTTTAAATGGTACCTATACTGACGCAGGAGCAAGTGCTACTGACAATATAGATGGTTCGGTACAAGTTACAACAAGTGGTACCGTTGACACCGCTATTGCTGGTGACTACATAATTACCTTTACCGCGACAGATGCAGCTGGTAATACAACATCAGTTACAAGGACTGTCACTGTTGTTGCTCCTGTAGAAACAATAGTCGATGGTAAAGGGATAAAAGGTGTTTTAACCAATGCGGTAGTTACGGTATATAAATTTATTAACGATGAAGCCTTAGCATTAACCGATGACGAGTTAGTTAATGCTAATATAGTTACTGATGATACAGGTAATTATTCCTTTACTGTTTTAGATTACGATGGACCCATTAAAGTTGAGTTATCTCCTAGTACCGATCCTGCAAACCCAACCACAATGACATGTGATGCGCCCGCAGGCTGTGGTGATAAAGATTTTGGACAAAAAATAGATCTTACTGCAGCAGATCCTGAGTTCAAATTAGCGGCCATTTCAGTTGTCACCCCTGAAAGTAAAGGAGATGTTAAGGTAAACGTATCAGCATTAACACATCTTGCATCAGAGCTTATTGAAGCTAGCAATGAAGGTATTACCACTGAATCAGTATCAGAAGAATCTTCTAAAATAGCCAATACTTTTGGCATAAGTGGAAACTTAACTCAATTAGAGCCTACGGTTACTGACGATGCTGCTGCTGTAGCAGTTGAAGATAACGAAGAAGAGCTTCGATATGGCTTGATCAATGCGGGGATTATGTCAGCCCTCTTTTCTGGCGAAATAGACGGTTCATCAGTGTTATCCACTAAACTAGCGACTGTCGCGATAGATCTTGTTTCCAACGATGGAGCATTACTAGTAAACCAAGATGAAGATGAAGATTTTGAATTAGCCTTGGCAGATGTTTTATCCGGTGCTAGTGATGCCGCAGCAGCAGCTGCTGAGGCTATTAAAGCTGACGATAGTATTCAAGGTGCCGAAGATATCTTAGAAGACCTAGCTCAAGAGGAAGTCAATTTAGAAAACGAACAAGCTTGGCAAGAAGCTAATGTTGGTGAAGATGGCTTAGCTGAAGTAATAACAGAAGAGCCAACCGAAGGTGATGCGGTAACCAAAGCTAAAGCAATGGTTGAAGATATGCGTCTATTCACTCACCTTTTTGATGAAGAAACAGATGAAGGAGCAGGTCTAGTCACCCAAGGTGATGAATATGTTGCATTACTTGATAGTGCTAGCTTGATGATTAATACTGAATCTGAAAGCTTTACTTTACTTGCTCAAATAAGTGAAGTTTTAGCTACTTTAAGCATGGAATATGACGCAGGTACAATTACGCCTGAAATGGCTGCTGCAGGCATTAACATAGCAACACTTATTCAAGGTGCTACAGGCTCAATCGCCTTTGACGAAGAAACAGCCAATGGTGGCATATCATTTAATGTTGATGTTACATCGGGAAGCGAAATAGTGACACTAAACGCTGAAGTTATATTCGCTGAAGATGAGTTAAGTTTAACATTAAATATTAATGGTTCAGTTGAGTCCGCTGGTGCTTCTTTTATGGTTAAAGATGGCAGTTTAGCTAAAATTGTGCTTGATACCGCCATTTCACGTGATGCCTTAGAAAATGATACTTTTGAAGGAGAAATGGTTTCTGGAGAATTAATCCTTGATATAGAGCTTGCACAAAAAACCACAGCTACAATTACTAACCCTGTGACTTTCACTGGTTTGCTAAGCACCGAGTTATTACCGATTGACGAGCATGTTTTGGATGAACATTGGGTTTGGGATGAAAATAACCAACAAGATATTGTCACTTATGGTCGCCCTCAAATAGAAACTTTTGTTTTACCTGAAATGTTAACCTTAAGTGGTGAGTTTAGTGCCCTTGAAGGTGATTCAATCAGTGCAGTATTAACTGCGGGTATTAATAACTTAGCAGGTTATGAAGCACCAGAGTTTAAATACATAGGTAAAGAAGTTGCTGATGTAATGAACATCTCCTTCTCTGATGACTTAAATACTATTGTTATCACTGAAGCTGATAAAGTCTCTGACGAGCAACAATCAACAGAAACACGTGTATATACTCCTGGTGGTCAAACGGGTGAGTGGACAGCAACAAGCTCTGATGTTGCCAAAAATGCTGACGAACATTATTGGGGCACAGGCATTGAACGTAAAATAATCACCACCATCGATGACCAAGGTGTTCTACAGTATACTCGAGCTTATATTACCGGCGAAGAAGAAAACAATTTTGGTATAAGGTCTGTTCGTTTCATCCCTGTAGATAGTGATCAAGACGGTACAGTTGACGCATATAATGTTCAAGCTATTAGCAACTCTTGGGATGATAAGGGTTACGATGGCAGTAACCTCACTAGTCTAATGGATGCTGATGGGAATGTACTAACAAGTGATGGTGAACTCCACCCTTGGGATTCACAATGGGAACCAGGTATGTATTCCAGCATTGAAGATTTCATGACAACACATCCTTGGGCTCTTATAGCCAACCCATTAACTGTAAGCAGTGGCGCCGAATTACTCGCCCAAACTATTGATACTTGGTGGGGAAATCAACGAACACTCACTATTGATGAATTGGGTCAAGCAACCTTATTCTTTGACGAAGAAGAGTTAGCAGATATTGCCGCAGGTGAGTTTAGTGAACTTAATCCTACGGCATATTTGACTAAGCCAATTATCAAAGATGCACTTTCAATTACAGTGAGTGCTGATAGTAACACTGTTACTGCTGTTGAAATTGGCGCATTTACCAGAGCTTACAATGTTAGTTATACAAGCCCAGGGAATTTTGTTTTCAACCGCTCGGTTCAAGATATTACTGGATTTGATTACTTAGATAGCAGAGTATACGCCACAGAAAATATCGGCCTAAACATAGACGAAGTGACTATTTTAAGAACCACTGATTATACTGATGAGCTACATTACAGATTTACTCGAATTACACCAATTGACGAAAATGGTGACGGTAATGCCGATCACTTAAATGCATCATATTTATCTAGTGAATATATGAATTCAGATGGCGTGCTAACCGATGAAACTGGCGAACCTTTAGTTGAAATCCCTTCCTATTTTTCCATTTCTTATGAGGACGCATACTATCACTGGAACTTCCCTTTTAACCCATTTACTATTACAAATGGTTTAGAAGCTTACCAAGTTTGGCTTACCAATGCCCGTGGTGGTGTTATACATAGCTATAGCGATGAGATAGGTTCTATTGAAACAAGCTTATCTGAGGAAGAGCTAAGCTCACTAACCGCTGATAGCACAACAACCTTTGATGGCTATAACACACAAGCAGACTCTCGTAACTCACTTGAGGACGCTGAAGCTTACCTTGGTGTCAATGCTGCATTAACTTTAGAAGCACTCTTAGGTGACTATCAAGTTAAACTGCAGCTTTCAGGTACAAGAACAGCGCTTGAACAAGGTGCATTTGATCTTGATATGAGCTATCGCTTACCGGGTGAAGATTCACAGCGTTCATTTACTATACACCACAATACCGAAGAAGAAGGTCTTGTTACTGCTAATAATGCTGACGGTGTTGTATTAGTACTTGAAGAACCAGTTGAAGAAGCAACAGGTACACAAGTGATTGGTCAAATACTTGTTGGACCAACGGCTATTGTTGCAGCAACCATTGAAGATAGAGATGGAATAATTGTTATTGTTTATAGCGATGAAACCACTGAAACCTTGTAATAGCCAAAACTTTAACTAACAAAAGTTAGGCTTATTATAATTGCTTTAGTTAAAATGCCAGTCATTGATCGACTGGCATTTTTATATGACTTCTCTAAAAAAATATGTAAATAAAAAGATGATGTTAGTTAAAGGCAGCAGTTTTACCAATAAGGAATATAAGTGAACACAAAGAATTTTTTTCTTGCACCACTAATAGCTTCTCTATTATTTTGCAGCATTCACAACAATAGTTATGCCAGTGAAGATAATAACAAGGCAGCAAAAAATGAAATTTCAAGCTATATAATCAGTGAGTCTTACAGTAATATTTTACCCGTCAAACTACTGCTAAAAGATGACTGGAAACAAGCTCCCGCTGAAGATGCTAGCATTGGCTTTACTCAAAATGAAATTGGTGTAAAAGCCTATTGGCAAAACTTCACTTTTGGCATCGCTCATCGACTAGATTACTTTGTCTATACCAATAGTGATACAGCTGAAGCCTTCTATTTAGAACGAACCGATCAACCATTAACCACACAAGACAGTTACAAACTATCATTAAAATTACATCATCAACGCAGCAATGGCTTCAGGTTTGGCTATAAGTGGCAGTATGAAAGCTTTTCTACTGAAGTAAATATTGGCTATTGGGATGTCACCGCCACAAGAGAGTCGCACATAAACGGAGAAGTATTTGGTGAAGAAAATAATAATATTACTGGAACAGCTCAACTTAGCGAATTTTATAGCGACAAAAATTTTTTAAAGCGCGATAAATTTGATCGTTGGGATATTGATGGTTACGGAGTAACCGTAGATGTCTCTGCATTGTGGCAAATAAATAACAAACTTAACTTAGCTTTACATATCAAAGATTTATATTCAAAATATCGCATGAAAAATTTAGGGTATAGCGAAGGCAATGTTGATACTGAAGGTACATTTATAAACAGCCTTGGTGGGCAATCTTACTTGCCTTTATATCGAGGTAAAGAAACCTCAGATAACTACCAATTCGAGTTACCTGAGCACATTAACTTAATTGCGCATTATCAAGAAGACAGTTTCAGTTCAGAAACATTAGATATTAATTATGTAGCTCGCTATAAACGCCAAGGAACAGTTAATTTTTATTATGCTGGTGTTCAGCTAGACTTTGACACAGCCACTTTGAGTCTAATGCTAGATTTAGAGAACTTATCTCCTCAAGTGCAATATAAAAATCAGTGGTTCAATATTATTTTTGCTATCGATGAATTGGATATTGAAAAAGCAAAACAATTTACATTAGGTATGGCAGTTAACTACTCTTTTAATTGACTCTTCGTTTACCCTGAGCTAAATACCTTTCGCTTAACTCAGGATAAACAGATAATTTTTCTGTTAGATTTTATGCAAAGTGCTTATTATTCTGCAATATACTCAACCACTTCTAAACCAAATCCTGACAAGGAATGGTATTTAGTTTGTGAGCTTAATAAGCGCATTTTACAAACACCTAAGTTAGCTAAAATTTGTGAGCCAACACCAACATTGCGAGAGCCTACATGACGACTCACTTCTTTAACGCTTTCACCCGCATCAATTTTTGCATATTTTTCAACTAAATCAATGAGTTCAGCTGGCGATTCGTGCTTACCCAACAAGACTAACACACCACCTTCTTTACCAATTTTTTCTAAAGCGTTAGCCACAGGCCATTTAGCGACACTTTCTCTTTGACTGAACAATAAGTCTCTAAAAGTATTTTCTAAATGTACACGAACTAAGGTTGGCTCATCAGCACTAATTTGACCTTTGGTTAATGCAAAATGCGCCTGACCATCAATAGTGTCTTTAAATACCGTTAAATCAAACTCACCAAAAGCAGTAGGTAATTTGCATTGTGAAACACGCTTAATAGTCGTTTCTGTTGAGTTTCTAAACTCAATTAAGTCAGCAATAGTACCCATTTTAATACCATGTTTTTGTGCGATAATTTCTAAGTCAGCACGACGCGCCATAGTGCCGTCTTCATTGAGAATTTCAACAATTACCGCTGCGGGTTCTAAACCTGCCATACGCGCTAAATCGACACCTGCTTCCGTATGACCAGCACGATTTAACACACCACCATCTTTAGCAATTAATGGAAAAATATGCCCTGGTTGAACAATATCAAGATGTGTCGATTTTTTTCCTACCGCGGCTAATACGGTCGTTGCTCTATCACCAGCAGAGATACCAGTAGTGACTCCTGTTGCCGCTTCAATTGAAACAGTAAAGTTAGTACTAAATTGGGCATCATTTTTATCAACCATTAGCGGCAACTGTAGACGCTGAGAACGCTCTTGGGTCATTGGCATACAAATAAGTCCACGTCCATGAGTTGCCATAAAATTAATGGCTTCTGGTGTAACCATTTCAGCGGCCATGATGAAGTCGCCTTCATTTTCTCGATCTTCATCATCCATTAAAATAACCATTTTACCTAAAGCTATATCATCAATTATTTCTTGTGGAGTGTTTAAATTCATTAGATTCTCTTTGGTTATTTGTTTAATTTTAAGTTTGTATGTTAATTAAATATATAGCGCTCAGGGTCAACGGAAACGCTCAGAGTGAGGGTTAAGCAAAACCCGATTTTTTCAATAATGACTCTGTGACATTTGATTTAGGCGCTTGTCCTTCTGCCATATTATCTTTCATTAGTAAACGCTCTAAATAACGTGCAATTAAGTCAACTTCTATATTAACTTTAGTACCTAGTTGGTAATGAGCGAAAATAGTTTCTTTTACCGTATGCGGCACTATGGTTAATCTAAACTTGTTATCCTCAAGTGCATTCACGGTTAGGCTTGTGCCATCAATAGTGATAGAGCCTTTTTCGGCAATATAATGCGCTAAATCACTTGGCATAGAAAACCAATATTCAATGCTATTACCATTATGGGTAATTGATAGTATTTCTGATATGCCATCAACATGTCCTGACACCATATGACCGCCAAATCGAGTGCTCGCTAGCATGGCCTTTTCTAAATTGACTTGCATACCAACACTATAATTAGCAAACCCTGTGCGCTGTAAGGTTTCATTAGAAACATCGGCGCTGTAGCTGTGTTGATCGAAATCGACAACGGTTAAGCATATGCCATTGGTTGCTATTGAGTCGCCAAGCTTGACATCGCTCATGTCTAAATCATTAGTGGCAATCACTAAACGCGCACCCTGCCCGTTTATATTGATTGCTTTTATCGTACCAACCGCTTCTATAATTCCGGTAAACATAGTTTTTCTCTATTTAGGTGTTTGTTCTAATTTTCCAATAATACGAATATCAGAGCCTATCTGCCTCACATCCATTACTGATAATGATTTTGCCTGAGCCAAGGTTATAATGTTTGGCATTTCAACTAAGTTCATGCCATCGCCGCCCATAAGTTTTGGTGCTTGATAAAGTATTAACTCATCCACTAAGCCTTGTTCAATAAAGGCACCGGCTAGATTGGCACCCGACTCAAGCAAAATTTCATTAAAACCACGCTGTGCAAGCAGCGCTAATAAGGCAGACAAATCAATTTTATTTTCACCTTGGCTATTCTCAACACAAGGTAAAAACACTTGCTCTACAAAATGAGGCCAAGGCGGTAAGTTTTCAAGGGGGATTTTATTAAATTTACTTCTGATTAAAATAATAGGCGACTGGTGACTAAAAAATGCCAATTGTGGTGTTAGGCGATATTGACTATCAATCACAATACGAACCGGCTGACGAACATGACTTTGGTGATAAGATTTTTTTAACTCGCCTAATTCAGACCAGCGCACTGTCATTTTGGCATTGTCGGTTAAAATAGAGTCAGCGCCGGCAATAATTGCACAACTTTGCGCTCTTAACCTTTGCACATCTTGCCGCGCTGGTGTTGAAGTAATCCACTTACTCTCGCCACTTTTCATGGCTGTTTTTCCATCTAAACTTGCTGCCAGTTTACATCTAACATAAGGTAAGGCTTGGGTCATTCGTTTAACAAAACCCACATTCAGTGTTCTAGCTTCATCTTCTAACAGGCCATACTCAGCTTCTATTCCTGCTTGCTCTAGCATAGATAAGCCTCTACCAGAGACTTCAGGGTTAGGATCAACCATAGCAGAAACCACACGCTTTACTTTATGATCAATTAAGGCTTGAGCACAAGGTGGGGTTCGACCAAAATGGCTGCAGGGCTCTAGCGTTACATAGGCCGTTGCGCCCTCAAGTAACTTGGGATAGTTTTTTTTAGCCTCAGCAATAGCATTAACTTCTGCATGTCCCTGCCCTGCTTTTTTATGGTATCCTGTGCCTATAATTTGCGGTTTATTATCAATATAATTAATAAGTACACAGCCAACCCTAGGGTTTGGAGAGGTAGTATAATGGCCTTTTTTAGCAAGCTTAATCGCTAATGCCATGTAGAGATAATCTTGCTTAGTAAACATACTATTTGCTTTTCTTATTTCGTTTAGAGCGACTAAGGCTTTCTTTACCTAAACGAGCAACTTCATCGGCAAACTCGCTGATATCTTCAAAAGACAAATACACGGAAGCAAAACGAAGATAAGCGACCTTATCAAGCACTTTTAATTGCCCCATTAATAAATTCCCTAACATTTCACTGGTGATTTCTCGCTCTCCTGTAGCACGCATTTGTGATTTAAGCTTATTAATGGCCATTTCAACTTGCTCAGTACTAACAGGGCGTTTTTCTAAGGCTCGCATTAAACCTGCACGCATTTTATCTTCATTGAAAGGCTCTCGAGAGCCATCACGCTTGATAATACGCGGCATCACCAATTCAGCTGATTCAAAAGTGGTATAACGTTCATGACACGCTAAACATTCTCGTCTGCGCCTAACTTGATGACCTTCAGAGACTAACCTTGAGTCAATAACTTTAGTATCAAGTGCACTACAAAATGGACAATACATATATATCCTTAAAAAAATGTTAACCCTTCACTCGTCATACAACGGCTTCGCGTTCAGGGTAAGCAATTATATTTCCGTTCGCCTGAGCCTGTCGAAGGAAGTCGTTGAGACACTAATGGACGCATCCCACTCTTTGCTCAGAGCAAAAACACCTAATGAATTGATCATCAAGATCAAAAATGGCCGCTAAGTTGCGACCATTTTAATACAAATAAAATAATTTTGACTATTTTTATTTGTATACCGGGAATCTAGCACAAAGCTCTTTTACTTGTGCTTGTACACGAGTAATAACTTCTTCATTGTTAATATCATCTAAAATATCACAAATCCAGCCAGTTAATGCTTTCGTATCTTCAGTGCCAAAACCACGACGTGAGATAGCAGGAGTACCTAAACGCAAACCAGAGGTAACAAACGGAGAACGTGGATCATTTGGTACCGAGTTTTTGTTCACTGTTATGTGAGCACGACCTAAAGCCGCATCCGCATCTTTACCCGTGATATCTTTATCAATTAAATCGAGTAACAATAAGTGGTTTTCAGTACCGTTAGATACTACTTTGTAACCACGCTCTTGTAATACAGCAACCATAGCTTTAGCGTTATCTAACACTTTTTGTTGGTATGCTTTAAACTCTGGCTCTAATGCTTCTTTAAATGCTACCGCTTTAGCTGCAATAATATGCATTAATGGACCACCTTGGCCGCCAGGGAATACCGCACTATTTAATTTTTTGTAAACCGCTTCATCATCACAACCCGAAACAATTAAACCACCGCGAGGACCCGCTAAGGTTTTATGAGTAGTGGTAGTAACAACGTGTGCATGGGGTACTGGATTAGGGTAAAGACCAGCAGCAACAAGACCAGCAACATGAGCCATATCAACGAAGAAGTAAGCGCCAACTTTATCAGCAATCTTGCGCATACGCGCCCAATCAACAATACCAGAGAATGCTGAGAAACCACCAATAATCATTTCTGGCTTGTGCTCTTGTGCTAAGCGCTCTAATTCTTCGTAATCAATATCACCTGTTTCAGGATGGAGTCCATATTGAATAGCTTCATATGACTTACCAGAGAAGTTTACGTGAGATCCGTGAGTTAAGTGACCACCATGAGCAAGGCTCATACCTAATACTTTACCACCAGGAGTAACAAGTGCTTGAAAAACTGCTGCGTTTGCTTGTGAGCCAGCATGTGGCTGAACGTTAGCGTATGTTGCACCAAAAAGTTCTTTTGCGCGATCAATCGCTAATTGCTCGGCAACATCAACGTATTCACAACCACCGTAGTAACGTTTACCTGGGTAACCTTCAGCGTATTTATTTGTTAGTTGTGAACCTTGTGCTTCAAGAACACGTGGGCTACAGTAGTTTTCAGATGCAATTAGTTCAATATGCTCTTCTTGACGTACAACTTCTTTAGTCATCGCTTGATAAAGTTCAGCGTCAAAATCTGCAATATTCATATCACGAGTAAACATGTTTTTTCCTCAAGTGGTCAGCCATAGGCTTGAACGGTTAATCTTTTTTTGGAATAGAGATTATACCAAAAATTAATGCGGCGTATTTTGCCTGAAAAGAGCTATTTTGTACATGATAAAAATGACTGTACTTAGCTCATTTAGCAATGGTTTATGCTGCAATAGTTTGCGTTATATTCGATGAAAACTTACAAAATTTAGATCAAATTCAGTTATGAGAGAATATACCGAAGAAAAAACAAAATAACAACAAATTTAAAGCACAAACAAAGAAATCTTACAAAATATAAACCCAGTTTATTATGCAATACTGTTTTTTATTTGGATTTCATCGACAAAAGCTGTTTGTACTCTTTTTTACGTTTACGATGAAAACGTTCAGTAACAAGGTAACAAATAACTAGGTAAACATTTATAAAAATTAGTGATGGCCACATTGCCCTACTTTCCTCTATTGAAATACTATAGAAGAACCAATTAGCTAAAAGCCAAAATGGCAAAAAGGCTAACTTTGTTAGAACAATATATTTAAGTGAAGACTCACAGCCAGCAATTGCGCTATCTATCGCCTTATCTGGACTATCACAGCAATTTTGCCAAGTAGTAAAACGAATTTTAATTTCATAAATAACAAAAGCCGTCGACAATACACCACAAATACCTAAAAATGTATTCATTGATGTACCAAATCTTCCTTGAGATAAGCCATAAAAAAAGCCAAGCAACATTCCAAGAGTTGCTAAAACATTTAGTGCAAGCAGCGCTTTTGCCCAATAAGTTCTTCGTCGTGTTTGCTTAAGCAGTGCTTTAATATCTGTTTTCTCATATGGCTGTGATTGCCAATCTTCAGTAAGCTCCAACCATTGCTCATCAAGCATTGGAGAATCTACCAAATCATTATTTTGGTCTTCATTTAATGGCGAATTTTCTTTTTTCATGTCGCCTCCAATATTTGTGCTAATGCCGATTTCGCTCGCTGTAAACGTACACCGACAAGGTTTGTAGTGATTGATAACACTTCAGCTACCTCTTGATAACTCATGCCCTCTAAAGCTAGCGTGATCACTTGTTGTTGCTCAAGTTTTAGTAACCTTATCGCTGCAAGCAATTTTTGCTGTCGTTGACTTTGGTTTAATGATTGATAAGGTGTCGGGTGGGTATGATCTTTTTCAGCTTCTTGACTGATTGAGCTCAAATCCTGATCTGCCTTAACCGTTTTTACTGCTTTTGCCACATGAGTGGCTAAAACGTTATGCGCAATACGAGCAACAAAAGTTTTAACACTAGCATCTTGACGAAATTTAGGTAGGGCACGCCAAATGTTCAGGGCTATTTCTTGAAAGAGCTCATCTTGAATAGCGGGCTTTGCTTCAAACCCCGTAATGATATGACGTAGCAGTTTTTCATGCTCCGTCATCCATTGAGTAAATATTTTTTGATTATCCAAAGAGCATCTCACCGACTTGCTAAAAGCCTCCTCAAGGGAGGCTTGATTATTGAGAGAAGATTCTATCAAGTTAATCATAATTAACAATAACCTCTACTGCTAACTTAGCGCCATAACCACTTTTTCTGATGTCAGTTTTTTAGCTAAGGCTAAAGTAATAACAACAGTTAATGCCATAGTTGCGCAACTAGTAAAAGCCAGGGCAAACCAGTCAATAGGTAGGCCTTTAAATAAATCTTCCATAATCAACGACTGCCCTGAAATAGGCATCCACTCAGTCCAAGTAGGTTTACTATCCATCATAGACATTGCAAAAGGTATAAAGCTTGGCAACATAATTAGCATTGTGACAGTAGACTGAGCCTCTTTGAATGTCTTTGCTTGAAAGGCTAAAAACAATTGCAGGGCAGATGCTAATAAACAAAGAGGTATCAATAAGAGTAATAATGCACCAAAAGTAAAACCATCAATACTAAAAGAGGCACCAATTTTAGTTAAATCAACAAACCCCATTGCCAACGAAGTTAACAATAACATAAGCACTATGGCAATGATTGCCACCGAGCTAGAACAAAATAGCTTAGCCAAAACAATTTTAAGTGTGCTCACTGGTTGGCAAAGTAACATTTCAAGTACATTTCTTTCTCGCTCCCCTGCACTAGTGTCTATTGATATGGATAAACCGGACATAAAAGCGGTCATGATTAGATACAAACCCAAAAAAAGTGAAATCATCATCGCATTGCTATTTGGTAAGGAAGTATCTTGCTCTTGCAACTTGATGGGTTGTAATAATTTAACATCAATACCGCGAACCAGTAATCTCTTATAACCAATGGTTTGAGAGTGCTGGTTAACAACTGCTTTAATACGTTGTAAAGGCGCCATTAACGACTGTTCACTATTATCAGCACGTAAAATAACATCAATAGGTTTACCATCAACCATATCTTGTGCGTATGATTGAGGAATAACAATCTCAATCTTTCGGTCTTTCCAGTCAGGCTTATCCTCCTCTGGAATATCAGTAAAGGACAAAATATTTACTTTCTCAAAAGCTTTAACTAACTTTGGTGCATACTCACTGCCTGAAAAATTGACATAAACTTCAGGGTTATCAATATTTTTTTCAATCATAATATTGAACATAACCATTAGGCCAATTGGTAATAAAAAGCTCATGCTTAATGCAACCATAAGCGCTCGTTTATCACGAAAGGCTTCTTTAAGTTCTTTAATAAATAGTGCTTTAAACTGGATCATGCTGCTACTCCTTCATCTGAGCCAATAAGCTTAACAAACGCATCTTCAAGTAAAGGCTCTCCGGCAAGGTCACATAACTCTTGTGGTGTTCCTTGAGCTGCCAACCTACCATTAGCAACAATAATAACCCTGTCACAAAGTGCAGCAACTTCTTGCATCACATGGGATGAAAATAATATGCAGTGGCCTTTTTCTCGATGGCTGGCAAGATAATTACGCAAGATACGAGTACTCATTACATCTAAACCACGAGTTGGCTCGTCAAGAACAAAGTTTTGTGGTTGGTGCACCAAGGCTTGTGCAAGAGTAACTTTCATGCGTTGTCCTTGTGAAAAACCAACTGTTTTACGGTGCGCTAACTCAGACATTTCTAGCTCTTCAATAACTGTTTCTATCGCTTGATGTTTTGCTTTCCCCTGTAAACCATGAATACTGGCAAAGTAATCAATTTGCTCATACGCTGTTAGTCGCTCATATAGACCAAACTTATCAGGAAATATTCCTAATCTTGCTCGGGCCTTTAATGGCTCTTCAGTAACTTTAATGCCATCAATTGTTGCATAGCCCTCATCCGCTTTTAATAAACCGTATAGCGTTCTTAAACAAGTAGTTTTTCCGGCGCCATTGGGCCCTAATATGCCTGTTATTTCACCGTCTTTTGCCGTAAAAGACAAACCATCTAGTGCTTTTACTGTTTGTTTTTTTGTGTTAAAACTTTTATGTAAATTGTTTACTTCAATCATTATACTATTTCCTTATATACTTCCGTTTAAGCTAGTCATAAATGTCTCAACGGGAAGTTCTTCTAAGCACTTTTCATCAAGTTCTTTTGGTTTTAATGAGGTTAAAAATTCATTAATAATACCAACACCACATTGACTCATTCCTGCGATATGCGCTGCATTTTCCACAACAATATGATGACTATTAGGAAGTGTTGCCGCAGATTTTTCACCATTACTAGGTGGTGTTACTGGATCTAAATTTCCAGATAAAATTAATGTTGGAATATTGGCCGTTACCGGTTGATAAAAAGATTGCTCAACAGCATATGTTGGCCATAAAGGGCATGCCGTTTTTAATGATTCCATCGTTAAACTGCCACCAAAATTATTATTAGCGTCAGCGACTGACATAGCTTGAGATATTTTAGGCATATCTTCATTGCAAACAATATTTAAGTTCAGACCAAGATAAATTCCCTGATCACCATCAGTTTGCGAAATTAAGCCCGCTAATGGGGCAAAATTACCCAGACTAGCTTGATGAATAACCAAAGGAACTAATGCACGGGTTTGCATACTATACAGTTGCATAAAAATGGTAGAAATGAACTTAGACTTGCTAACAACAAAGCTAGTTTTATCACCTAACCTAGGGTGTGGTATGTTTAAAGTAATAGGTGCTTGTTCGAGTGTTTGAATAACCCGCTCAAATTCAGATGATAATTCAGGGTAAGCCTGATTACAACTTTCATTGTTTTTACAGTTTTCTAATAGCAACTCAAAAGAGCGCGCTGAGCTTAAGCCAAATAAACCAATTGGAACTTCTATGGGACCCACACTATCTAAAACAACACTTCGAAGAGACTCTGGAAACATGCGCATATAAACAAGCGCTGCGCGTGTACCGTAGGAGCCGCCATAAATATTTATTTTTTCATGGCCTAAAGCAATACGCACCGCATCAAAATCACGAATGGCATTTTCCGAGTTATACTGGCTCAAATCACCTGATAAGTTTGCTAAACAATCTTTCACTTCATTAGCATCAAAATCTTCAGGAATAATCTGATAAATACTCTGGACTTGATTATCTTCACACTGTAAGGGGTGTGAATGACCAGTTCCTCTTTGATCAACAAGGATGAGAGCACGAGTCTTACGCACTTCTGTAAAAGCTCGTCTTAACCCTGAAGACAATTCAACAGCAGCTTGCCCTGGGCCTCCTGCTAAAAACATAAACGGTTCTTTATTTTCACTATTATCTATTGCGGGAATAACCGTAAAATTAATTGTGATTTTTTTACCTTGTTCTTTATTGTAGTTTTCAGGTACAAGAAGTTTTCCACACCGAACCTGTTGTTTAATTCCTTCAAGGTGGCAATCTTCGATACTCAAGTTTCCTTCACTTGCGCTAGCTATATTTGAAATAAAGGCTATAGCTATTACGAGTAAGACTTCATAAATGTTTTTCATAAATACTTCCTTAATAAATAATCAACTACTTAGTCATTAACTTTGTTTTTTTATTACAAATAAATAATTATTTTTTTATCTCCCACACAATGATAGTGTTCTGGCACCTGTAATTTGCATACTGTACTTGCGCCTTATCACCACCAACATGTTCGAAGGTTGAAGGTTGAAGGTTGAAGGTTGAAGGTTGAAGGTGCAATTCAATCACCCAATGATAATTTTATACTGAAACTATTTTTAATTTGAGCTTGTTAATATTATGCAACCAACCCAACTGGTTGATGAGTGGTTTTTTGTGTCAGTTTTTTTTACATTTTTGAGTTTTGCTATTGTTTTGCTATAGTTTTGCTATATTGTGTGATAGTGCATTACATTGAATTTGTTTGATATTTTATATTGTGGCACGATTAAAGCATATTAAAGAATGTATTACTAAATTCGCAATTACCGACCCTACCGACCCGACACCCAGCGTGATAGGAAGGTATTTAAAGGAAAGTCAATGAATATTACAATGATAAAAGCGACAATTTTTGGATTAGTTTTGTCCCTTAGTGGTTTTGCAAGTGCTGGTTTGATTCAATATAGCGATTGGCATGATAATTCTGGCGATGGTGGGCTGCGTCAAGCATATTTTCATGACGCTGTGTATTTCGCTGTAGCTAAAGATATTGATTATAGTAACTTAGATACGTATGTAGCGCCCAACGGCTTCCGCATCGCAACACAAAATGATTATTTCACCTTATGGAATAGCCCAGCGAATAAAACGAACTGCCCAACTGAATGTAACTTTTTGTATTTTGACCAGGGTGATTGGAACGGGTACGCCCATAATGGGACGACGGATGGTAGTCTTTTCGCATTCGCAGATAAACAAGTTAACGGGGATGCTTTAGCAGCGAATGCTGGTAATTATGAAACCCACGCCGCCCAAAAATCACAAAATGAATATTACGGCAGCCACTTGTTACTCAATCCGCACATATTTGGTGGAATGATTTTAATTAAAGAAACAAAAACAGTCCCAGAGCCATCTACACTTGCGATTTTTGCATTAGGAATGATTGGTTTAGCATCACGTCGATTTAAGTAACAATCTTAATTCTACTGATTGCCTATCAAAATTAATTATCGATGACGGTATGCCTGAATAAACCCATGTAACCCAATGTTGTCGATAATCATCAAGAAGCATCTTCCAGTTTGGTAGATGCTTTTTTTGCTCATAAAGCTGCGTTAATCGACGTATGTGATTTGTTAATGTTCGTTTTGATACTGTTATTTTATCTTCACCAAATTGATAACCTAAGAAATCAAAACCCTTGGCGATTCTACCAATCGTAGTTTTATCAGGGTGTTGTTTTAACTTTAGTTCTTCAAAATGTTGATTCACTGTTTTTATAGCTTTTCGTAATTTCCACCTTGTTGGTGATAATACAATAAGGTCATCCATATACCTTCGATAGAATACGGGGTTATTTTCCATTTCTTTATCTAACTCATAAAGGTAAAAACTCGATATCAAGGGGCTTAATGGACAACCTGATGATATACCTTGTTTTATATCCTTAAATAAACCACCTGATTCAACACTTCTTTTTAGATACTGTGCTAGTAAATTCATCACCAGTTTATCTTTGATGTAAATCGATAATTTATCTAACAATATCTCGTGGTTTATTGATTCATAATAGGATTTAACATCGGTTCGAAATACAAACGTATGGTTGTGTAAATCATGTTGTATCTCTGTAACGGTATGTTTGCTACCACCATGCCCTTTTAAGTGTGTACATTTATAAAGGTATAGGGTGAAGTTAACACCGTAGTACCACGGACTAAACCGACTTGACCCTGCCCCATTTATTACACCACTAATAACTCCATTTTAATGGGGTTAAATGTAATAAAAACAATATTATATGGGGTTAATAACCAATTAAGTAATAGGGTGGCACCACTAGATGAAAATACACCACTGGTATTTTTCAAAATTGATGGGAATTCAACGCCATGAATTACTTCAATTTGAATTGTTAATCTTGTGATAGGCCGCAGATACTGTGGTGTTTAGTGATGAAGTGGTGTTACTGGTATTTGGGTAATAATTTACCCTAGGGATAGATACAAAAAAGCCCTAACCGCACTTCGACAAGCTCAGTATTAACGGTGACTTTATTTTATTGAAGACAAAAAAAAAACCTCGATAAATCGAGGTTTTTTTCTTCTCAAAGAGAATAAATGGTGCCGACTGCCGGAGTCGAACTGGCGACCTACTGATTACAAGTCAGTTGCTAGGTGGTAATAAGGTGTTGAATTTAACGACCAGTAGTGGTGTTCATGCTATGAATTGCAACAATTAGCACCACTGAGTTTGAATCAATTACACTACTAAAATACTTGTTTTAATGTTAGTTAATTTCGATTTTATTGATGATTTCTTTCAAGTTGAAGATGAAATTCTTTCACCCTATGATACTTTTAATACTTACACTAATTTAAATTACAGTTTTTTAATATCACGCAACCAATCCAACCCGATGATAAGTGGTTTGTGTCGGGTTATTTTACAGTGTTACTTGATTTGAAATTGTATGAAATGGCATCGTTGTGAAATTGTTTGATATTTTACGTTTGGCATGTTTTTTGTATTAAAGTTGAAGTATTAACAAAATGTTAATACAACGTTTGCCAGCACACACATAGTGCAAGGAGTTTCAAATGATATTCAAAATATTCACACAATTTTTAATTGGTTTATCACTGTTTGTAGCATCAACTGCTAATGCAGTATTAATCCCCATGGATGATTGGTTCGATCCAACAGGGAGTTACACGGACGGCTTAACGGTGTCATCATTCAACACCACGTTGTTTTACGCGATAGCAAATGACATAACCTACGACCCGGTCAATACATACGTGGTCCCTGATGGCTGGCACATAGCCACATTTGAAGAATGGGTAGATTCGTATTATCTGGGTCACGCTCAAAACGACACTTCACAGAGTATCCATTGCGACCTCAATGGTTGGGCAGGGTGTACGACCCTTTCTGAAATCCCTGATAGTAAATATTTTTTG
>JASMAS010000084.1 GCA_030754235.1 Litorilituus sp.
GTTTCTAAACCTTTGTAAGCAGCCATTAAGATTGTGCCACCTGGAGTTTCATAACAACCACGAGACTTCATGCCCACTAAACGGTTTTCAACAATGTCAATACGACCAACACCGTGTGCGGCACCTTTAGCATTTAAATACATTAGCGCGTCATAAGCGGCATTAGAAAAGTCTTTACCATCAACAGCAACTAATTCACCTTCAACGAAGCTAAGCTGTACTTTTTCTGGCACATCTGGCGCATCCATTGGATCAACCGTCATCGTCCAGACTTCTTTAGATGGCTCACACCATGGGTCTTCTAATTCGCCACCTTCGTGTGAAATATGCCATGCATTCGCATCACGGCTATAAATTTTAGTCAGTGAAGCCGCACAAGGAATATCACGCGCGGCTAGGTAGTCTAATAAGTCTTCACGAGAGACCATATCCCACTCACGCCATGGCGCAATAACCGTCAGCTCTGGCGCAAGCGCAGCAAAACAAGACTCAAAACGAACTTGGTCATTACCTTTGCCGGTACAGCCATGACAAACAGCATCAGCACCTACTTTTAAAGCAACTTCAACATGGGCTTTAGCAATAACCGGTCGCGCCATCGAGGTGCCTAATAAATATTGTCCTTCGTAGACCGAACCCGTTTTTAAAATTGGATAAATATAATCCTTTACATACTCTTCTTTTAAATCAACCACATAGCATTGAGACGCACCAGAAGCTATGGCTTTTTCTTTGATACCTTCAAGCTCCTCTTCGCCTTGACCAACATCAGCACAAAAAGCGACAACCTCACAACCGTCATAATTTTCTTTTAACCATGGAATGATGGCCGAAGTATCTAAACCACCAGAATACGCTAACACTACTTTTTTGATTTCTTTCTTTGATAAGGCCATTTGTTTAGATCCTATAAATTATAAATTTTGTTTGTTTTGATCATTAACTTTAGTGCGTTAATAACTAATGATGTCTACAATATAGTGATTCATTCTTTTGTCAGTAATGAAACGAGTACGGCACATTGTCCCCACATTCTATTTTCAGCTTGTTGAAAAACAACACTCATGTCACTGTCAAATAGCTCGGTGGTAATTTCTTCTTCCAAATGCGCGGGTTGACAATGCATGACCTGCTTAGCACCTGTTTGCTTGATTAAGTTATGATTGACTTGATATGGAGCGAAATGCGCTAAAATCTGTGCTTTTTGGTTGGCATCTTCATTGCCCATAGAAATCCAAGTATCAGTATAGATGACATCTTGTGCCCCTATACTGCTAATATCGCAAGTCACATTCAATTTAGCACCCGATGCTTTTGCTAGGCTTTGAGCTTTTGTTAAGACATCAGCTTCAGCCTCAAAGCCTAAGGGCGTTACTAAGGTAAAATCTACGCCTAAAATGGCCGCCATTAACATCAATGAATGAGAGACATTATTACCGTCGCCAACATAAGTAAGTTTAACTTCGCTTATATCATTAATCTTTAATAAAGCCAGCTGCTCGGTCATAGTGATAAAGTCTGCTAATGCTTGGCAAGGATGGTAAAGATCACATAGGGCATTTATCACAGGCACACTTGCATGCTCTGCTAACCCTTGAATTGAGTTATGACTAAAAACCCGTGCAACAATGGCATCAGCATAACAAGATAAATTCTTAGCATAATCACTGACCCGCTCACGTTCCCCTAGCTTGCCATTTTGTTGACCTAAATATAGGGCGTGACCACCCAATTTATTGATACCCATATCAAAACTGACATGTGTTCTAAGTGATGGTTTTTCAAAAATCATTGCCACCGATTTACCCAACAATACTTGGCTAAAATCTGCCGGGGTTTGCTTAATTTTAATCGCTAGCTTAATTAAAGCGAGTAACTGGTTTTGTTTTAACTGATCATCAGCTAAAAAATGCTGTAAGTTAATTGACTCAGACATAGTTATCTTCTTGATAATAAATAATTATTTAAACAAAATCAGGTTGTATTTGTGTACCGACACCAACACCTGATAATAATTGTGTTATCTGCTCAGGTGATTGCCAACTGGCAACCACGATACTTCGTCGTAATTGATTAGCAGCTTGTAAGGCAGCATTGACTTTCGCTGTCATTCCCCCCGCAATAACACCTTGTTCAATCAAGTTATTCGCTTGTTCACTATTTAGTGACTCTAAATAGTTGCCATCACTGCCTTTTACGCCATTAACATCAGTTAATAATAACAATTTGGCGTTAAGTAATTGGCAAATAGCCACGGCGGCATCATCGGCATTAACATTAACTAAATCGCCATTATCTAAGGCGCCAATAGAAGAGATGACCGGTAAAAATTGACCATTAAGTAACGCATCTAACAGCTGACTAGATTTAGGACTAGGGACACCGACTTCACCTAACTCTAATTTGGACTTAGTACACGTAATCATATCGCCATCAGCAAGAGATAAGCCCACTGCTGTTAATTGCATGCTACTTGCTTGAGCAACAATTGACTTGTTCACTGTGCCCGCCAACGCACCACTTATTAAAGCTACCTGCTCTTTTGGCGTGACACGCAAACCATGCTTTTTAACGGTAGTAAAACCAGCGTGATATAACATCTCATCAACCACACACCCACCGCCATGCACCAAGACGATTTTAGCATTCAATTTCAATTTGGTAATTTCAGTTAATAAGGCTTTTAATGCCTCTTCTTGTTCTAAAATAGCACCGCCGATTTTAATCACTAGTGGCTTATTCATCTTCATTCCTTAATAGCTGATTTTAGTAGGCAGTAAACTGTATTCACTTGGCAAACCTAAAGAAAGGTTAAAACACTGTAATGCTTGTGATGAAGCGCCTTTAAGTAAATTATCAATCGCACAACTGACTACAACAACATTTTTCTCTTCATCGACTTGCCAGTGCACATCGGCAAACGGAGTATGGGCAACATTGCCTATTTGCGGCCATGTATTAACTAACCTAACTAACGGAGTATTACCGTAGGCTTGTTCAAAAGCATCACTAACGTGCTTAGCCGTTATTTCTGATTTCAGTTGTAACGTTACCGTAGTAAGCAAACCACGTTTATAAGGCGCCAAATGCGGATTAAAAATAACCTGTGCATTAGCTTCTTGTGAAATTTCTGGCTGATGTCTGTGTTGTAAAACATTATATGCTTTTAAACTCACTTCATTGAAGTTTGTCGCCAGTGATGCGCTTCTACCTGCGCCACTAACACCACTAATACCATTTACCACAATAAGGGCGTTTTCTGCATGTAAATAGTTTTTCGTGATAGGTTTTATGGAAAGTAAGCTCGCCGTAGGATAACAGCCAGGAATCGAAATTAAGTCTGTATTGGCTATATCATCTTTCTGCCATTCTGCTAAACCATATTTAGCCTGAGCCAAGGCATCAATATTGGCATGTTCAAAGCCATAGAAAGTTGGATAATCACTGGGGTTTTTTAACCTGAAGCCACCTGAAAGATCAAAGACCTTTATACCAGAGTCAATAAAAGCTTGAGCCCAATCGGCACTGAAATCATGTGGTGTTGCAAAAAATACGGTATCGATTTTTTGCACAGCATTAACTATGTTTTCATCAAACCATTGCTGTGAAAAAGACTGCAGGGGTACATCACAAACCCCCTGCCAGCGACCATGTAACTCGCTAAAAGGTTTTCCACAGGAAGTAGAGTTTTCCGACACAACAAGATGCTGTATTGAAACTTTATCATGTTGGCACAATAAACCAACTAACTCTGCACCGGCATAACCACTCGCACCGATAACAACAACGTTTTTCACTTCTGACACAATTTAAACCTTACTATTCAAACAACGTATTTCAACTACAAAACCGAAATATGATATAACCACTCTCTTTTACTAAAGAAAAGAGATAAATCATAAACTTACTCGCTTCGTCGTCGCACTGTTTGAATTGAAAACATGACATGTACCTTAGGAAAAAGTAGCCTTATGAAAGCAGGTTATTTACACTATGAAGGCAATTTAACAGTTAATGGGTAGTTATGCAACTATACAGCATAACTATTTATGTTTTTTTTGAATTATTTTTCGGATTTCTTTTTATGTCGCAACTACCTAACTTTACTCAATCATTAACTCAATTGATTGCCTGTCCTTCAATTAGTTCAACACAAGAGAGTTGGGATCAGGGGAATTTGAAGGTAATTCAATTGCTTGCTACTTGGTTTGAACAATTAGGCTTTAGCATTGATATTCAAAAAGTGCCGAATATTCATAAAGGTGGCGAAAAAAAATATAACTTACTAGCCAAGTTAGGTGAAGGTGAAGGCGGTTTATTATTAGCAGGTCATAGCGACACGGTTCCGTTTGATGACAGTCGCTGGCAAAGCGATCCGATGAAAGTTGTAGACAAAGATGATAAGTTTTTTGGTTTAGGTACTTGTGACATGAAAGGTTTTTTTGCTTTTATTTTGCAAGCTTGTAAAGGGCTCAATGCTAAGCAACTAAAAAAACCACTTTATATTTTAGCCACTGCCGATGAAGAAACCACGATGGCTGGTGCACGCTTTTTTGTTCAAAATCAAATAGCTAAACCAGATGTTGCCATTATTGGCGAGCCAACTAACTTAGTACCAGTGGTTATGCATAAGGGACATATGTCGCATCGCATTAGTGTGCAAGGTCAATCGGGACACTCAAGCAAACCTCATTTAGGCGTAAATGCCATTGAAATCATCTACCAAGTGATTGGTGCACTGATGCAACTTAAAGAACAATTTAATCTACACTATAAAAATGAAGCGTTCGATGTGCCTGCTCCCACACTTAATATGGGCGCTATTAAAGGAGGAGATAATGCTAACCGCATTTGTGGTCATTGCGAGTTAGATATTGATTTACGCTCTCTACCCGGCATGAAAGACGAAGAGTTACTCTATTGGTTAACTGAAGCACTTCAGCCTCTTGCTGAGAAATACCCTGGCCGCATTCATTTTGAAGAGTTACATCCTAGCTCACCAAGTTTTGAACAAGACAAGTGTGCAAGCGAAAAGAGTTGTTTTGTTAGTATCGCAGAAGAGATCAGTGGTCATCGTTGCTGTGCTGTTAATTACGCTACCGAAGCTCCTTTTATTCAACAATTAGGCTGTCAAACCATAGTATTAGGGCCAGGCTCTATCGACCAAGCACATCAACCCAATGAATTTTTAGCTCACAGTGAAGTCGAAAAAACCAATATGCTTTTAGTGAAAATGATCCAAAAATACTGTTTATAATTCATGCGTTAATATGCACACAATTAGTCTACACTGCATATGAATAACATTAATTCATATTAATAGTACGGTTCAAAAATAGTAGGTACTAAATCAACTTCATGACATAAGTCGCTGATATCGGGTATGGTAATACAAGCACCAGACTCTTTGATTAAACCACGAAATTTTAGTTTATTTAATAAACGAGACAAGGTTTCAGGGGTAATACCCAACTGAGTGGCCAGTACCTTTTTAGTGCTCGGTAAAACAAATCGGTTATTGCTCTGTTTTTGCTTTTGATATATTTCGGCAAAATACATAACTAGTCGTTGATTGGCATTTACTTGTGTCAACATATCAATAGAGTTCATCAATTGACCCACTAGGTTACTCATAAAACCGATCACCTTCAGCGCTAATTCTCTATCGGCTTTAAATAATTGATGAAAAGTATGATGACTGTAGCAAACAAGTTCACTACATTGCTCCACATACGCTGTCATAGGGTAAACTCGTGGCTCCATAAACACAGCCATTTCAGCAATAACACCGCCACTTAAAAAAACTTTAAATACCTTTTGCTCACCATTTGGCATCAATCGATACAGTGTCAATTTACCTTTTTTGACCAGAAAAACATGGTCGGCACAATCTCCTTTTTCAAATAAAAAATCACCCGCTTTAAGTGTTAATTGATGACCTTTAGCGTCTAAGAAGACTCTTTGCTCTTTACTTAACAGTTGCAATATATTTGATTGAGCAATCAGCATTCACTTTTCCTCAGTTAGTTAACGGGAGGATTAACACCCTGACAATTGTCAAGTGGTAGATTATTGACACTTCATCATTATAAATGCAAACCATTCTTATTTGCAATAAGCGTTATTAAACTGATCTTGGCTATTTTTACTTTGTTGTTCTTCGTGGCTAATAGCTATGCCAAAACCTTCAAGCTTGCTAGACCTGCGGCAGTATAGTTAGCTATCCTCTTTTGGTGATGGTTGAACAGCAAAGATTGGCTATTTCAAATATTGAGTTTTCTTTCACTCAGTTGAAAAACCCAAACCAATTATGCACCATGGTTATTGGGAAACAGGTTGATTTTTCAGCACCCCCTTCAAATTTAGTGGCAATTTTTTACAACAAAGATCACAAGTTAACTCTGTTGAACGTCTCAATTTGGAACATTATGGGCACCATTAGCCAAGATAAGGTAATCAACTCATGAAATGAATTAATCGGCAAAAAGGTTGTTGTTCCTTTTAAAACGATGTACCTAACATTGTTTTGCTAAAACAACTAAAAGCGCAATTAGCTAATAAAGCCGAATAAGTAAAAATTCCACACTGCCATCGTATTGCCTATGCAGCGCAGCTGCTTTTAGCTAGCAAAGTGAAATATGCTTTATTGATTTAACCTCTTAGCTGCGTAGTGCTTTATCACAATTCACAACAAGATATCAGCAAACTTATTCGAGCAATCAATATTAGCGAACAGTGGCAAGTAACTTTTCCAAAGACACCTAAGCTACCACCAGCCTGCATTATCATTAATACAACAATGCTCGATAAATTATGACAAAGGGCTTATCCCGTGAATAAACAGGTAAAATTTTATTTCGACGGTCAAAATTTAACTGATGAGGTTTATCAAGCTTTGTATGTTATGTGTAGTTTTTCTGCCGAAACACAACCAAGCTTCTTTCTCGGGTTTGCTTCAGCTTATCACTAGAGGTTAATTATACTTTTTAAGCACAAACAAGGGAGAGTAGTTTACTTTCGTTCTCTTTATATTTCCTTGTCGCTTTTCATTATTGCCATGAGCCTTATACAACTAGCACCTAATAGAAATTTTTTTATAAAACACTTGCATAGATAAACGAGAATCATTATCATTTACTTAGGTTATTAGTATTAAAAAAATTGCTTGGAATACAATCATGGCGCAATGGCAAAATTTATTAAATGACGGTAACAACTGCTTTCATGAAAAAAACTGGATAGAGGCTGAGTACTGTTATAAAGAGGCCGCATTTCATTTAGATTCATTATGGTCTGCAGATATTAAAAATGTGCAATTGTTAATGGCTTGGGTTTGTGTATCACATAATTTAGCAACATTATTTGAAGCACAAAACAACCCTGAATTGTCTCTACAGTACTTGCTTATTCCACATAATAGAATGTTATCTCTTTGTCATTCTCATGACAGTTGTGACGACACAAAACTCATCGCGCAAAATGCATTAAAACTAACCTTTATGCCTATTTTGATGTTCTCTAAAAGGCATCCAGTATGTGACAAATGCACAAAATCAATAGCAGAATTTAAAGAAAATATTGCACTAAACCAACAGGTTGTTCATTAACAAAAGACAAGGAGTAGACAATGAAAATGATTAAACTAACACTAATATTAACCATACTGTTAATAACGTCACCTAGCTTCGCCCATGCTGGTCATGATCATACCTCAATGATGGCAAGCTTAATGCACCTTATTTGGTTAGCACCAGCTATCCTTGTCGCATGCATTTTATACAGCAAATTATTGACCAAAAATTATCACATTAAAATAAATAAAAGTCAGGTAAAGGAGAAGAATCATGTTTTATAATTTAATTAATAAGCTTGATGAAAAAATTCATTTTTCTACCGTTTCTGCTCATTGTGACATACCGTGTAAAATATATGATCCCATTACAGCGCAAATTTCAGTGTTAACGATGATTCGTATGGTTGATTTATTAAATGAAATGAATGAAAAAACCAAATTAACTGCTAATGATCATGCACAATTTTCTCGCTTAGTGGCGCAAAAAGAAAGTCATGGTAAAAAAGTCAAAGAAGAAATAACTATCATTTGGGGTGACTTTATTAAAGCGCCACAACTTGAACAGTTTCCAGAAATTCACACCTTGGTACACAGCATAATGCTCACAGCTTCAAGCGCTAAACAGCACATCAATAAACAAACAACTTTAGCGTTATTAGACAAAGTGAATCGCTTTGCTGAGATATTCTGGGAAAGCAAAAAGGTAAAAACTCATATCGCTGTTTGCCCTTATCCACCAGAGCAACCTATCGTCTATCCAATATTACCATAATGACTTTTTTGGGATTGAAAATATGGAAAGTAACTGGACACAGTATGTTTCCACGTATACCACAACACAGCTATGTATTAGCAAGCCATTGGTATAACTTTAATAAAATTAAAGTAAACCAAACGGTGTTAATTAAGCACCCTCAATACGGCCTGTTAATAAAAAATGTTGCTGTTGTTGATAAAAACAATCTTATTTGGTGTAAGGGTGAAAACTCATCAAGTATAACAGTAGAAAAACTAGGACCGGTAAGTAAACAACAAATTATCGGTAAAGTATTAAAAATATTTATCAAACCAAATTAAAAAAAAGTTGACAACACAATTGAGAATGATTATCATTTATTTGTTGTTTTTATTTAATGAATGCTCTCTCACTAAATTGAAACAATGATAAGTCAACGAGGTGAGTAATTATGTTTCAGGACGCATTTTTACTCTTCCTTGATGACTACCCGATTTAAGCACTTCGTTTGAGTCAATTAGATAAAAAATTTTGATGGTTAAGCCAGTAACGTTATATAGAAGTTTTCGTTATTGGCTTTTTATTTTTGTCCACTCTACTAATATCGCATTATAAAAAACTACTCCCTCCTTATATTCACTTAAACATTCTGATCACTATACATATTTTCAATCGTTTATGTTTAAACGCTCACTGTCACAATTAAACGGATATTAAGACTTTTTCCTATACTCAATTTTTCGCGCATATTGAACAACCCCAGTGATAGTTATAACCAATCAATATAACGACAATACGAGCAGTATGAGCAAGTAAAAAGCGCCTATATAGTGCACGAAATCCCGAAAATAATGCAGTTCAAAGGAAAACACCATAAAGTCGTTGTTACCTGCTGCGTATATTCCACTTTGTTCATCTTTAGCGAGCGTAGCGCTTGTATTGAGCCCCTACTACAATGCTAAAATAATTTTCAGGTAATTTATCAATAGGAACTGAAACAGTTTTATAATGCCTGGATGGTTTATCCCTATACCACTGACTGCGATTAAAAGAAGGATTGGGGTAAAAATATAGCGAAGAAATTTATGGCGTTTACTTGCCTGTTTTTTTAGGTTTTAGGTTTTAGGTTTTAGGTTTTTCATTAACCTATATGGTGCATAGAAAATCAACAGGACTATGCCGCAAGGTGCGAACAACTGGCGACATAGTATTTATATCAATAGGCTCATTAACTAAAAGCGGTATTTAACATTCACTGAGAAGTTTCTGCCTGCTTCAGTGAAGCTATTAACATCATCTGTTGCATCAAAACCTGCCACATTTGAGTACATAGCATATTCTTTGTCAAAAAGATTATTAGCCACTAAATTGAGTTTTAACGCATCATTAATTTGCCAATTTACTAACCAATCAACCGAGCCGTAGCCTGAGGTTTTCATTTTTCCATCATTAACTTTGCTCATGCGGTTTGCCCAGTTAACAATTAACTCACTCGACCAAGTGTCCTGTTCAAACGTTAAACCCACCGACCCCATTAATGGATTGATACTTTCAATATACTCATCA
>JASMAS010000085.1 GCA_030754235.1 Litorilituus sp.
TACTTGCTGCAACAGATTTTATTATGCCTGCCGTCGAAGTTATAGACTCGCGTTATAAAGATTTTAAATTTGATTTGAAGAGTGTTATTGCTGATAACAGTTCTTCTGCTCGATTTTTTACTGGTGGGCGAATGAAGCCAGCCTCTGAATTAGATCTTAAAACGCTTGGCGTGGTTATGCAAATCAATGGAGAAGTGGTTGAAGTGGGGGCGGGTGCTGCGGTCTTAGGTCATCCTGCTGCTTCTGTAGCCATGCTCGCTAATATGCTAGGCGAGCGCGGTGAAGAGCTACCATCAGGATCATTTATTATGATTGGCGCTATTACCGCTGCGGTACAAGTTAATAAAGGTGACAGTTTTACTGTTCGATACCAAGGACTTGGTAATTTATCTGGAAAATTTGTTTAGTTTAATCATAGCGAGGAATTAACATGCCAATTATAAACGTAAATATGATGGAAGGTCGAACTGAGCTGCAAAAAGAAGCGTTAATACGTGCTATTTCAGAAGCGGTTACGGCCTCCATTGGCGCTCCAGAGCAAAATATTCGGGTGCTCATTAACGAATACCCTAAAGCCCATTGGGGGATAGGAAGCTTACCAGCACACAAAGCGGGACGTTAAAACGAATAAGGATAAAATTATGACAGATAATAAATTTGATCTAAGAGATTTTAGAAATGCATTAGGACAATTTCCTACTGGCGTTACTGTTATTACTGCGCTCGATACTAAAGGTGAGCCTATTGGTTGCACAGCAAGCAGTTTCAATAGTGTATCCATGGATCCAGCACTCGTATTGTGGAGTGTTGATAAAGGTGCATTTAGTGCTGATATTTTTGCCAATATTAAGTACTTTGCTGTTAACGTGTTAAGTGAATCACAAGTTGCTACTTCAAATCGCTTTGCTGGTCGAGGTGAAGACAAGTTTAAGGGGGTCGTTTATCAAGATGGCCTTGGTGGTGCTCCTTTGCTTGAGGGGTGTGGTGCGCAATTTGAATGTGAAACATGGAATGTTTACGAAGGTGGTGATCATTTAATTATTGTTGGCAAGGTCGCTAAATATCAGTATGACAGTACGTTAACACCTTTGGTCTTTTCTAGAGGTAGCTATGCGATAACTGGACAGCACCCTAGTGCCAATACGCAATATACCGAGAAAGGTGGTACGAATGAATTTTTAAATAATTATTTGCCATATTTACTTAATGTCACCATTGCTAAACTCCGCATAGGGTTTTATCAAGAGCTGGCTGAAGGAGGTGATGTTACCCCTGAGCAATGGCGTATAATGACGCTTTTATCCCCGTCACCGATCCACGGTGTAGCAGATTTGTCAAAACTGGTGCTGCAACCTTTTGATGAATTAACCTCTGCATTGGATGTACTCAAGGATAAAGAGTTTATACAGTATCACCAAGATAAATTATGCTTGAGTTTAAAAGGTGTTGATGTCCAGCAAAAACTCATTGCCATAGCAATTAAACACGAACGGGCTTTGTTGAAAGGGCTAACAAAGGAGCAAATTATAGGGTTGAAATCCGTGCTTAAAACCCTAGGTTCTGTTGAACTTTAATTTTAGCCATAGCCCTTTGGGTTACCTTGAAAAAGTATCACTCTTTGTTGTCTCATTCGCATTTGGAACAACCAAATATTGAATAAAGCGCCTTGATTGCCATCTTTTTCAAGTGTAACAGAGCTATAAACTGAAAGTTCAACAGACCCTAGTGCCATTAAACCATGTTACTTTTAATTTAACTTAATTGATAGCTAACTTAATTGATAGGAGAAACGGATTTGTCTAATAACGCAGGTTTAATTTTTATCTATGTGAATGTTAAGTTAAAAGTGAAGTGGGCGTTGTTGTTTTATAAGAAAAGCTTTTATTGTTGAAACGTATTATCCGTTTATTAATGGTTACATTAGTTAAATTTTTTGTCAAATTTTAATTATTTCGTACATTAAAGCTTGGCATTGTCAGTTAAATAATAATGCTGTTAGTTGATTTATAGTTGAGGCTCAGGTGTTTTATGCACTCTTTGTTCTTTGTAGAAAAACTAACTTTTGACAAAATTTTAGGTGTTAGTTCCATCCGTAGTGAAAGTATATTACTCAATAAAATGATAGGAAAATAATTATGACTAAAGTATTAGTTAAACAAAAAGTTCAAGAATATATAGATGCATGTTTTATCGGGGATGCAGAAAAATTGAAATCACTTTTTCATGAATCAGCAGTGATGAGCGGTTATTTTAATGGTCAGTTCATGTTTGGTGATATTACCCCATTTATCGAAAATATTGCTCAAACACCTCCAATGAAAGAAACTGAGGTTGATTATCATGCATCAATAGAAAAAATTGATGTGGCAGGCAAAGTTGCGAGTGTAGTACTGGTTGAAAAAGGTTTTTTTGGAGTAATGAACTTCGTTAATTATCTTCATTTAATTGAAGTCAATAATGAATGGAAAGTATCCAGCAAGAATTTTACCTCTGAGGTGAACCAATAGAGAAAAGCTAAAATATAAAGGTTTTCTATCGCATTGGCTTTAATTATTATTGGAGTCACTGTTATTGTAAATAAATCAGATTGGGAAATAACCACTCCCTTTTTTATGTCTTAGTATTTGTCAATGACATGGATAAGCCAGTCTCGGCAATACTAGTTGGCGAGTAAGGTAAAAAATGCACCATAGAATTTACACTTGATGCAATACCTTTAGTCAGAGCGCAAAATTCTGCTGATTTACTGACTAAAATGCAGCATTAGCTTAGCGCTCACAATACTTGCAATGGTGGAATATCAATAAGCTCTGTTTCGGTTAATTGTTTTAGAGACTATCAACGTGCTTTTAATCCTTCATCCATTAGGTTTTAGGGTTGCTAAGACATTTTATGTTGGGCTTTTGTAATTCTTTAAAATAAAGGGGTGAGAAAGCCAACAACACTTAATGGCAACATAGCCTTCTTTTTTAATAGTGTGTATTTTACCTAATTATCTTCGAAAGAGGGAGAGGTGTATTACACCAAGGTGATTTATGTCGTTAAAAGATAGTTTGATTGGTGTTCCTGTCATTGGCATACTTTGTTCTTCAATCTTTTTAGATGAAGTGATAACAAAGCAACAATATATAGGTATCAGTTTTGTAATGATAGGACTGATTTTTAATGCTGCAGGTGGCAAGTGCTTTACAAGAAAACCGTAAGCATCTACCTTTAAATCAGGTTAGAATTTTTCTCTAGTTCAAGTGAATAACCTAAGCAATTATCCTTATTTATTTTAAGCACTTGAAGCAGAAAGTAACTAAAATCGATACCGCCAGTCATCACAGGTTTTCACCAGAAG
>JASMAS010000086.1 GCA_030754235.1 Litorilituus sp.
AAATAACAATCACAATAACTAATTCGATTAATGTAAATCCTTTAGCTTTCATTTTATTTTCTCAACGGTAAAACTTAAGATTAAGTATATCTTCTCACCCACTTTTAATAGTATAAATCATTTTGTTTTTATAAAAAATGATAAAAACAAGCACAAAAAAAGAGGGCTAGCCCTCTTTTTATCAACACATTAGGTTAACATTTATCATAATCTATACTGATAACTGGACGCGTGGCACTATCAGCTGCATTAGCGTATGATAATTGACACTCAGTTACATCAGATGCACCTGAGTGCTGGAATAACGCAGGAGTAGCAACAGTTACAGTAACATCTGTATTTGAATCTAAATCAATTAATTTTGTAATACCAAAGCCATTAGCTGTATTACCATTAGCACTATTAGCACCTGCCGCAGCAGGATAACCATTAACTAAAGCATAGTAATCATCACCAATTAAAATTTCACCAGTTGCACCTGTTTGATTATCAATTAACGCTTTAGCGTGAGCAAGAGATACGGCACTTTCAATACTGCCCTTAACACCTTCCATCACTGACTCTCTTGCGTCTGAGGTTAAATCAATAAACTTAGGTGCCGCTGTTACGGCTAAAATACCTAAGATAACAATGACTACAACTAGCTCAATTAAAGTAAAACCTTGTTGCTTATTTGGTAAATTTTTTATGGATTTCATATTGCTTCCTTTTGCACTTTTATTTTTAAATCTAAATTTTATCAACAGTAAAACTTAGAAAGGTAAACCTATGAGTGAACTATGCTCACTCAATTTAATTATTAATATTTACTACCACAGAGCTATCGGCATTGTTGTAGGTGAAATTATTACCTACCGCCGTACTTGCTGGTGTTTGATAGTCACCAGCAGCATCCTTATTTAAGGTCTCTTTTAAAAAAAACTGACATATATTATTACCAACATTAACAAAATAGTTAATGCCTAAACCGTCATCATCTAGATCAGCAATAGAGGCACTAATAGTCGGTGGTTGTGCAAGAATCCCTTGCCAAACTTCAATACACTGAACTGCACTCATACTTGTACCGTCAGCAGTAGGGTTATTAGCTGCTAAACCAATAGGGTAACCAGGTCTAATGGCAGAGTTTGCGGGTGGCGTTGTTAACATCAATTCTGTGCCATCATAATTTATCACATTATTGCCGTTATTATCTTCGGGCCTGGCTTCTGCTTCCCATTGGGCTCTAGCTAACGATATTCCTGTCGCAAAGCCTCCCGCCATGCCTTCTATATTGGCTTGCTGAGCCTGCTCAGTTAAGTCAATAAATTTAGGAATTGCAGTCACCGCTAAAAAGCCTAAAATCACGACAACAATGACTAATTCGATTAAAGTGAAACCTGATTGTTTTTTCATTTCAATGCTACTATTCATAATATGCCTTATCATACCCTTATCGTATAACACTTCTTAGCTATTATACCAGTGATATATTTACTAAATTACTGATTAAACACTAACACAACAAAAATTGTTATTTATTTTGCGCTACTTTTTACTTCAACACTAGTTACTCTACCATTGAGACGATTATAGTCAAAATAGGTACCGTTAGGTAATGCATAACGACATATTGAAGTGGTTTCAACTGCAGACGCCTTAGCCAAGCTACGTACTTCTATTGCCGCAATGGTTTGCTTCATATAACGCAAAGGAGACTCCATCACTAGTTGCCAAATTTTTTCACACACTAACGAAGTGCTATTAACATCAATCCACCCCTGTTGATTGACACTAATCAATTGCTTTGTTAAGTCATGCATCATTGCAAGCTCAACCACCTCGGGGTGCTTATCCATGATCCATTGCCCGTGAACTACTGATACTTTTGTTGTGAAATTTTGCGCCATGGTTTTAAAACCCGCCTGGCTATATTGCGCCTCATGCTCGATAAAGAAATTGATAAAAACACTCATCATCACACCAACAAGTGTAATGATGAGCAAAAACTCTGCGAGTGATTTCTCGTTCTTTTCACTATTAGTTACCATCAGTGAAAAACTCCTATTACCTGCCTTGCATGGCAGATGCCATATCCCACATCGGTGTAAATATACCTAAAGCGAGTACTAATACCATTATGGCAACAACCATAAGTAATAGCGGCTCTATGCGTGCAGTTAGTGTTGACAAGTCATAATCAACTTCGCGCTCATAGTAATCACCCACCTCTTTTAACAGTTCATCAACTCGGCCCGTTTCCTCACCCACAGAAATCATTTGCACAACAAGCGGTGTGAATAAAGTACTTGCTAGAGCAGAGCGCAATAAACTATCACCACCTTCAATCGCTTGTCGCATGGAAATTATTTTTTCTTTCATATAGGCGTTATCAACCGCATCAGCAACCAGTGTTAACCCGGTGGTCATTGGGATACCCGCTTTTAAGATAATACCAAAACTATGGGAGAAGCGCGCTAAAATTGAGCGCTCAATAATACTACCCACAATAGGTAATTTTATTTTTCTCCTATCCCATTGATAACGCCCTTTTTCTGTTTTAAGTGCTTGGCGCACCGCAAAAAAAGCGAATACAGCAGCTAATAACATATAAGGCCAAAAGTTAACAAAGAAACTAGAACTGGCAATTAAAAACTTTGTCATAAAAGGTAAATCGGCACCCAGCTTAGAAAACATATTAGCAAAAGTTGGGATAACCCAAATATTTAAAATAACTAAGGCTGAAAAGATAGCAATCAACACCATAGAAGGATAACGCAATGCTGTTTTTATACGCTTTTTGGTGGCTTGCTCTCGCTCTAAATAGGTAGACAACTTCAAAAAAGACTCTTCAAGCTGCCCCGTATTTTCGCCCACATGGACTAATGAGACAAATAAGTTACTAAAAATTTTAGGATGTTGATTCAGTGCTGAAGATAAGGTGTAGCCACCTTCAAGTTGGCTAGCTATATCAATCAAGGCCTTTTTTAATGATGCTGAATTGCTTGATTCTGCCATGCCATTAATAGCACGAAGAATTGGTACTCCTGAACGCATCAATGCATACATTTGTCGAGAAAAAACAATTAATTCATCAATTGAAACGCGTGTTAGTCCAAGTAATTCACCGACATCCTTACTGGCAAGATTAGTATCAACTTTTTTCTCTGTAGTTGTGATTGATACGGGGGTTATATTTTTTCTTAATAACTGCTCGGCCACGGCAGAGCTGTTTATCGCTTCCATCGCTCCATTTACTTGGCTACCACTAGGGTTTCGCCCCGTATATTTATATGATGCCATCAATATTACCTTAACTTACATCTACGGTTTCGACTAAGCGCAACACTTCTTCAACGGTAGTGACACCTTGTGCAGCATAATCAAAAGCGGCAATAGCCAGCGGTGTAAAGCTTGGATTTGCTTTCGACAACTGTGTAAATGCTTCGCTGTCATCTCGTTTTAATGCAATCATCATCGGCTCACTCATTTCTAATAATTCAAAGACACCAATACGCCCTTTATAACCCGTATATTGACAAGACTGACAACCTCGCCCCTGAACAAAATGAGTTTTATTTATTTTATCACCAACTAGATTAGTTAACCATAATAACTCTTGTGCATCCGGTTTGTACTCCTGAGCACAATGCTCACATGCTTTACGAACAAGGCGCTGAGCAATAATCGCTCTTAACGAACTACCCACTAGAAAGCCAGCAGCACCCATATCGAGTAACCTTAAAGCGCTGGTAATGGCATCATTAGTATGTAATGTTGATAAAACTAAGTGACCCGTTAATGCACCACGTAAACCAATTTCAACTGTTTCTTGATCACGCATTTCCCCAACCATCATAATATCAGGATCTTGACGAAGTGCTGTTCGTAAGACACTTGAAAACGTTAGATCAATTTTAGGGTTAATTTGTACTTGGTTTATGCGCTCTAAACGATACTCTACCGGGTCTTCAGCAGTAATAATTTTTTTACTCGCTTGGTTTAGTTCGCTCAATGCTGCATATAAAGTGGTTGTTTTGCCACTACCTGTTGGACCAGTAACAAGCACCATGCCATGGGGACGAGAAATTTGATGACGCACGCGTTTAATAATATCGTCAGGCATACCTGTTTGATCAAAAGATAATAAGCCTGCCGATTGGTCAAGCAAACGCATAACCACTGATTCTCCATGCTGTACTGGCATGGTTGACATACGCACATCAATACTATGGCCTGATATTTGGAGGTTAAAGCGGCCATCTTGAGGAATGCGCTTTTCTGAAATATCTAAACCAGCCATTAATTTCAGTCTTAATACCATGGCTGATGCAATTTTATTTTCTTTAAGAATATTCTCTTGTAATACACCGTCTATACGTTGGCGAATACGTAATTGCTTCTCGTCAGGTTCAATATGAATATCTGAAGCGCGCATTTGCACCGCATCTTCAAAAACTGATTGAAGTAATTTACCAACGGTTGCATCACCAGTTTCATCAATAAATGACGTATCAAAATCAAAGCTAGAAGATTGTTCATATTCTTCCCCTAACTGACTAGCAAATGATTGAATATCGGCGGTTCGACGATAAATACCATCAAAGGCGTCAAAAAGCTGAGAGTCCATCACAACAACACGCTCAACTCGTTTAGAAGAAAGCATTTTTTCGAGTTGGTCTATGGCATTTAAATCGGTAGGATCACTCATGCCAAGTAATACAGAATCACCTCTATCTTCAATGATTATTGCCCGTAAACGACGTGCATGAACTTCTGGAAGTAAATTAGCAACGTCAGAATCAATACGTCGTTGACTAATATCTAAAAAAGGTAAACCTAATTGTTGTGATAAAAACTCTACTAAATGACGTTCAGATAAATAGTTCAGTTCGATTAATGTATCACCTAGTTTTCTACCCGAAGACTTTTGACTATTTAGCGCATGCATAAGCTGTTCATTAGTAATGATATTCTCATGTACTAACAGATCGCCCAAGCGCATTTTTAATTTAGGTGCTACCATGTCAATTATTCTCCTAGAGCTTGCATACGTTGTTGAGCAAACTCTGCTGATGTTTTTGATAAATCATGCTTACTCAGTGCTTTTGCATAGGCTGGTTTAGCCAAGATAAACTGGCTATTTTTATCATAAATGATTGCCATACCTAAATACCACTTACCGCTATAAGGCTGTATTTTAATCAATAACTTATAAGCATTAATTGCACTTTCATAGGCGTGAATATGATGAGCTACATTAGCTAGTAGCACTTGATAATCTTGCTGCTCGATATGTGCTAGCGGGTGTAATGTTTGATATGCACCTTCATGCTGCCCTTGCTGTACTTGTATTCTTGCTTTGAGTAGGCGTAATTCACTATCTTGCTTATCAAGTGATATCCCTTGAGATAAGAGATTTATAGCCTGTTGATATGATTTACGTCCAAACCATAAAGCCGCTAATTTTTTCCGGGCCTGCTTATGACTCGGCTCAATGATTAACACTTCTTCAAACAGTTTTTCGGCTGTTGCTATTTGATTACGGTTAACAGCTTTTTCAGCTTTATGTAGCTTTTGAGCAACTAACTCACTTGGCGTGAGCTGTCGACGTGACACTGTCATTTTGCTTTCATTGATTGTAATACTAGGCACTTCTGTAGCGGGTTTTGCACTCACCACATTTTGCAGCTGACTCTGCAAAGGTTTATTCGACTGCACTTTATTTGATAGTGGCTTAGTGGCTAAAGAAGAAGCTAGAGAAGTTGAACCAACAGTATTGACATGATTTTCTATCTTGGTATCAGGCACTTTTACAGACTTCAGCTTTTGTACTGGTTCACTTGATATTTCTTCAGCCGTTGTGGGAAAATTCTCTTTTTCTTTATTTAAGTTGCCTCGATGATTATTCGCAGCTACGGTTATCCCAACGTCATTAGGTATTTTGTGTTTAACTACTGTGTTTTCATTGAGCGCTTGATGCTGTAATTGCATCGCTTTTAACTCACTTGACGTAACACGAGCATTAAGCGACCAAATATAAAAACCAAGCACATTAATAATCAGTATAATCAACACACTCAATATAATAACTTTAATCGTTGATGATTTTTGTTGATGTGCTATAGGCACAGCAATTTTGCCTTGCTCTGGTGCTCGTTGCTCTAAATCTTTGAGCATTTGATTGATTACACTCATATACTAGCACCCAATAAATCACCCCAAAAAAAGTGGGCATAAAAAAAATAGCATGACAGTGCCGCTAACAGCCCGATAACAACATACACATAGTTATTTTTTACCAAACTTAAACGATTATTGGCAACACCTTCGGTATCTTTTACTGCTGCATTTAGCTCTTTTGCCGTCATTTCATACTGTCCTTGACCATAACTAAGCATTAACATTTTATGACAAAGTATGTTTACCAAGCGAGGTACACCTTCGGTAACTTTAGTGATTTTCTTACATAAGCTTGTTGAAAATAAAGCGGCACCTTTATATCCTGCCACTTGTAATCGATGCTGAATATATTGTTTTACCTCTCGGGCATTCATTGCTCTTAGTTGATAAGAGAACGTAATACGTTGACGCAATTGCCTAAATTCAGTTTGTGATAAACGTTCATTCAACTCTGGTTGCGCAAATAAAACGACTTGCAGTAGCTTTCGCGTTTCTGTTTCTAAATTGGTAAATAACCGTAATGCCTCTAAACTTTCAGCCGGCAAGGCTTGCGCTTCATCGAGAATTAATACTACAGAATGCCCTTTAGCATGTAATTCCAACAGTCTGTTTTGTATACGCTGCGTTAATAGTTGTACTGACATGCGCTGCGCTTGTTTTACACCTAACTCTATCGCAACAGACCGCCTTAATTCATTAGGGTTTAAATAAGGGTTTGGAATATAAGCGGTCACAAAATGCTCTGGAATTTCATTAAGCAATTTACGACATAATAAGGTTTTACCAGTACCAACTTCGCCAATGACCTTGATAAACCCTTCCCCGGTTTTAAGCGCCGTCATTAATACTGCTAGCGCTTCATCATGGGGCTCTAGTGGCAAAAAGAAATTAGTATTTGGCGTTAAGGTAAACGGTAATTCCGTTAAGCCAAAATGATAAAGGTACATAATTTATTGGCAGTCTTATTGGTTTTGCTCAACATCTTGTTCTTGCTCAGGAAACCATTTTTTTAATAAAGAACGAGCATTTTGTAACTGCGACTTCCATGTATCCTGACCAATGACAACCGGTTTAAGCAGGATCACTAATTCACGTTTTTGTGTAGTTTCGCTTTTACTTTTAAACAACTCGCCAACTAAAGGAATATCACCTAACAAGGGTGTTTTTGAATCCTTGTCCACTTTATAAGTTTCAATTAAGCCACCAATGACTACTATTTCTCCTGACTTAGCACGAATAATAGTATCAGATTCTCTAACACGACTTTGCGCCAGTGGCAGCACTAACTCTTGCGAACCAACCTGAATACTCTTACTTTGCTCCTCCGTAGTAATAACAGAGGGATGTACATGCAAAATAACATCACCGTCTTTATCTATTTGCGGGGTCACATCTAAAGAAATCCCCGAGAAGAATGGCGTTAACTCGACCTCAGGTGTAGTTGTTGTCGATGTGCCTGTTGTGGTTGTACTAGAAACCTCAGTCACAAAGTATTCATCTTCACCAACTTTAATAACGGCCTTTTGATTATTGGTAGCCGTAATTCGTGGGCTAGACAGTACCTGAACATTACCTTGTGTTTGCAATAAATCAATCACACCACTAAAGTCAGTGCCTGAATAATTCAATGTTGTCGTGCCACCAATAGCGGTAGAAATTGCACTACCAGCAATACTGCTTGAAGTACTAAAAGTAAGATCGACATCACCTAAACTACCTAACACTTCATTCCAACGAACCCCCTGCTGATAATCATCACTTAGGGTGACTTCCATTATTTTCGCTTCAATAATCACCTGGCGGTGTAAGTGTATTTCAGTATCATTAATAAACTTTTTAACTGCACTAATTTCTGCAGGTAACCCACGTACTGTAACCAAACCTGCTTGCGGAGAAACAAAAACAGAACGACCATTTTCAGTACCTACAAAAGCAGTTAAGGTTTCTTTTAATTCAGCCCAAAAGTCTGATTCATTTTCGGTATATAAGTTGATACCATTATTCTGGTTGCTTTGATTATTACTATTGTTGTTATTTCTATTGTTATTTCGGTTGTTATTACTATTATTGTTATTATTACTTCTGCCGCTACTAGGATCTTTTTCAGAAACGCCACCGGAATTAATACTAGTACTTGAGCTTCCGAAACGTTTTAAAAATAAATAATTTAATGCGATGGTTTCAGTACGAATGCCTGCAGGCAATACCTGAATGATATTACCATTGCGTTGGATTTCGTAACCATAAAGATCTGAAATAACCTCAAGTACCTCCGTTAATGTCACATCGGTTAGGCTTAATGTAATGTTACCTGTCACATCAGGGTGAATAGCAACACTGTATGTAGAACCTTTAACAATCGCGGTGAAAAAATCTTTCGCGTTAACTGAGGTTGCAGAAACCTCTAAACGTTTTTCATTTAACATACCTTGTTTAGCACCCGTCATGCTTTGCTGCATAAGCTCTTGCTGCACTGAGCTAGGAACCTGTGATAAAGGTTTAGGAGCATTGAGTAGACGAGTATCCTCAATGGCATGGTCTAAGCCTTCTTGCATATCAATAGGCGCATCTGGCATCGTTTGACAACCGACTAACGATAACAACAAGCTTGATAAAGCTATATTTAATTTTGAATATTTCATAGGGGGGTTAGTTATTCTCATTATTTTGCTACCACTTTAGTTCACGACACTAACATTAACAGCATTTTCATTAAAAATATGCAATTTAAGCCGCTGTGTTTTGCTGCGTAATACTACACTTTGATCATTTACCGCGATTAACTTGTATTCACCAATAGTATCTGACGGCTTCATCACTTGACCGTTTATCACTACGGTATGTACACCGTCACCATGAATGATAGATTCTAAAACAAGTGCTCTTTTAGCTTCTTTTTCTATTGATTTTTGGCTATATCCAAATGGTCCAGTAGGGTCTATTGAGCCAGCAGAGACTATACCGGAAAATAAGAAAAAACAAATAAACAGTGAGGTTATTAATTTACACACCGACAAATTCCTTCTTTGTACTTAAGTTATAAAGAGTAATTTCTAATTCACTTTCAGGGTATTCTTTAAGTTCAAACGTAAAGTCTTGCCAGAAAAACTTCCACTTTAATTGCTCAAGCTGCTTTAAGTAATTTTGTAATTGGAAGTAGCCACCCGAAAGTTTTATTTTAATACCATGGCGATACAGGTTTAATTGAGAATCTAGATTGACAGGCTTATTGTCAGCACCATTGTCTGTCGGTTGTTGCTGCTTATGGGCTAATAAAGGTTGTGCACCCAACAACTCAAAAGAAAGTAGTGATACGCCTTTTTCCAGCCTCAATAAATCAATCAGAGCGTAGCGCATCTGCACCGGATTAATTAAATCAGAAGTCAGCGTTAATAGCTTGGCATCTATCTTGGCGAGTTTTGTTTCAAACTGAGCTATTTTGTCTTTGGTTAATTGATTGGGGTCACTTTGTAGTGCCTTGGTCATCTCCGCAATAGAATTTGTTGTGAGTTGGCTTTCTTTCACAATATAGTCTATTTTTTTGCTCGCTTGCTGATTTGCCAACATAACAGGGTCAATAAAAAAATGAAATAAAATAAAGAATATAGCGACTAAACCAGTAAACAGGATTAAATACTGCTCCCTAACGGTTAGTTGCAAATATTTATCACTGTACGCTTGCCATTGATTATTCATGGTTGCCATCCCTAAAAGCCTTTGAGCTCACCATAAATTCAATTATATTTTCTTCATTTTCAGATAATTTAAAGTGACTAAAAGATTTACCTGACAATAATAACGAATTTTCAAAACCAGACAACCAAGCAGGAACAGCCTCAGGCGTAAGGGCTAATCCTTTAAATGTCATGTGTTCATTATTGATTTGAATATTTTGTATGCGAATATCATTACGGTGCAATTGAGATAACTCTTTCATTGCATCAGCAAAACCTGCCACATAAGTTTGCTCTGAATTAGTCAATTTTGCATGTAAGATTTGCTTGTTTTCAACCAACAATTTAACCGTTTCAAGTTTCTCAGTTAACTGACTACTGACCTGACGATTAGTCAATTGATTGGTTAACAGGTTAAGCTGTTCATTTTGTCTTGACTCTTCTTGCTTTAAAACCGCTAATCTTGCTGATAACTGTTCGTTTGTGAAGTTATTATAACCTCCCCAAATAAGCATCAGTACTATAACGGTTACCCACAAGGAGACAACTCGTGGCAGTGTCAACAATACATTTTCAGGAAACAACTCTGGTTGCAACAAATTGATATAATATTTTTTTGGGCTAATGTTCATTAACTTAACTCCTGAGGCTGGGATAGCTTATACTCAGCAAGCCTACTCTCAAACAATGTCGCTCCAATTGCTGCCGCATAACCTCGATATTGCTGATACCCTTCAGGTAACGCTAATATTGATACAGGAAGGTGTGTGTTTTCTGCCAATTTACGTGCAAAAAAGCCTTCAGTTTCCATGGGTAAGAGTACTTTTATTTCTCTGATTCCAGCTTGTTTGAGTTGATGCTCAAAGTAGTCTGAAGAACGCTGAATTTCAAGGGCTAAACTATCAATCACCATCATAGTTAACTCATCTTCACTTTTACTCGCAAGCTGACTATAACCACGTAATCGTCGATAAAAATAGAGATGACCTTGTTTGATAATCAGTATTATAATCTCTTCATTAGGTTGCTGACACACTAACAAGCACGCATCATTTTTGATAGGTAATAAATTAGCAAAAGCAAATTCTTCAGTAGTAATACTGGCAACACTTGTATTACTGTCTTCCACTGCAGCAACCAATTTTTTTAATTCAACTAGCGGCGCACAAACTACATGAATTTTTTCTTTTCCCCCTATAAGTATAGGGACATCAAAATAATCAAGCACCATATTATCGGGTGAAATACTCACTAAATCTTTGACTTGCCACTTCAGTGCCCCTACCATTTCATCATGAGGAATATTGGGCTTATCCATTTGTACAATTTGAGATAGCTGAGCATTGAGCACTAGATGACACTGCCCAGATAAAGGTTTAGTCGCTTGTAAATCAATGATTGCTTTTTCAAAGTCAGATAAATCTACAGTATAAGATTGGCAAATAGGCTGTGAAGATTGAGCTTTTCCACTCTCGGCGGTATTTTTTAATACAAACTTTGAGCAAGCATTAATCCCTTTTTGCTGAAGGGCTATACCAAAGCTTTTTCCTGACGGTTGTTTGACAAACAACTTGGTTATTCTTTTTAATATAGACATTGAATAGTGTTACATTATTTTTATAATAAATGCTCAAAACATTTATGTGGGGGGTACTATTAACATTATCCTTTATTAGCTGTATGCTGCAAGTGTTTTTGTTGATTATTTAGCATCACTATCACATTTATAACCTTATAACTTTGCACCGCAATTATCTAGTATTATGACCTGCTCTTCTATTACCCAAGAAATCTTCCACCCATTGTGGCTGGCGAAAAACATACAGGTTTTTGTTAAAAGAGATGATGACATTCACCCAATAATTTCGGGTAACAAATGGCGTAAGCTTAAATTCAACCTGAAACACATACAAAAAACACCAAAACTCAAAGGCGCCTTAAGTTTTGGCGGCAGTTACTCTAATCACATTCATGCTTTTGCTTTTGCCTGCTTTCAAGAAAATATTCCTTGTGTGGGTATTATCCGCGGTGAAGCTGATAATATTAATAACTATACCTTAGCTTGGGCTAAACACTGGGGAATGAAATTACATTTTGTTGATAGAAAGACCTATCGACGTCGTCAACATGCCGACTTTATTGCTGAGCTTGAAAACCTGTATCCAAATTACTTTATTATTCCCGAAGGGGGTAGTAACAAACTTGCAATTCCCGGTGTTGCTGAAGTGATAACCGAATTAAATCAACAAGTAGGCTTTGACACCATACTCACACCTGTTGGCAGCGGTGGTACTCTAGCAGGCTTAATCACAGGTGATAGTTTAGCAAGCAACAAGCAACATAAAATACTGGGGGTTGCGGTATTAAAAGGTGCTGATTACTTAAGGCACGAGATTCAAAAGTTATTGCCTGAACATGCCAAATCACACAATAATTGGCAACTATTAACCGGCTACCATTGCGGAGGGTACGCCAAATTTAGCGACGAAGATAGCGAAAAGATCATTGAATTTAACAAACTGACTGGCGTTGACTTTGAGCCTATTTACTCTGGAAAAATGATATTAACTTTTCTCAAATTACTCAAGCAAGGTTACTTTAAAACGGGTGAACGTATTGTGTTATTACATACGGGTGGGCTACAAGGTCTAGGTGGCATGATTGAACGGGGTATATTAAATAAATCCGATTGGCCTGCGTTTAAACCGTTAACAAGTGATTAGTTTCAAGCAATATTTAATCAGAACTCGTTTAAGAGGTAAGTTAATCACTTGAAAGGGATGAGATAAGTTGAAGAGTTGTTCTCTAGTTTGATAGTCTTAGTTAATTCAAAAAACATTTCACGTTAATTGTTAGCCTATTGCCAGTAAATTTAACGTAGAAGTCAGTAAAATAGCTACTAGAGAATTCTTTGTTATCCAAGTTTCATTAATTAAGTGTTCTATTTTATACGTAGAAAAAATTGCCAAATACAAGGCATTTATTTCAACAACCAGTTTTTCTAATGTTTAAATAAAGAACAGTGTAGTTGATGATTATAGCAAGCAGAAATGATCACATAATCAGTGAGATTGGTATTAACCCATCACACCAGGTTACTTAACAAACAATACATATAAAAACACCGTATACCCAATGAGGTTACGGTGTTTTATTCAGGTTTTTTATTAGGCTAAAAAGCCAAACCTACATTACGCTTCAGCGATTACATTCACTTTGATGCTAGTATCAACATCAGTATGTAAATGAATAGCGATTTCAAATTCGCCAGTTTCACGAATAGCACCTAATGGTAAACGTACTTCAGCTTTAGCAACTTCAACGCCAGCTTCAGTGATCGCATCAGCAATATCACGAGTACCAATTGAACCGAATAATTTACCTTCGTCACCTGCTTTAGATGCGATAGTAACTTCAGCTAATTCAACGATTTTAGCCGCGCGAGTTTGTGCAGTAGCTAAAACGTCAGCTAGTTTAGCTTCTAATTCAGCACGACGTGCTTCAAAGTGCTCAACGTTAGCTTTTGATGCAAAAACTGCTTTACCTTGTGGTAATAAGTAGTTACGTGCATAACCTGATTTAACAGATACCTTGTCACCAAGGCCGCCTAATTTGGCGATTTTATCTAGAAGAATTACTTCCATTATAAACCCCTTATCAGCTTACTTGTGTAAGTCGGTGTATGGTAACAATGACAAATAACGAGCGCGTTTGATAGCACGAGTTAATTGACGTTGATATTTAGCAGCTGTACCAGTGATACGGCTAGGAACAATTTTACCACTTTCAGTGATATAGTTTTTTAACGTTGCAATATCTTTATAATCGATAGATGTTGCGCCTTCCGCAGTGAAGCGGCAAAACTTACGACGTCTAAAAAAACGAGACATAATATTCTCCGAAGTTGGTTTTATTTATATTAACTTAAATAAAACACTAATTAATCATTTGTATTTGTTGAGCGTGTAATACCAAGATGGGGTTGCCATTTCTTGATTCATGACGGTTAATAAAACCCATCACTTTAACATGTTGTCCAACAACTAATTCACGAGTTAAGTGTGATAAATCACCTGTCGCAACAACTTGTATTCTGACAAATGCTTGTCGGTTCAAGCCGGCTTCATTTTGTATAGACTTGTGGTCTATTGAAAACTGGTTATGAACAATACCTGCTGGGCTAGTTGACTGTTTCGGGGGTTTCACCACCGAGCCTGTCAATACAAGGCAATTCTCTTTCGAGTCAATCACAGATTACTTATTCTTCGCTAGCAGCTTCTTCAGTAGCTTGTGCTGGCTCAGCAGCAACCTCTTTCTTAGCTTCGCGACGGTCTTCTTTAGCAGCAGCCATAGGCGATGCTTCAGTTACCGCGTCTTTAGTACGCATGATCATGTTACGAATAACTACATCGTTATAACGGAAAGAAGTTTCAAGTTCATCAATAACAGACTGTGGCGCTTCAATGTTCATAAGAACATAGTGTGCTTTGTGTAATTTATTGATTGGGTATGCTAATTGACGACGACCCCAGTCTTCAAGACGGTGAATTTTGCCTTCAGCAGCATTGATCAAGTCGGTGTAGCGCTGGATCATACCAGACACTTGTTCACTCTGATCAGGGTGAACCATAAATACGATTTCGTAATGACGCATTACGAGCTCCTTATGGGTTGTAGCCTCATTATCTGGCTCAGCCAACACCAGTTGAAGCAAGGAACAAAAAGTTCAGGCTGAATTAAGGACGCGTATTGTAGGGAAATTTCCGCCTTAATGCAAGATAATTCCCTACGAATAAATTTGAACAGCTAAGCACTTCTGAGAGGGTTATGTTTTAACACTATTTTCATAGCCAAAACCAAGTGAACTCTTTAATTTCTCAATTAACATATAGTTTACTGGAATTAGTAATAAGGTAATAAAGGTGGCGAATAAAATACCAAACCCTACAGACACAGCCATTGGAATTAAAAACTGTGCTTGTGTAGATTTTTCAAACAATAACGGCATTAAACCAATAAAAGTTGTTAAACTTGTCAGCATTACCGGCCTAAAACGGGCTGTGCCTGCAATCAAAACTGCATCTATTAAGTCATGATTTTCTTGGCGCTTCTTATTTACGAAATCAACTAAAACTAAAGAGTCATTCACCACAACACCGATTAATGCCAACATACCCAATAAACTCATGATAGTTAACGACATTCCCATAATCCAATGCCCCATAACTGCCCCTATCATGCCAAATGGAATAACACTCATTACAATGAGTGGTTGTATATATGATTTAAAGGGTATAGCTAACAAGGTGTAAATGATAAAGAAGACAAAAATCAACGCCCAACCAAGTGAAGTAAATGATTCTCGCTGCTCTTTTGCCTCTCCTTCCAATGAATGACCAACACCAGGATAGTGCGTCACCAGTTCATCTAAGTAATCTTTTATATCAGATTGTAATACCGTCATATTAGTATTGTTTTTTTCAACATCAGCGGTGACATTAACGGTGCGATATAAATTAATGCGGTTAATGGTTGAAGGGCTTTGGTCCGGTATTAATCGTGCGACATGGGATAACGGCACTTCACCACCAAGTGGCGTTGAAATTAAAATTTTTTCTAAATCCGCAACTGAGCTTCGCTCTTTTTTAGGTAAACGCACCATCACTCTGACATCGTCTCTACCACGTTGTATACGTTGTACTTCTGAGCCAAAAAAAGCACGACGAACCTGTTTAGATATTTCTACTCGCGATAAACCTAATGCGTGGCCTTGCTTGGTTAATTCAATACGTAATTCTTCTTTACCATCGGATAAACTATCAGCAATTTCAAATACCGTTGGGTAAGTCGCCAAGTGAGTTTTAACTTTATTTGCAACTTCTTGTAAAGTCACTAGATAGCTTGCCGTTAATTGCACATTGATAGGATCTGACGAACGGCCTAATTCAGCTCTGTAGGTAACACTTTCTGCGCCAGGAATAACACCTATCATTTGCCGCCATTCTCTCACCAATTGCCTCGAGGTAATGCTTGATTTCCTTTGCTCTGGCGGAGTGATTTCAAATTGCACACGCCCAGAGTGTGACACCCCGCCACGTCCACCTGTTGTAGCTAGCACATTTAAAATAACACTGTCGCCACTATCAATATCACGGTATTTATCTTGTAATTGTCTTGCTTTAGTTGTCATATCTATAACAAAGGTATTTGTTACTTCAAAGGGGGTGCCTACCGGCATAGTAATATTAGCTCGAACGGTTTCGCTGGGTATGCGTGGGAAAAACATAAATTTAGTCCAACCACTCATAATAAGCGACACTATTATGATAAAAACACCAATAAACAAGCTTAATGTGGTCAGTTTATATTTTAGCACTACCGCTAATAACGGTTGGTAAAATCGCAACACAACTCGCTCAAAACCATCGGCAAATTTGTGCTGAAACTGTTCAAACCGACTAGGATTAATTTCATGACGCAATTTAATATTTTTTAAATGCGAAGGCAGAACAAATTTTGATTCTATTAATGAAAAAATAAGTACCGGAATAACAACTACAGGTATTTGAGCAAATAAAGGTCCGCGAGCGCCTTCGATATAAGCTAACGGTAAAAACGCGGCAACGGTAGTTAAAATACCAAATGTAACCGGTGTAGCCACCTCTTGTGTACCGACAATAGCTGCATGCTCGCCCGATTCAGCTTTTTGCAGATGGGTATATATATTTTCTCCCGTTACTATAGCGTCATCGACCACAATACCGAGCACGAGAATAAAAGCAAACAAGCTCATTACATTTAAAGTAATGCCCATAAATGGCATGACAATAAAGGCACCCATAAAAGAAATAGGAATACCAATACAAACCCAAATAGCAATGGAGGGGCGTAAAAACAATGACAATAAAGCAAACACTAAAATGCCACCTTGCATGGCATTAGTGGTTAAGGTAGAGATACGAGCTTTAACTATTTGAGAGTCATCATCCCAATAACCTAATTCATAACCGTAAGGTAAACTTCCTTGTTTTTGATCGATATAGCGCTTCACTTTATCTGCTACTTCAATGGCACTTTGCTGGCCAATTCGATAAACGTCAATAAAGACAGCC
>JASMAS010000087.1 GCA_030754235.1 Litorilituus sp.
CATCATTTATTTGATAGGAGATTTTTAAACCAACTAATAGATGATCATCTTGGAATTGCGTGTTCGCATGATCTACTGGTGCGTCTTCCGGTTGCCAACGAATGTTTGGCGCAATGTAGAGACCATTGTCAGTAGTAAAACTAATTTCCATTTGTACTAAATGCTCAGGAATACCCGCAATTTGGTTGTTTTTGTATTTACCACCGTCAAAATAAAAATCACTGTAGTTATACACTAATTTTGATGCAATTTGGGTGCCTGAGCCTAACCAGTTCTTAGTAAAGGTGCTGGTAAGCTCAAGCTCAATTCCTTGGTGAATAGTGCCGGCTTCATAGTTATCTGTTGAGCCATTAACGGCAAAGTCACTGACAATAGATATTAATTCATCATCAATATCTGTACGATAAAGTGAGAGATCCCAGTCTATGTACTCTGTAGTGCCTGTGGTACCAAACTCAATGGTGGTAGAGCTTTGAACTTTTAAATCATTTACTTTTATAGAAGCCATTTGTGGCGCTTTAGGGCTGACACTTGTAGAGATAAGTTCCCAAAAAGTAGGCGCTTCAGCAGTTTTGCTAATATTGGCAAAAAAACGTAGCTGTTCTGAAGGTTGGTAGCTTAACCCGAGTTTAGGGTTAAAATTTGTATAGGACTTATCTTGATTTAACACAGCCGTTAAATTGTCTGTAATATCTCTAACACTATTAACCCACTGGCCAGCGAGCGTTAACTTCCAGTTGTCAGTCATTTCAGCTTGCCATTGCATGGCTAAAATGGTATTGCTTGCGGTTAAGTCTGCACTACCAAACTGCTGCATGCGTTCACCATTTTGTGGATTATTGGCATAGTTATCACGGGTCATGTCGCTTTGGTTTAATGATACGGAAACAAGTATATTGTCTTGTGCTGATAATGCTTCTAATGATGTTGTGTAGGCATACTCAAGGCCGTAGTCCTGACCATCAGTAACGTAATGAGACAGTGGGTCAGTAAATGTGTCATCAATATTTTGGAAAAACACGCCAAATTCATGCAGAGTGCTGTCGTTGCTGATACGTGTTTTATTGGCAACTCGCACTTGTTTTGAATCACGATGAGGCTTTCTATTGTAAACATTTAGCAGGCTATCTATCGGTGAATTACCGTCACCTATGACTAATTTTGGATCTTCGAGTGCCGTTGCTTTTGGCACCACAAAAGGGATTTCAAAAAAGTTGTCTGATAAATTGAAATAGGTCCGGTTATAGATGTTTCTAGTTAATTGATAGCCAACATTACTGGCAAAGCTTTTTCGCTCAGACATACTGTGATGTCGATAGCCGTCATATTCGTCAGCACTGATGCTAGTAAAATAATCGAGCTTTCCGTCATGACCACCCAATTGTAAATTGGCACCTAATCGATTATCACTACCGTATTCAAACCTCACCATTGACGGTGAACTAGTACCATTTCTTGACATTAAATTGATCGCGCCGCCAAGCGTCGTTGCACCATACCTTAAGCCATTTGCGCCACGGTAAACAGAAATCATTTCAGCAGATTTAGGGTCTAAGAAACCAATCACAAAGCTGCCGTCTGATGCGTTAATTGGCAACCCATCATATAGTAGTTGTACACCACGATTTACCGGGTTACTTTGCACACCAGAGCCGCGAACATTTAGTCTAGGTTGGTCATTTCCTCCAAAGAAACTTTGCATCATAACACCGGCTTCAAAGCCTAGTGCATCTTGCAGTGTTGCCTGACGAGCAGGGAGTTTGTTGAGCTCTATTAAGTTAGTGCCACCGGCAACACTGCGTAGCTCTGCTTTTGCTTCTGGCAATGTTGGAAATGCTAGACGGTATTTTTTACCAGTGATTTCAATGTGTTCGTCAACTGTATCTTCAGCAACATTAGCCATAGCCAGTGGTGAAAGAAGCATGACGCAGGCGGCAATGTAATTAAGTTTAAATAGTTTATTTGTGTAGCTCATTTTATACCCTTATTTTAGAATTGAATGTAAAACATATTTTTTGCTAGCAAGATAATGAGCACTTGATGGCAAAAGACACTTAAATGAATAAATTTGAATCTAGAGCAGGTCATTTTTTCGTTTTTAGATAAGTACATTGCTGTAAAAAAATGGCCGAGGACGCTAAACGCCAACAACACTTTGATCGACAATAAAATGCCAAACGACGAGTCTGTTATTTGTTTAATGCTTGAAAAATGGCTATGAAACATACCTAAGCCAGAAAGAAATAGTAAGGCAAGTACATAAGGCATGATCTGTCGTGCCCTCGTAGTGATACCTTGTTGGACTTGCAGCATGAGTTCATTCGGCAATTTCTTGCGAATAGATTCGAGAATAAGTACTTCAAAAAATACAATACCGATAAAAGTTACGGCCATAAATAAGTGTATAGTGATAAGAATGGGATACGGCATGCTACTGCTCCTCGCTGTGATAAAATTGCTCAATGATGTGCTCTATACCGCTGGTTTGATGTAAACAAAATTGTTGATGTGGCTTGTTTTTGCTTAATAAAAGGCATTGGTCAACAATGGGTAATGCGTCTTCAGGGTGATGACTTACATAAATAAGCGTTGGGTTGTATTTAGTTACATAGTGCTGAATAAATCGACTTAGCTGTTTTTTTAACGCCGGATCAAGTGCACTCAAAGGTTCATCAAGTAGCAATAAGTCAGGCTCAATAATGAAAGCTCTTGCTAATGAAACACGCTGCGCCATACCGCCAGATATTTGATGTGGGTAGTGTTGGCTAAATCCTGATAACTCTACATCTTTAAGAATGGCATCAATGCGGTCAGTTATTTCTGCTTGCTCAAGTTTTAGAGGAATTAGTACTTGAGCTATATTTTGCTCGACCGTAAGCCAAGGCAATAAACGTGCTTCTTGAAAAATGTAGCCGATACGCTGTGCTTGATTTAATACGGTGCCAGCTGTGGGGTGATAAATCCCACACAGAAGTTTTAATATTGATGATTTACCAACACCACTTGGGCCGAGTAACGCTATTTTTTCGCCTGCTTTTAAGGTTAAATTAAAACTTGTTAATACCGGGCGTTGCTTAAATATGAGGTTGATATTGTTCAACTTGATCATGCGCTTTTCTTCCATCTCAATAGGTAATTTTGAATGGGTTGGAAAATAATCATTTCTAGCAAAGCAACAAGTAGTAAAGATGTTGTTACCCACGCATAAAGCTCACTTATATCGAAATTTCCACGAGCATTCGCTAATTCATAACCTAAGCCATTTGAGGCACCTAACACTTCAGCAAGCACAATAACTCTGACGCCATTGCAACAAATGATGACTAAGGCTGCACAAAGCGGGGCCGAGATTGCTGGAATGTAAATGCGGCGTATACGCTGTAGCCAAGTAAATTTATACACTTGCGCCAATTCAACCCAGCTAGGATCTATCTGCTCGACTCCTTTTTGGGTATTAACATAGATACTTGGCGTTAGTAGCAGTACCGCAATAAAAATTACCATTTGGTTACCCATGCCAAACCACAGCATGGCAAGTAATACGACAATGACTGGAGGTATGCTCATTAGTAACCAGCGGTAAGGTTCAAGAAATGCTTTTACATAAGCATTTCGCCCTGACCACAGCCCCAGTACAAAGCCAATGCTTGCTCCGAGCAGTAAAGCAATTATTAAACGTGTCAACGTGGTATACATTGATTGCCAAAATCCTGAAGTTCTTGCCAGTTGTATTAGGGTTTCAAGCGTATTTAGCGGTGAGGCCAATACCATGTCGCTAGTGCTTAGGGTGGCCAGTTGCCAACACACTAGTAAGCTCATCGCGCCTAGTGTTTTTATAACTCCTAATTGAGTTTGCTTTGTCATAAGTAAAACTCTGGCGTTGGAAGCTTGCCACCAATTAGCTTGTTATTTGTGTTAAGTAATACCTTGTAGAACTGCTCTATGGCATTTTGAGCCTCACTGGCTTTTTGGGGTGAAAGTTCAGTATGTTTTATTGCATTAATAAGCGAGGGCTTTGGGGCTTTTGGCAGATAGTGTTTAACGACATCTGCGCAATCATCCGGGTTGCTTTTGCACCATATCGCTTTTTCTGAATAGGCTTTGTTTATTGCCTCCATTAATTCAGAGTCTTTGGTGCTTTTTCCGTTCGCTATTAAGCCAGCCTGGGCGAGGCGTGGCGCCTCAGGAAATGCGTCTTTCCATAATGTACTGATGTTGAGTACTCGCTGAATTTTATTGCCGGTACGCTTATTGTTTTGGTGAATTACCATTGAAGTTACCGGCTCAATCAAGAGTGCATGATCCACTTGACCAGCCAGTAATAACTGACTGCTGTCGAGCAAATTATGACTAACCCGTTGTTTGACCGATTTTGACTTGCTGCCCAGCTGTTTATTGAGTAGCTGATTAAGCAAAATAGTTGGCATATCTGATTTAAACGGCACTACAATTTCTTCACCTTTTAAATCAGCAAGTGTCTTAATATTTGGATCACTGGAAACCACAGTCATAATGTCCCAAACACTAATATTAAGTAGTTTTATTGGCTGGCCTTTGTTGTGAAATATAGCTGCTAAGTTTGACGGCATAGCTGAGAAGTCAATTTGTTCACTAACTATCATTGCACGTAGTTGATCAGGGTTTTTCCAACGAGTGAATGTCAGCTTTATGTTTTTATTTGCTAGAGTCTGCTCTCTAGCCATCACCATCAATGGGTAGCTAATTACAGCAGTAGGACCCGCCAGTTTTATTTCGGTGGATGATTGCGCCTGAGTTGACGCAATGAAAAATGCATATGCAAATAAAATAATTAATAATTTCATGTTTTTTACAATTAAAAATGAGAGTGATTGTTATTGTCATTTAACTTGATGGTAAATGCACTTGATCAATATCAAGCATGATCCAAGGAAAAATTGTGAATAAAGAAAAGTCACTTTTAGATTTACTGTCAGATGAAGAAAGAAAAGCAGTGATTGAACAATCAAAGGTTACTCGTCACAAAACGGGAGAAATGCTTTTTGAGCGAGGAAAGTATGCTGACAGGTTTTATGTCGTTAAGAAGGGACAAGTAAAACTTATTCGGATTACTCCGGCAGGAGATGAAAAAACCTTTAAAGTGTTTATGCCTAAAGGTGTTATTGCAAAGATGGCGATGTTTATGCCTGTTCAGCAATACCCTATGACAGCAATAGTAGAAGTTGACAGTGAATTAATTGAAGTAAGGTAAGAGTATCTTCTAAACTTTATTAAACGTTCTCCTGATTTAGCTATTAAGATCATGTCGTTTATGAGCCAAAAGATTGGTTTTTTAATGAATAGTATTGATACCTTAACCCAAGTTAATGCTGATCAGCGTTTAGTGATGTATTTGGCTCAATGATATCTTCACCAACAACCGGAACAGCTGTCTGTTAGTTTACCTTTTAGTAAGAAGGTGCTGGCAAATCAAATATGTGTCAAACCAGAAACCCTATCTAGAATGTTAAAACGCCTGAAAAATAGTAACTTGATTATTGAAAAGGGCAGATGTTGGGAGCTTTTAGACATCAGCCTTCCTATGATGGGCTGGTGATAGATTTTGTGCACTGGCTGATATCTAAAAACCTTAACAAAGAACTAAACCGCTCGCGCGGTAATGGTGTGTTTGGCAAGCACCGTCTTCCCCTATAACACATTCATTTTTTCCTACTCTAAGTCTTGAGGCATGTCGCCTCATCTTAGATTGGAGAATACCCCATGAACATCAGCC
>JASMAS010000088.1 GCA_030754235.1 Litorilituus sp.
TAAGTGCTTTTTTATTGTCAATATTTAACCATGAACGAAGGCCAACGCTCGCTAATGCAATCATCCAAAAAGTAAATAAATTTAACGCTTCAAGTAAACCGTACCATGCATGGCTTGGGTCGACAAAAAACAGTAAGCTATTAAAACTAGTAGGTTGTAATTCCTGCATTGATATCATGCCATCAGGAGCAAAAATAATAACAAGAAAAGCTAGCAAAGTAGAAACAATTGCAGGAAGGCTTACCCACCAAGTAAAGCCATACCATTGCGTAAATTTATATTCACTGCCCGCTGTTACTTTTGTAGCAATATGGTAATAAATTGCACTAACAGTATTAATAAGAATAAAGGCAAAAATACCACCAACGGCAGTACTCCACATCATAGTATCTCTTTCATAAAAACCTGAAACAGCGTTAAGTTCATCATCAGTCATTGGTTTTGAAGCCGCGACTTGATTAATCATTTGCTCTTTTAGCCAAGCAAAATCAACAATATTAAAGTAATAAAAAAATAAGCATAAACTTGAGCTAGTCAGTAATATAAAAGGTAACCACGACCAGCCTTTTTTCTCTTTAATAGTATCAAATGCTACGCTAGGTGACATTAAAGCATCTAGGCATGCTTGAATAGGGTTTGCCGATGTTTTCATAATATTCTCTTTTGTTAATTTATTTCCATATACGGTAGTAAGTTCTTATTTTTTAATTATTACTACACACCTTATAATAAGTGTATGAACAACCTAACACTACGACATATTATGTCAACAGTTTTTTATGATCAAATTATATTCATTTAGATATAAGTTCATATTTGAGTATCTTTGTAAGATCCGTGGCTTTTGTTATATGTTGAACCATACTTTTCTCGATTTATCATTTCATCACCGAGCATAAGTAGAATAAATGGCCTTTTGGCTAAATCCTAAAGTAGGTATTTTAGCTTGGTTATGCCACTGGTATATACCCAAGCTACTTGAAGGTGCAGGATTCAGCTGGACGCCTGAGAAACACACATCTTCAAGTTGTTTGGCTATAGCTATCTATTGACAGTATTTTTCCTATGAAATGCCTGTTAACCCGCTTTGGTGAGTGATTTTGCTATTTTTTAAAAGACAATAAGCTAGCGTATACTATTTAAAACCGTGGTGTAGATAGTGGAATAAAGCGTGTGATTTGTGCTTATTACTCGCTTATTAAGTGCGACAAGCTAAATTTTGGTGATACGCACTTGGTGGCAATTTCGGCTCTGTTTTGCATGGATGCTTACCGAGATGTTCGAGTTTTTTTGATCACTACAGGAAGTTTTATACCAGCTATAATCTTAACCGCACCACCACACCGGTAGCCTTTTACGTTTATCTTGTTGATGCGCCTCTGTCATTGACTTGCATGTAAATTAAATCCAACAACATTAACAACGCAGCTTAGGGTGTGGTTCCTTTTTGCCTCGCTGCTATCGTTTTTAATGTCAATAATTTCCTTCACTATATCATTAGGCTAATCGAATTGTAGCTTGCTTTTAATCAGCCAAAGACACAAGATAAGCTAGAGCTAGACAAAGGTGTGCTATCGATTAGATATTTTCGACCTTTATCCTATTGTCTAAATCATTCTCTGCTGTAGATTTACGTTCACGTTCCTGGCGTTTTTCGCATGGTTTTTCGCAATTACATTCTTTTTCAATACCGACACTGGCTAAGCCACCACAACTTCCAGCGAGGGTTTTATGTTGAACAATATAGCCCACAGCCATCGCCGCGCCAACAACAAGAAAAAAACCGAAAGTGATCAAAAAAATCATCATAACCTAAACTCTACTACTAAAATATGTTATTGGTACTACTTCAAATATTGTTTGAATTTTACCGTATATTGCTCTTCAAAGCCATTCTCTGTTTTAGAAATAAACAATGCTGCTAAGTCGTTTTCTCGGGCAAAAACCATACCTTGTTCAGCTCCCATCACCATTAAAGCAGTTGATAAGCCGTCAGCAGTCATCGAGCTTTGTGCAATCACAGTGACCGACACTAAGCTATGATTAATAGGTTTACCAGTGGCGGGGTCGATAATATGAGAAAAACGTTGTCCATCAGCTTCATAATAATTACGATAATCACCCGAGGTAGCAACCGCATTATCTTTAGGGATTATCACTTGATGCACTGCACGCTGCTCACCTGAGGGATCTAGAATGGGTTTTTCTATCGCAATAGCCCATAACTCACCAGTGTGCTTAAAGCCTTGTAAACGTATTTCACCACCAATTTCGACCAAATAATTGCTAATACCATTGGCTTCGATTAATTCAGCAACAACATCAACGCCATAACCTTTTGCGATAGTTGATAAATCGAGATACAGGTTTGGAATGCTTTTCGACAATTGGTTACCTTCAAGGTGCAAATGAGCTAAACCAATACCTTCCTTTGTCGCAGCTAATCTTTCATCACTAGGTACTTTTTCAGGGCGCTGTTCAGGTCCAAATCCCCATAAATTAACCAATGGTCCAACTGTAATATCTAATTTACCATTACTTAATTCACCTAAACGGAGGGACTCTGTTAACACGCGAGCAAAGCCTGTTGATATGTCAATAGCATCCGTTGATTGTGAGTGATTAAATCGTGATATTTCTGAATCGGGAATATAAGTCGACATTTGTTGATTGACCTGCTTTAACACGGAGTCAATTTTACTTTGTAAATTTAAGGACTTCACCTGTTCAAGTGTTGAAACCACTTTAATATTATACGTTGTTCCCATAGTATGCCCTTGCAGCAAAATTTCACTTTTAACTGAGTCATTGCTGGGAAAGCACGCAGTGATACCAACGACTATACACACCACGAGTATAAGCTTAAATTTATTCATTTGAATTTTCCAATTTTATTATTTATATCAATATACTAGTAAAAACATTGATATAAATAATAAAGACGACCTAAGTCGTCTTTAAATTTCCTTAAACATTCCATGTTTTAGATTATACTGCGTATTTTAACACCTGATGCTAGCTTTACTTCGAGAAAGCTGAGCAGAGTTGACGCAAGTCAATAGCAAAGCCGATGGCGAAATTAAGCTAACCGGTTAGTTTAAAGCACTCTATTAGCCGCCAAAGTCATCGAGTAGAATATTTTCATCTTCTACACCTAGATCTTTAAGCATATTAATAACGGCAGCGTTCATCATTGGCGGACCACACATGTAATATTCACAATCTTCTGGTGCTTCATGCTCTTTTAAGTAATTTTCATAAAGTACGTTGTGGATAAAACCAGTTAAACCATCCCAGTTATCTTCTGGTTGAGGATCTGATAAAGCAACATGCCATTCAAAGTTATCATTTTCAGCAGCAAGCATGTTGTAGTCATCTTCATAAAACATTTCACGAAGTGAACGTGCACCATACCAGAAACTCATCTTGCGTTTAGACTGAAGACGTTTCAGTTGATCAAAGATATGAGAACGCATTGGCGCCATACCTGCACCACCCCCGATAAATACCATTTCATTATCAGTTTCTTTAGCGAAAAATTCGCCAAATGGACCAGAAATAGTCACTTTATCACCTGCTTTTAAGCTAAAGATGAATGATGACATTTTCCCCGCAGGTAAATGTAAACGTCCAGGAGGCGGCGTGGCAATACGCACGTTCAGCATAATAATACCTTCTTCCTCTGGATAGTTCGCCATTGAGTAAGCACGTAAGGTATCAGTATCAACTTTAGATTCTACACCAAAGAAACCAAAGTGCTCCCAATCACCACGATACTGCTCTTCAATATCAAAGTCTTTATATTTAACATGATGCGCAGGTGCTTCAATTTGAATATAACCACCGGCTTTAAACGGTACTGATTCACCATTTGGAATTTGCAGTTTAAGCTCTTTAATGAACGTTGCTTTGTTATCATTTGAGATAACTTCACACTGCCATTGTTGAACACCAAAGATTTCATCTTCAACTTCAATTTCCATGTCTTGCTTAACAGCAACTTGACACGCTAAACGACAACCTTCTTTTGCTTCACGTTTAGTAATATGGCCCTGTTCAGTAGGCAAAATATCACCACCACCTGAATGTACTTCTACACGACATTGGCCACATGTACCACCACCGCCACACGCTGAAGGAATAAAAATACCTTTATCAGCTAATGCGCCTAATAATTTTCCACCGGCAGCAGTTGTAACTGCTTTATCCGGATCACCGTTAATATTGATCTTTACGTCACCACTAGAAACTAGTTTAGATTTAGCAAATAAAATAACTAAAACAAGTGCTAGTACTATCGTGGTAAACATCGATACGCCGAGAATAATTTCCATCGACTTTTCCTTAAAACTTATCTAAGGGTGTAACGTCAATACAAACGCTACACCAACCAAACTTATAGGGAAATACCACCGAAAGACAAAAAGCCAAAGGCCATAAGTCCAGCAGTAATAAATGTAATACCTAACCCTTTTAAACCATCAGGCACATCAGAGTATTTCATCTTCTCGCGCAGGCCTGCTAATAACACAATAGCCAGTGCCCAACCAATACCAGAGCCAACACCATAAACAACTGATTCACCTAATGTTAAATTCTTAGCAACCATGAAAGACACAGCACCAAAAATTGCACAGTTAACAGTGATCAAAGGTAAGAAAATACCTAATGCTTGGTATAAAGCAGGAAAGTATTTATCTAGAACCATTTCAAGGATTTGAACAAGCGCAGCAATTACACCAATAAAGGTAATAAATGATAAAAAGCTCAAATCTATAGATTCTTTAGGGTCTGTAATGCCTAAAATACTGTCTAAAGCACCAGGTGCTAAGACGGCTTGATAGATGATTTGGTTAGCCGGAACCGCAATACCCAGTACCACGACAACCGCAACACCCAAACCAATCGCGGTATCAACTTTTTTCGACACCGCAAGGAAAGTACACATTCCTAAAAAGAAAGATAGGGCGATGTTTTCGATAAAAATCGTTTTAACTAATAGACTTAAATAATATTCCATTTCGATTAGTCCTTCTCAACTTGTGCTGGCTTATACTGGCGAATAGCCCAGATAATAAAACCAATAATAAAGAATGAGCTAAATGGTAAAACCAATAAACCATTTGCTTGGTACCAACCATCATTTTGAATTAATGGTAAAATTTCAAACCCGAAAAGAGTTCCAAATCCAAGCAATTCACGGAAAAAAGCCACCGTCATTAAGATAAAACCATACCCTAAACCGTTACCAATACCGTCCATAAAACTCACCCCTGGCTTTTCTTTCATAGCAAAAGCTTCAGCGCGGCCCATAACAATACAGTTAGTAATAATCAAACCTACAAATACCGATAGTTCTTTGGATAATTGGTAAGAAAAGGCTTTAAGTACTTGGTCAACGACAATAACTAATGACGCAATAATAGCCATCTGCACGATAATGCGTACACTTGACGGGATATGATTGCGAATAATTGAGATAAACAAGTTTGAAAAAGCAGTTACCATTACAACCGCTAGTGTCATAACTAAGGCATTAGCCATTGAACTGGTTACCGCTAATGCTGAACAAATACCGAGTACTTGTAAGGCAATAGGGTTGTTATCAATAATAGGTTGAGTTAAAACCTTTTTTGCTTCAGATGACATTAGTTAACACCCCCTGCACGATATTTAGCAATGAAGGTTGCATAGCCCTCTTCACCAAACCAAAATTGTAATGTGCGAGTTACACCGTTACTGGTCAACGTAGCACCAGATAAGGCATCCACGCCATGAATATCATCAGCTTTAGCGCCACCTTTTACTAGCATAGCTTTGACTTCACCTGCACTGTTGTAAATCTTC
>JASMAS010000089.1 GCA_030754235.1 Litorilituus sp.
GGTCGGATCTACGATCCAACTCTTGGTCGATTCTTGCAGGCTGAACCGAATATGCAGGCACCAACTAATAGTCAAAACTATAACCGTTATTCATATGTGTTAAATAATCCATTGCTTATTAACCGCTATAAATAAAATCGCACGCCTTGGTTCGCACAGCAGCCTAACAAAGTTTTGTTAATAATACCTAGTTATTTACGGACAAAGTAGCTAAAAGTCGCCTTTAACTATGTGTATTTTTTGCTTATATTGTATGGTTAATTGTTTTAGAGTTAATGAATTATTTTAAAAAAACACACAGAGACAAGTTATGTTCCCAAACTGGCAGTTAGTCACTATAAGTATCATTTACATTGGCTTATTATTTTTAATTGCATTTTTAGGAGATAAATATCGCCACCAATTAGCGGGTAAAGGACAAAGCATTATCTATGCCTTAACCTTGGGTGTCTATTGTACTTCTTGGAGCTTTCTTGGCACAACAGGGCAAGCGGCGACTAACTTTCTGTCTCATGTTCCTATCTATATGGGTCCAATTCTACTGTTTATTTTTGCATGGCCTTTTATTCAGCGCATTATACGGGTTAGTTTAAAACTGAATTTAACCTCTATTGCTGATTTACTGGCGGCGCGTTTTGGTAAATCGCATAATTTAGCCATTATTGTGACCTTAGTCGCTTTTGTTGGCACTATGCCTTATATCGCTTTGCAGTTAAAAGCTATGGTGTACTCTTTTCAACAACTGCAAATAGATCAGAGCCTAAATAGTTGGCACATTGGTTTAGTGATAAGTGTGGTGCTAGCAGGCTTTACGGTATTGTTTGGTATCCGCAGCATTGATGTCACTGAGCGACATCCTGGGGTGATGCTCGCGATTGCATTTGAATCGCTTATTAAGCTGGTTGCTTTTATTGCTGTTGGTTTATTTGTTTGTTATTCATTGTTTGATTCCCCCATGGATATTTGGCAGCAATCGGGCGGTTCAGAAAAACTGTCTGAGCAAATGACCCCCAGTAATATCAGCGCTATGTTGGCTATGTTAGTGATTGTTATGGCGGCTTTTTTGTCTCTACCAAGGCAGTTTCAAGTGATGATTGTTGAGCTTAAAGATCAAAAAGATACTTGGCTTAGCAGGCGTGTTTTCCCTTTATATTTACTCGTTTTTGCTTTTTTTGCTGCGCCTTTAGGTTTGGCAGGGCAGTTGCTCTTAGGAGATACAGTACCTTCAGATGCCTATGTGTTATTTTTACCCGGAGTAGGAGGTCACACTTGGTTAACGTTATTTACCTTTTTAGGTGCTGTTTCAGCGGCTAGTTCTATGGTCATTATCTCTGCTATTGCACTAAGTACTATGTTGAGCAATGAAATTGTTTTCCCGCTGTTATATCGTCGTCAAAAAGTTGCACAAACCAATTATGATAACTTTAGACGGCGTTTATTAGGTATTCGTAAGTTACTTATATTATTTGTTATTTTGTCTGGCTATGGTGTCTTTATTTTAGCATCTCCAGATACGTTGTCGTCTATGGGAGAAGTTGCTTTTGGTGCCTTTGCCCAGTTAACGCCAGCATTAGTGGTGGCTTTTTATTGGCGACGAGCGAGTTTGATGGGGGTTTATGCTGGCATATTAATCGGCTTTATTTTATGGTTAAGTTTAAGTTTTTTTCCTCAATTTGGCTTGTATACCTCTCCTTTTGCAGAAGGCATTTTGCCCGCTAAATCAACCGCAACTTTGTTTAGCTTAGGTGCGAACATTATTGTTATGTGGGCACTATCACAAATTAGTCGACAAAGTGTACAAGAGCGTGTTCAAGCTTCTCTTTTCTTAGAGTGGCAATCTCCATCAATGCTAAAAGTCGAAAAAAAACGACAGCTTGACGTTCAAGAACTTGAATTACTGTCATCACGCTTTGTGGGTGAAAAAAAAGCTAAATCTAGTTTTAGCCTATTCTTATCTTCCCATAATAAAAAACAACTAGGTAATGCAACTTATAATCAATTATTGCTTCAGCATACTGAAAACACCTTAGCGATGGTGATGGGAGCTTCGTCAGCGCGCTTGGTATTATCATCCGCTTTGGACGGTAGAGATATTGCCTTGGATGAGCTAGCCGTATTGGTAGAAGACGCTTCCAGTCAAAAGCAACAATTTTCACAAAACTTACTGCAAAGTGCTATTGAAAATGCAGGAGAAGGGATTTCTATTGTTGATAAAGAGTTAAAACTTGTTGCTTGGAATAAAAAATATTTAGACTTATTTGAATACCCCCCCGAGTTAATTTATGTCGGAAGCCCTGTTGAGAGCTTAATTCGCCATAATCTTCAACGAGGTTTGTGTGGTGCAGGTGATATTGATAATCAAGTCTTTAGAAGGCTTGAATACTTACGTAAAGGTAGTCCTCATAGCTCTGAGCGCCAACAGGCGAATGGGCAAACCATACGTATAGAGGGCAATCCTCTGCCCGATGGTGGTTTTGTGATGATGTTTTCGGATATAACCGCTTACCGTCAAGCAGAGCAAGTATTGAAAGAAGCGAATTTAGATCTAGAGACACGAGTTTATGAGCGTACGTTAACCTTGGCAAAAACTAATGAGGCCTTGGCGAAAGCACATGAAAAAGCAGAACAGGCCCATATTACCAAAAGCCAATATTTAAAAGCGTGTAGTCATGATTTAATGCAGCCTTTGGAAGCCGCTCGATTGTTTACCTCGGCGTTAAGTGAGCAAAATAATTTAACACGCGAACAACAGCGACAAGTTGATAATATTGATCGTTCTTTAAAGGCTGCGAATAATTTATTAGCTGATTTAGCTGATATTGCTCGTTTAGATAGCGGTAATATTACCGCGAATATTGACGTTTTCGCACTGAATGACTTGTTTGATGATTTGGCACAAGAGTTTTCAGCTTTAGCCATTGAGCAAAATGTAGAGTTTCGGTTAGTGGCTTCTAAGGTGTGGGTGAAATCTGATAAAAACTTATTAAGACGCATCATTCAAAATTTGGTCGGTAATGCCTTTCGTTATGCTAGTCCCGGTAAAGTATTATTAGGGGCGCGAGTCTTTAGTGATAAAGTGATTATTCAAGTACTGGATAATGGCCCAGGGATCCCTGCGGATAAACAACGCCTAGTTTTTGAGCAATTTACTCAGCTAGATACCCCAGGAAGCCAGTCGGGTAGAGGCTTGGGTTTGGGGTTAAATATTACTCAGTCTTTAGCGCAGTTGTTGGGACATTCACTGAGCTTACAATCACGTGAAATGCAAGGATGTAAGTTCTCTATTGCGGTTGAAAGAGCTTGTCAACTATCGCAGGCACCGATACAGCAGGCTCCTTTTATTAATATGGGGCTAAAAGGTATTACCGTGCTTTGTATTGATAATGATCCTGATGTGTTAAGTGGCATGGTAGAGCTGCTATCAGCATGGCAGTGTAATATTCTTGCGGCCGATTCTCGAGAAAGTGCTTTGCAAGAATTTGAAAATCATCAAAGCAATATTGATATTTTACTTGTCGATTATCAGTTAGGCTATCAAGAAGGGTTGCCTGCAGGCGAGCAAGCTGATGGTTTAACCTTAATTGCTGATATACGTAAACAGTGTAATCATTATATTCCTGCCATTCTTATCACCGCGACTACAGAAAGAGATATTGGACAAAAAGCACAAGCTGCTGATGTGGAGTATATGCGTAAATTGGTTAAACCTGCTGCATTAAGGGCAATGATGAGTGCTAAATTAGCGCAGAAATTACAAATAGACTATGTTGATTAGCTGCTCATTATTTAGTTGCTCTTAGCGCTGAGTTTGTTAACAATGAAGTCCTAATATATTTTTAGGTATAAGATATGAAACACTCTGCTGTTGTATTGGCGCTTCCCTTGGTGGTTGTTTTTTATGTTAATTCAGTTGTTGCTGCTTCAATTCGAGTGATTGTTGACAGTCAAGCGTTAGAAGTGCCTTTGTATAACTCCAATCGTAGCATTACTGCAAATGGCTATGGTGTTGATATTTCACACTCCTTCAATGAGCAGTGGTCTATTAGTTTAGGAGCCCAGTATAGTGACGTTAATGCCTCGCAAGTGTCACCGCTAATTTCCATTGAGGCTGAGCAAAAAGATTATCATAGCGATATTCATTACTTTTATCAGCACTATACCTTTTCACTTGCTTATCAAAATATAAACTTTGAACTAGCCAGTAAAGAAGCACTTGATATATCTCAGGCCCAAAAGTTGGATAAATTTACATACTTTGAAGAGATTAATTCTCAATCTATTGCTGTAAATATTAGCCGAGATTTTGATTTTGACGACTTTTGGCTAACACTGGATATGGGGGCTGCTCACCTTTCTCAACAAGCAAGTTATGATGGAAGAATAGTGGTTAACGGTGCTAACCATCAATTTTTTTCAAGAGAATTAACTGATCAAAGCATGAGTAGTTGGTTTGCGAGCAGCCTGTTATCTTGTTCAACATTTTGGTCGTGGAGCCAAATTACTTTTGTGCCTTCAATGCAACTAGGGTTTACCCATGTAGTGGCAGGAGATGATGTTTATTTATTAAACACTGTTTCAGGCTCTACGCGTGTTAGTCGACGAACCCGTTCACAAGATCAGGTCCGAGAGCCTTTAACAGGCAACAGTGCCACAACGTTAGCCGCAGCACTAACGGTTTTCATTACCGATAATTTTTCTATGGATGTCAATGTAAATAGACTTTATGCTGGCTCAAACTCTGCAAATTATGTCTCAATAGGTTTTGGTTGGGAGTTTTAATGGTTAAATTTACGTTTTAACTTCATTCTTGCTTTTAATTTTCTTCTTTGCTCGGGACTAAGATTTTGCCATTTGCGTCGTAATTTTTGCTTTTTTTCACTAGAAAGTGACTTATAACTTGTATAAGTATTACGCAGCTGCTTTTGGGTTGCTAGTGGTAATTCTTTAAACTCAAGGTATTTTGCTTTTAATTGAGCTTGTTTTTCAGGCGATAGGCTTTGCCATTTTTTATAGTTACTTGTTGTTTGCTGACGTTCATTAGGCGTCATGATTAGCCAATTGTTGGCACCTTTTAGCAATTTCTGCTGCTTAGCGTTATTAAGCTCTGCCCAATTATGTTTAAAAGCAGCGAGCACTTGTTGTTGGTTAGTATTTAAAGATTGCCATTGAATACTTTTTTGTTCAGCGCCAATAACATGTAAACTAAAGAGCATGGAAAAATAAAAAACAATATGTTTTAACATTATTTTACTCCTTCATCAGTGGCATTTTCATTTTTTGTGGGGAAGGGGACTGTTACGTTCATTGCTTTGTTAACTTCGTTATTTTCGGTTGCTTTACTATTTTGTTCATTAGTGGCTTGCTCTAGGGTTAATGGATCAAACCATTGATTGTCTATATTATCCATTTCGGCAAGATATAAGAGAAAATTAGTTTCTAAGGCCGGTATCTTAACCGCTTTATTTGCAAAGGCATGAGTGGTTATGCTAGTGCACATAATTAGAGCAAAACCGCTACAGTATAATTTCTTCATATTCTTCTTCTGATAACCAATAGACAAACTCTAATTCAGCTAATAACTCTGGATCTTCCTGCAATTCATGCTGTGTTAATAAGGGCGGAGTTATCTTGTTGTCACTATTAAACAGATAAGATGATAATAGTGCCACAACCACTAGAGAACATGCACTTAAAGCCATACTTTTGCCAAATAACAAAGAAGGTATGCTTTTTTTACTGGCTTGGTTAAGTGCTTGGTGTCTAATGTTGGCGAGTTTTTGTTCAACACCTGGTTCAAGTTGCTCAATACTGGTATCCAAAGACACTTTTGCTTGTACTTCAATAGTGTTAGACATCTAGATTCTCCAACTGTGTTTTCAATTTTACTACCGCACGTGAATAATGGGTTTTAATTGTTCCCTGACTACAGGTCATTATTTGTGCTGTTTTTGCGACAGAAAATCCTTGCCAACATCGTAATAAAAAGCACTGTTGCTGTTTCGCAGGTAAGGATTCAATTGCAATTAACATGTGATCAATATTCTCCGATTTTATTACTAAGAGATCAGGGTCGTCTTCTGCTGTTGAAAAAGCACTGTGATCATCATAACTTTTTTCATCATTTTGTTGCCAGAAAAAGAATAAATTTCTAAATTTTTTCTTTCTATGAAAATCCATAATATTGTTATGTAATATTCTATAGAACAGTGCTGGCCACTCTTTAGGCTGTTTATTGCTATAGTATCGCACCATTTTCTCCATAGTATCTTGCACTATGTCTAATGCATCTTGAGAATTTAATGTCGCGATATTTGCCATCTTATATGCCTTTTTATCAACGCTAGCCAGAAACTGAGCAAGTGAACTGGTCAAGCATACCTCCAAAAAATAATGTTAGACATAAGGTAATTAATGCATTCAAGGGTGATATTCCCCTCGAATGCAAGTTCAACCACCTTACTGTAAAATTATACTCACAGCTAGTGCTTTTATACCCTGTAATTCCTCATCATAGTTCCCTTTGCTACTAATTTGTTGTACTAATTTACCACTGTCTAGTTCAGCAATAAGTGCGTTAGCAAAGTCAGCATAAATAGCAAAATATCTAATGCTCACGCCGCGTTCTTTAATAGCATATCGGCCTTCATCGTCGCTACTAATTGCTTGAATGATATTGTCATCAGCCAAATTACCTGGAACCCCACGTATATGCATGGCTTGCTCCGCATTGGTTGAGTCCCAGTTAATTTGGTAAGTGATACTATCAACCGTAACGCTAGCCGTTGGTTCTTGCCAAGTTGCTTTAAAGTTTGCTGTGGCTTGTGTTAACTCTTTTTTAATTAGGCTGCTGGCTTTAAAATCATCAGGTGCTTGAGCAAAGTCGCTAACATATCCACGTACTGTTAACCAATCTTGATCTGCTAAGCCATCAATCGTTAAGTTGTTGGTAGTAATTTCATAATGGTCAGGATCTGCATTTTGTTCAGTGGTTAAGCCAGTTCCAGTAAAGTTATAACTAGCAACAGGCTTTCTGTTAAACCTAAAAATATCAACTACTAAGGGGTCGGTTTGTACAACTTGGCCAGTAAGTTGTGACAGTTTAATATGAACAATATTATTCGCACTGTTGAATGTAGCAACATCATCAAATTCACCTAAGGCTCTGATATGTTGGCCAACGCTTAAACTCGCAGCGGAAATTGGTTGTTGATTAAAGCCAATGAACTGTGTGCTGTCATCAATGCTAAGCACTAAATTATTACTATGCACTGCTTGTTTATCTTCTGGAGACAGTACCACGCCGCTGATGGTAATTTCATCGTCATTACGAGCCGTAACGACTCCTCTAAAGGCATCTTGCCCTGCCCATGCCACACTAGAACCGGCAAGTACTTTGGTGGCAATATAGGTGCGCACAGAGTCGATTATTTCTACTGAGCCAAATGCAACTATAGGTGTGTCAATAGATAAGCTAGCTAATTTAGCTAATGCATCATTATTGGCAACCTCTTCACCGTCAATATCATATAAAGTTTTTTCATCAAGATGAATGGTGATTTCACCAAATTCACCTAGGCGCTTTCTTAAAGGCTTAACCGCTAAGGTAAGTATATTATTATCACTATCAACACTTTGCAGTAAGCCTCTTGCCCGGTGTTCACGATCCTCATCAATGCCTAAGGTCACGTTAACAAAAGGTTCAACTTGAACAATTGCAGGAGTGAAAGACATGATTTGATTAGTGGCGGCTAAGTCTAAATCTAAAGTTAATGCGGATATTTTTCCTTTACTAATCACTAAAGGTTCATCATCGCCAAGTACTAAACTTAAAGCCAAGGTTGTCATTGTTTCGCCGTCTGTATTTTGTGCCGTTGCCTGATAGCTATCACCATTTTCATCCTGAATGATAAGGTTTGCATTACTATAGTCTAGTGTGAAAGTAATTTGGTTATAGCTACCTGTTGGCAGCGTATTCATTGAAAATAATTCAGATAAATCGGTATACTGAATAAAGTCTACTCGTGCACTTGCAGGGGCAACACTAACTTGCGTACCGTCTACTTTGACTAAATCGATAGATAAAACATCGATATCATAAGATAAGAAGTCTTCTTCATCATCGCGTAAAATCACCATTATCTGTCCTGTATCCTCAGGTAATAGCTCTTGTGTTGGTGTTTCTATGCTGCTTTCGCCGCAACCACCTAAAAATAGGCTTAAAGTTAGTATTAAAGTGATTAAAATTCCATTGATGAGAAATGTTGATTTTCCCTCGAATAATAAATTACTTTCTTGATCAATATGGTGTAAAAATATTTTTTTTATTCTTTCCATTATATTCTCCTAGCGACTTTTTATTAACTGACAACAATGTTTTGTTGCATGCCCTAGTTAAAACGTGTGAAGGAAAGGATGGTTGACACTAACATTATTTTTTTTGGTTTTATTTTATAATGTATTGTTTTGTATGTGGTTATTTTGCGGGTTGTGGTGAATGATGCGTAGTTATTGTCAAAACTAGTAATGCTACTAGCTTTAGTTGATTATGATGAAGTGAAATCTGCTTCGCTCAAATCTAGCTGACTAATAGCAATGACTGCTTGAGTGCGGTTGCGAACGTTTAGCTTGCGAAATATTGCGGTGGCATGTGCTTTAATTGTCGCTTCTGAAACATTTAAATCATAGGCTATCTGTTTATTGAGTAGACCTTGAGCAAACATCATTAAAATGCGGTATTGCTGTTGTGTTAAGCTAGCTACACGCTCTGCGATATCACTATTGTTACTATCAGATTGGGTGTTTTGAAATGAAGCTGGCAGCCAAACGTCACCCGACAGAACCGCCATTATGGCAGTAAAAATATCATTAACAGGGGTTGATTTGGGTACAAAACCTGCAGCCCCGTAACTCATCGCTTGACTGATGGTGCTGTGATCTTCGTGAGCCGAAACAACAACAACGGGGATTTGTGGGAAGTGATTACGCACATGAATTAGGGTATTAAAGCCATGTGCTCCCGGAATATTTAAGTCAAGTAGCAATAAGTCACTATCATTATTATCTTGTAGTCGTTGTTCTAATTCGTCAATAGTTTCCGCCTCTACCCATTGCGTATTATTGAGTTTCGCTTTTAACGTACCTAATAGCGCTTGTCTAAACAGAGGGTGATCATCAGCTATTATTATTTTTTGTGGCTGAATCATAGAAAATTCCTTACTTTTGATGAATTTCTATTCTAACTGAAAAATCAAAGATGACAAATCTTACAAGCACATATTTAGTGATTAACGAATTCGACTGAAATAAAAATGGTTATCATTTGTGTTTACTGTTTTGGTGCGTCTAGGTAAAATATCGTTAAATACTTTTATGGTAATGATTACTCATGTCTGAACTTGAACTATATTATCTTGCTACTCTTTTTAGAACATACACCGTAGGGCTTTGCCTTGGGGTTTCTAGTATTGCGATGACTTTTTATTTCTATGTCGTTGCCAAAGGGCATACTGAAAAGTCGCAAAATGTCATGATGCATATTGTTTACACTGTGCTACGCGTTGGTATGGTTTTAGTGATAGTGTCAGAAATTACCATGGTGATCTATCACTATCATGTCAATAATTTTATTTATTGGACTGATAATCCTGAGTTTTTAATGCGGTTAACCATTTTTACTGTCATTGTCTGTAATGCTTTTGCGATGCAATATAAAAAAATTAGCATGTGGTTAGGGCCTGTCTTTGCTGGTGGCTCTTGGTACGCGTACTTTTTCTTTAGTGTCTGGATAGAAACAGAGTCAACCTACCTCACATTAATATTTGGTTATGTTTTATGGTTAACTATTTTTGGTTTATGTCTAGCATTATTTAGAGTGTTTTTAACGCGCAAACAAGAGAGTTATTTAGGTGATGGTGCGTGTGTGAAGGTGTGTGAATAAAAAATGTCAGATATACAAGTTCAAGCTGAAACCGAGATAACAACTGACATTCAAAGTAAATATACTTTGTTGCGCTTAGGGCTAGTTATTTTAGCTATTTGTTTATTATTTCTTGGTCGTCAAATATATACAACGGTATTTTTACCGTTCACCGGTTATGGTGATGCAGATATGAGTTATTTAGATAAAGAATTACCCGCAAGTTTGAGTGCTGGCGATTTAACTCATTTTCACTCAAAAGAAAAAGCTTTTGAGCAAGAAGCCCCTAACCTTTCATGGGGGTTGTCTGCCGCTTTTGATCGAGGAGATGGTATTTTTGAGCGGCCTTATGCTCCAGCACAGCGTCCAGGTTTTAGCTACAATGCTGACGGTTTAGGGCCAATTTTTAATCAGGCTTCTTGTGAAAGCTGCCACCTTGGTGATGGTCGAGCAAAACCACCGGCAGGGCCAAATGAAATACTTAATGGTGGCTTTATTCGAGTCTCTGTGCCTGGTGTTGGTCCTTATGGCGAACCAATGAGCCCTAAAGGCTATGGTCATCAAATTGGTGATCGAGCAATTGAGGGAGTTCAACCTGAAGCAAAAGCACGTATTAATTGGGTAGAACATACAGGAAAACTTCCTGATGGAACAGTTTATTCACTGCGTAGACCTGAGTTTTTATTGACCGAACTCGCGTACGGTGAAATGCCAAAAGATACCGTTTATGAATTACGTATGGCGCCACCTGTACATGGCTTAGGTTTATTAGAAGCGATTCCTGAAGAAACTATATTATCTTGGGCAGATCCAGAAGATAGTGATGGTGATGGTATTTCTGGACGGCCAAACTATGTCTGGGATCTTGAGCGTGGTGGAAAAATCCTAGGGCGCTTTTCATGGAAAGCCAATGCTTTTGATATTCGTCAGCAGTCAGCCGCTGCGGCATATAATGATATGGGGGTAAATAACCCATTATTTTTATATCGCCATGATGATCAAAGCAAACGCCACAAAAGTAGACAAAATTGTGAACCTGAACAGACGGCCTGTTTAGCAGCAACCGACAGCTTAGATTTTGAATTAACTCCTGGGCAATTGTCTGATGTGACAACCTATTTACAACTGCTTGGTGTGGTATATCGTCGAAATATGGATGACCCTTTAGTGCAAAAAGGCGAACAATTATTCCATCAAATAGGCTGTGAAAATTGTCATAAATCGCAAGTGATGACAGGAGAGCATGAAATTTCACGTCTAGAAAATCAATTAATACGCCCTTATTCTGATTTACTCTTGCATGATATGGGAGAAGGCTTATCTGGTCGGCGAGATTTTGAAGCCACACAGCAAGAGTGGCGAACAGCACCACTGTGGGGAATAGGAGTGACCAAAACAGTTAATGGTCATACAAATTACTTGCATGACGGTAGAGCCCGTAATGTTGAAGAAGCTATTTTGTGGCATGGTGGTGAGGGTGAACAAGCCAAACAAAATTACATGCATTTAACCCAATCTGATCGACAGCTATTAATAAATTTCATTAATAATTTATAAAATAATCATTGCGCTTGTTACCCGAGTAAGTGTGATATTTGTCAATAGGCAAGACGGTCATCATGGTTGGTCTTGCCCTTTCATTCTCTTTTTGTGATCTTTACCTTTTTTAGCGTTTTAAGTATATTTTCGCTGAAAATGTCCACAATTTTTATAAGCTTTTGTCTTGTTTTAGATCAAAATTTATAGTCAGCATTAATGATGTAATTGCGCTTCATTATCATTCGTAAATAGATATATCTGTTATGAGCTTCTTTAAATTAACCATCGCTGAAGATGCACAAGAAAAGCGTACACAAAGTTATCAAAACTTGCAGGCAATTCTTGGGGCTTTATTAATAGTATTAACTTTGACCATTACCAGTGGCTTTTGGTATTTGTTAGTACCACATGATGTTAATTGGAATGCTTCTCAAAGCATTATGGTATTACATCTTGCCGCTGGGCTTTGTAGCACTATTATGTTTATGGTGTTTTTCTTTTTACATTTAAAAGACAAAAAAGTGCAATGGTGGCAGTTTTTAACCCCTTGGCGCATAAAGCGTAAAGAGAGTGCTAATAAACAGCAGTGGCAGCAACGTGTTTTGGGGGCAATATTAACGTGGTTGCTATTAGGGGCTTTACTTACTGGTTTATATATTACCTTTCCTGCTATTTCATTTCATTTTGGTACGGTTGAACTTCATGGCTATGGTTTGCAAAAAATACTTAATGCCTGCCATCAATCTTTGTCAATATTAATGGTGCCAGTATTTATGTGGCACATGTTATGGATCGTGTTAAAACGTTAGTGTAGTGGGAAAAGTATAATGAAAGTTAATTTAGTCATAACTCGCCCCATTTTTAGGGTTTTGCTCACCACTATCATCACTGTGGTTGGGTTTATGCTGTTAACCGTTTTTTTACCTTGGCAAAAAAATGATGGTATTGAAGTGGGTACAGATTTAACTGAGTATTCCATGCCATGGACTAACAACAGTCCTTTTTACCCCTCTGAATGGCAAACAGAAGATCACAAGCTAGTTAACTGGCGCTCAGTGCCTTCAGCGACTTATTGTGCCGAGTGTCACGAAAAAGAATATAAAGAATGGGCAAGCTCAATACACGCAATTACAGGTCCTGATGCGATTTATGAAGGTTCAATATTAGAAAATGAATTAAACAGTGAAAATGGTGGAGAATATGCGACAGAAAAAATTCGCTGGTGTGATGGTTGTCATGAACCGTTAGGTATTTTAGCCGGTGAAGGCACGCCTGTTGTGGCTGTGGGTCCAAATGAAGCCTTAGAAGAAGGTGCTACCTGTATTTTATGTCATACCGCTACCAAGGCAGATCCTCTTGCGGGTAATGCAGGCTTAACCTTGAATATTAATGAAATTAAACGCTACATGTCACCGTCGTTAATTATGGCAGCACCAGAGCAACATGCGCTTTCTATGCAGGCGAAAAGTCATAACCCTATGATGGGTGAATCAGAAATGTGTGGTACCTGTCATACCGAAATCAGGCCGACAAGAGTCAATGGTGACTTCCCTTTACATTTTCAAGAAACCTTTGATGAGTGGCGTTTAAGTAGTTATGCCGAGCAAGGAATAGAATGTCAAAATTGTCATATGCACCCTGAGCCCGCCCAATATATTCAAGCCTTAAAACGTGGTGAAAGACCCAAACGTAAGGTTTCTCACCGATTTGTGGGTAATAATTATCTGTTAACTGCAGCAGGAGCTATTCCAGATAAATTATTAGTTGATTTACGTGGTGGTTGGTTCCCAGGTCGCAATGTTTTTATGACCAGCGAAGAATGGCTAACAGACTTGAAGAAGCAACAAGCACTTATTTTAGATTTATTAAAAGAAGCGGCAGATCTTAAGGTTCGCAAAAAACCGAGTAAAAATAATCAACAGCTTCGTTTAGATGTTTCAATCACTAACTCCGGTGCAGGTCATTATTTGCCGACAGGTGCATTAGATCAACGTCATATGTGGATTGAGGTAAAAGCAACGGATGAAGCAGGTAATAACGTGTACCACTCTGGTTGGTTTGATCAAGAAAAAGGTGTCACAGATCCCAACGCGGTTATGTACATTAAAACCATGTTAGATAAAGAGCACAATCTGATTGATCGCCACATACTTTTCGATGTTGAAAAAATGTACTACCAACGAAAACCTATTCGACCAAATGAAACAGACCATGTGCCTTATGTTATTAATTTACCAACTGATGTGCAGGGTAAATTAACCGTCGAGGTAACTTTATGGTATCGCTTGGCACTACAACCCATAGTTGAAAATATAAAGAAAAACCTAGTACCAGCACCTAACCTTGACGGGGTGATTATTCCGCCAATTATTATGAAGAAAACCATTATCAATATTGATAATGTTATTTAAGGGCTAAATAATCATGACAACTTATAAAAAGCACCTAGCAGGTTTTAGTTTAATTGAAGGTATGGTGATTTTACTTTTCATTTTTATTTCTGCTTTGTTGGTTGGGCACTTTATCGATAAAGTGCCTACAGCACATGAGCTAAAAGAGGCAAAAGCGAGGCAAGAATTACGCTTAATAAAAAATGCGGTTGGTGCTTATACGCTTGACTTAAATGAACCTGCACCAACTACTACACAAGGCATAGCAATACTTGTTGATAAGGGGTATTTATCAACGGTGTTATTAGATCCTTGGGGACATGCTTATCAATATAAAAATCCGGGTACTTATGACCTTATTGATTATTGGTCACAAGGGCCAGATGGTATTGACAGTGATGATGATATTGTGGGCTGGGATCCCTATGGCAGTTATGTGCGATAACAAAAATATCGCTTACGCTTGCCTGAATATAAAAATCAGCCAACTAACTTCGCTAACGGGCAACATACTATTGAACAATGGCCTGACATTGAATTGGCAGAAGCAAACCCTGCAACGGCAAATTTATTAATTGAACATGAAAGTAATATCGCCTTTTTATTACAAAGACGAATACAGTTTATCAAACGCCCCTCATTGATTATGTCTTGGGATACGGTTTGGTGGTTTGCTCTAATGTTTAAATGATGGTTAGATAACAACGTGAATAAAGTCTTGGGCTTTATCTATGCTGTTGGTTTAGTTCTGCGAGCATCGCCCAACTACCAACTACCAATTACTTTGCAAAATAATTTCTTCAGCCTGCTGATGAAAGTTTGGTAACTGATGAACTGCTTGAGTATCAGCGGTTAAATTACCCCAAGAACTCAGTAAAGACCCAATGGGCATGTCTGGGCGAATGGGGTATTCAAAATTGTTGTTTGCGTATATTTTTTGTGCTGCTTTAGTGGTTAAAAATTCAATAAACTTTATCGCGTTTACCTTGTTTTTTGCTGCACTGGTTAGGGCTGCACCACTTATATTTACGTGGGTACCTATCTTTTTAGTTTTTGGCAGAACAATACCCACTCTTTGATAAACATTACGATCGCTTTGCTTATCACTGGCGAAAAGCATGCCATAGTAATAGCTATTTGCGATGGCTATTTTACACTCTCCCCGGGCTATATTTCTAAGCTGATCTCTATCTCCACCATTAGGTCGCATTGCTAGGTTATTACTAAATTTACCTACCCAATCCTTAGTCCAGTTTTGACCATAGTGGAAAATAAAACTTGCTATCATAGAGCGATTGTAAAGATGGCTTCCTTTGCGACTGCATATTTTTCCTTGCCATTTAGGCGCTAACAATGTTTTATAATTAAGTATCTCAGTTGCTTTAATGCTTTGTTTGTCGTAAAAAATTGCTCTAGCGCGCAAAGATAAACCAAACCAAAAATTTTCTGGATCTCGTAAATGGGCGGGAATATTCTCCATTAAAGCTAATGAATAAATGGGTTTAATTAAATCAAGTTCTTTCGCTTTATCTAACCTTGCTACATCTACAGTTAACAACACATCCGCAAAGCTATTTTTGCCATCTTTAATCAGTCGCTGCATTAATTTATCAGCTTTACCACTGACAATATTTACCCTAATCCCTGTCTTTGCATGAAATTTTTCAATTAAGGGGTTAATAAGCTCTGCTTGCCTAAAGGAATAGACATTGACAACCTCTTGCCCAGCAAGACAGTTAGATATAATAGGTAAGCTAAAACATAGGCAGATAAAACGAGTTATTAACATTGTACTTTTCACAATATTCCTTTAAAGCTGTTGCCGCAAATGATAATCATTTGCATTAAATCATTGTTTTGCTATTATGTATAGTATTCATTTATAAACAGGATGTTTATTTTATTAAGGACGATGATGGACAGCTATATGACACCTAAGGTAGGGTGATTTTTGAATCGCATTTCAAACAAGCCACAGAAAAAAAAGACATTTTACACTTATACTTATGGTGTTGTTTTTTTGTTATTTTCAGGTTTTTTTCTGGCATATTCAGCATTCTTAACTATTAACTATTATGAAGAGCAGCACAGCCAACAGCAATTTAAAATGAGCTTTAAAGATAAGGTTACTAGCTTAACACAAGCTATTTCCGCTATTGATAAAGTTTTTATGGCAACAAAAAGCTTGCTTGATATTAAAGATCAACTCACCCAACAAGAATTTGCGCAGCTGATCAATAGCGACTTCATTCAAAACACTGGTATGCAGGGAGTTGAGTGGGCACCTGCGGTAGCTATAGAACAAGTGAATCATTTTGAAAACTATGTTCGATCCAATGGCGTTTTCGATTTTCAAATTCGCACCAAGAACGATGCTGTAAGTCGTTGTAATGCCAGTAACCTTGGTCATCTGTTTCCGGTACTTTTTGCTCAACCTGCTAATTTAATTGGCCATGAACTAGGGCTGCAATTAAGTAGTGACTGCGCGATAGCCACTAGTATGGTCGATGCTATAGAGAGCAGAACGATTAAAAGTGCAAATTTTTACAATGAACAAAACGAACTGGGTTATAGATTACTACTACCCGTCTTTAAAAATGAAAATAAACCAACACGGAGTCTGCGCGGCTTTATTGTTGGCATTGTGATGATAAATCAACTTATTGATACTTTATGGGGTGAGTTAACCAACTCAAAAGACTACCAAGTTACGGTTTTTAACAACAGTGACAAAAGTAAGAAAATATACGATAGCCAGTGGCGTTATGACTGTGTAGATACTTGCCTTGAATTTACTGATAAACGAAGCTTAGAGGCTGTGATTCCCTTTGCCAATCAATCATGGACTATTAAACTACACAAATACGGCAAAGAATCACTGAGCCGGCTTTATGCTTACGCTATTGCCTCATTAATACTTGCGTTGACCTTATGCCTAGGTATTTATGTGTGGCTAAATATAAATAAAGTGCGTTGGGCAAACTCTATTGTAAAAGAACGCACAGAATCGTTAGAGTATCAAGCAACGCATGATGACTTAACACAGTTACTCAATAAGAAGGCGCTAAGTAGTGAACTAGAGCATAGGCTCGCTCAGCAAGCTAATCAAAATGGCGAAGGCTTTAGTTTGCTATTTATCGATTTAGATCACTTTAAAAAAGTTAATGATACTAAAGGGCATTTGGTTGGCGATAAATTATTGCAACAAGTTGCTCAACGTTTAAAGCAAACAGCAAGGTTTAACGATTTAATCTTTCGTTTTGGTGGTGATGAATTCGCTGTACTGCTTAGTAATAGTCATTGTCATGCAAAGGCTGGCTTACTTGCTGAACGTATCTTAAAGCGCTTAGAGCAAATATATGTTATTGAAAATAATAAGTACCGCATTGGGGCAAGTATTGGCGTATCGGTTATTAGCGATATTGCACTGACGGCAGGTGAAATTATTCGCAATGCTGATATTGCCATGTATGAAGCTAAAAAACTGGGACGAGGTCAGGTTGTTTTTTATCAATCTGATATGTACCAATGCTTAGTGCACAAGCAAAGTATTGAAGATGAATTAGCTGATGCCATTGCAACTGAACAGTTAAGCTTGCACCTACAGCCCATTCATGAAAATGAAAAACTTAAGGGATTTGAGGCGCTAAGCCGATGGAAACATCCCGAAAAAGGGATGATTTTTCCTGATGAGTTTATTACTGTTGCCGAAGAGACCGGTTTAATTCACTTGCTAGGCAAATGGCTTGTTGACTCAACTTGCGTGCAATTGGCGTTGTGGAAAGAAAAATATGGCGAAGAGTGTTGTCCATACATCAGTATTAATATTTCCCCAATTCAGTTGGCACAAGGTGACATTGTTGAACAAATTTCTAAAGCCTTGCGGCATCATCATGTACCTGGTCACTTATTGGCAATAGAGTTAACAGAGTCAGCCTTAATTGATAACAAAGCCATAGTTAAAGAAAACTTGCTTAGTATTCAAGCCTTAGGGGTTAAAATATTTCTGGATGATTTTGGTACGGGCTTTTCATCATTATCTTTGTTGCGTGATTTTCCGATCGATGTGCTAAAAATAGACCGTAGCTTTATATTAGGGGTAGAAGAAGAAAATAAAGACGCACAAAAACTGGTTAAGGCTATGATTAACATGGCGCAAGCTTTACACATGCAAGTAGTCGCAGAAGGGGTCGAAAACCTAAACACTCTTCACTGGTTACAAACGGTAAATTGCCATTTAATGCAGGGGTATTATTTTTCTAAACCGCTAGCACCTTCTCAGCTAAGCACCTATTTATCAAAACAGCAGTTACAAAAAAATACCGTAACACACTTAAGTGACACAAAAAAAAATAGGCAGTTTCCTTTTGCCAGTTAACAACACAGTGGGTGTTGGTGAAACCCAGTTAAAAATAACCATGTGCTCCTGCTACTGCACAAAAGACAGCAATTAGGCTAAGTGTTAATAATACATTGTGCATGCGCTGTATTGTGGCAAAGGTTTTATCGCTATCTATTTTTGCTTGCTGCAAAAACCAACGATGCAAAAACAGGGGTTCTAGCACAAATAACACCAAAGTAAAAATAAACCACACTAAGGTCATTAAGTGCAACCACCAAAAGTTAATATCCAGATATCGATGCCAAGCGTTGAAAAAATCTAGCATATAATACCCTGAAATACCTGTGGCTAACGTGGTGAGTTTAGCTTGCCAAGAAAAGGTATGCTCGAGTTGCTCAAATAATTTAATTCGTTGCTCACTTGAGGCTAATTTCTTTAAAGCCGGTAGTAATACTGTGGTAATAAATGCGACTCCGCCAATCCAAATCACTACCGCTAACACATGCACACTACGGGCTAAAAAAAATAAATCAACATCAGTCATGGGCAATCCTTGTGAAAAAATAAAAGATCTTATGCTTGGTTTGAGTGTACGTTTATTGCGGATAGTTTTTATTGTTTTTTATCATTGTTTTTTATCATTGTTTGGTATTATTTAATGATAATAGTGCCTTTCATGCCCATTTCAGTATGGCCTTTAATGCTACAGCGCAAATCATGAAATGTGCCCGCTTTAACTGGCACAAACCACCACTGTGCTTGAAAGCCCGGATACACTTCAATTTCACGTATGGTGCCTTTAATTTCAGCAATTGGCGTGTCACTTGCGTCATTAACTTGTACCTTACGCGTTAATACTGATTGCGATAAACCGTCAGAGCTAAAGTAGTGCTTTACTGGCCCTTGGTTTTCTAACACTAGCTTGTATAACTTACCTGTTTCAAACTCAATGGTGGAAGGAGAAAACATCATGGCATTGTTTTTATCCCCTAAAACCACTTTAACCTCTATGGGCGCTTGTTTGGTTAAATCGCCTTTAGCGCTAGCATTTAGTGATGATAAAAGCGTGAAAAATAATACACTGCTCATCAGTGCTATTTTTTTTGCGAAGCTTTCCTTGAAGGAATGAGCTAAGGTACTGCGTAAAGACATAATGTCTCCTTGTTGTGGTTAAAAATTGTTTTATGGTTTGTGCTCTTGTCATGCCCTCGATATAGCATCGTCATCGCTTTGCTATACCACCGTCATACCCGAGGTTTCTTAATCGGGTATCTATGATTTTCTGAGATTCCCGCCTAATGCCTTTGAGGTTACAGTGCGGGAATGACGAGTTTTAAAATGGCTCTGACCCCTTTTATTCTTAAATAAAGCTTGCCCAAAGGTGTGTTGGTGGTGGGGACGGTAATACTAGGTTATTTGCTTCACATAAGGATTGAGTTATAAAATTTAAATCTATAGTACTTTCTGCGAGAACCACACAATAACCAGTTGCAGCTAGACCTTTTAATTGCATAATGCGATCTAGCTCGGCTTTATTAATAAGATTTAGGTTAGCAGCAGAGGGGTAGACTAATTCATATTGATTGAAGTTTTCGTCATCAACCGCTTCTCGGTTAAGGCCCTTGGTTTGTACTGCCAAACCTAAGTCTCCCGGAGTAAAAATCCAGCCAAAATTATCATCATCACTACTATTACCCCAAGCATCACGAAACACTTGGACATTGTTAACTGCTTGTATGTTATGAAGGTATGGACCGTTCCAAAGGTCGTTGATGTCATCATCATCACTATCAGCTTCAACCCAAGTGTTCGCAGGATCACAGGCTACTTGTGTTGAAGCGGTAGCAATATAATTTTCATCTATGCAAAGATCCTCAAGATTTGAAACAATTAGCTCATTTAGATTCCTTGGAAGCCGTTCCATATCCTTAAAGAATGATCCTTCAAGTATCACTTGTGAACCAACCCTCATCATAGGATCACCAATAATGGCAAATTTAATTTCAGCTAAACGTTGCTTGGTGGCTTCAAAGCGCTTCTGGTTAGAGTTATCAGTATAAACATCCATTGCCATGGTAGAGATCAAGCCCATTATTGCCACAACCACCACGAGTTCTAGTAAGGTAAAACCAGCATTTTTT
>JASMAS010000090.1 GCA_030754235.1 Litorilituus sp.
GTGTAAACCGCTTTACTGATATAACGCCCATCTTCTTTAACTTTGTAATGAATCGCATCAAGCCAAACAATCGGATAATGGCTATCTAGAGGCCGTTGTTGCCATGCTTTTAACTCAGGAATAAGTTTGTCAGTAACCGCACTTATCATGCCTGTGGCTACATTCATGCCGTACATATCTTCAATATGCTTATTAATATCACGATAGCTCATGCCCATACTAAACATTGAAAGTATTGTCTGGTCAATCTTGCAGTACCTGGGTGGTGTAGCAATAATTCATGACGTTGGAGAAGTCGCGTCTTTTATTCACTTGTCTCCGGCGATTGAGCCAAATCTTGGCGGGATATTTATTGGAGTAGCAATATTAGTGTTGGCAGGTATTCTAGAGGAGGCGACGCAAATACACGAAGAACAAGCGTTGACAATTTAGCATGGCAAAAGCAATTAAGGTGAATTTAGACTTGTTACTTGTTCAGAGGAAAAAGAAGCTCAAAGATCTATCGGAAGAGGTTGGTATTACCATGGCAAACTTATCGACACTTAAACGAGGTAAAGGTAAAGCGATACGGTTTTCAACTTTACTAGCTCTATGCGAAGCTCTGGACTGCACACCAGGAGACCTCCTAGAACTTGAGGAGTTAACCTCTGAAATGAGCTAATATTTTGTTCGTCAGCCGCCAAACGGCGAGCTGACGTATCTTGATTCTATCATTTAGTATTTTCACCAAAGCCACAGAATTAAGCAGAACACCCCAAGTTTTTTGCTGAAGCTCAGACCAAGCAGTATCGGTAAAAATGGCTTCAGTGGAGTCTGCAACTTCTTTGCTCTTTAACCAATAATTTAATTCTAGGATATGAGTTTGATCTTCAAATGAAGCTATTACCCATTCGCTAGTTTCATCAACGCCAGAATCCCAAAAAACTTCGTGCAGATGAGGCTCAATTATTTTTCCGTTTAAGGAACTTGTTAGGTATTTTGTTCATTGAATTGAACTTTTTCTACACCTTTATTCTTTGGACGAATAACGACAGTGCCAGCCATTTTGTCATGCCACCCTTGCTTTTTAGAATCCCAAGCAACCCAAAAAAAACCTAAGCCTAAAGGAATTAAAGAAACATAGTAACCAAGGTACCTTATGATAGATTGACTTACAGTTGGATTATTTCCAGTTTTAGCATCTACAATTTTAACTGATAATGCTATTTTTCCCGGTGTTGCACACTTATAAATCCAAAACAAAATAGTAGCCACCAGTGGAAATACATAACTAATTATGAAATCTGGAAAGCCTTGGACAAACTCTTCAGAGACGAAGTAATCACCACCATAAATTAAATACAAGATTGGTAAAGTGATAGCTATGATAATAATTGAATCAATTATACTTGCCCCAAATCTTGACCAAAATCCAACATATTCAAAAGACTCACCATAAACTTTCATTTCATTACTACTCATTTTATTCTCCATTGTTGATTAAAACTCTTAAATACCTAACGCCAAGCTCAGCGGCCACAGGTCAGCTACAGTTTTTTGTTAAGCATAAAAAAGTCCCTATGATGACCGAGGCTTCTTAAATATAGAGCTTGTTCAGTTGAGAAGTTTACTTTCTTCTAGACAAAACAAGCTCAGCTAAACCAAGACTAAGCAGTCATAATGACCTTAAATCAAATCGACTGTCTCTCAAAAAAGTAGACATTAATAGATAAGTATTATCCAAAATATTAAGGTTTATGATTCTTTATTTTTGACCACTACTTTACCCCAATAAACTAACGGACATCATCACTATATGGGCAATCATATGTGCTGCAATAGCAGACTCTAAACCGTATTTCCAAAACAACCATCCAGCAATAAAGCCAAATAAACTGTTAGCTATTAAAATGTAACTTACCAGCCCTACAGTCATTTCTGCACCTAATAAGTTGATGACTGGTAGATGACCAAGTCCAAATAGAATGGATGTAAGCAAAATAGCAATTATGAAATATTTGGAACTGACTTCTGCATTATTTTTTTGGATAAACTTATACATTAACCATACCAGAGAAGACATCATCCCCCAACGGAACAGTATCTCTTCAGTGATGCCGCCATACAATAACCGCGAATACCAAGGCGGGCTGAGCTGTTCACCAATTTTTATAAACTCAGCAGGTAAATATGGTATTGAAATAAGGCTAAACCCAACTATTAACAGGCCGCCTAAAATCCCCCCTAATAAAGTTGGTTTGATAGCACTTATTAGCTCGTACTGAAAGTCACTTTTACTTAATAGAGCTTCAATAATTGGTGATCTGGTTTAATGGCATAGGACACTTTGATAAAGGATAATATCCTAATTATTAGAGGTGTTTTATGAATCAAAAACGACAGTACAAAACTTACACTAAAGCTTTCAAAGAAGAGGCAGTGGCTTTAGTTAACGATCAAGGTTATACCGTGCCAGAAGCAGCACAGTCTTTAGGGATCAGAGCCAACTTACTTTATGGTTGGAAGCAGCAGTTTGAAGATAAACAGTCAGGTGCCACTTTGGCAGGTGATGAGCGTAGTGAGTTGCTGAAACTTCGCAAAGAGAATAAACAACTGCGAATGGAAAAAGAAATATTAAAAAAGGCCAGTGTAGATTCAAGCGAACAAAGCAACAGCTATTCTAATATATTGACTTGCTGGAGTTTACTAAATGAAACGCTCAAAACGAACATTTACCCCCGAAGAAAAGAACCTTATTTTTGATTTATGGAAGCAAGGTGCTGGTTTTAGTGATATAGGCCGTATAATTGAAGCTGCCCCAGGCTCTATTTTTACCGTATTACGAGAAAGTGGTGGTATTAAACCCAAAGCTATAAGTCGTAATAGCACGCACTTAACACTTGAGGAACGTGAAGAAATTAGAGTCGCTTTATCTGCGAAGATGAGTATACGAGCTATAGCACGGTTACTTAAGCGCTCACCTTCAACAATATCTAGAGAAGTAGCTCGTAATCGAGGGAGACGTTATTACAAAGCTGTTGATGCTGACAATCGTGCAAAACGCATGGCAAAGCGGCCTAAACTAAGTAAGCTTGAAAATTTCCCTAATCTAAAGCAGCTTGTCCTTAAAAAGCTTGAACTCAAATGGTCGCCCGAACAAATCTCAGGTTGGCTCAAGATTGAATTCTCTCGACAAAAATATATGCACGTATTTCATGAAAGCATTTATAAAGCCCTCTACGTGCGAGCAAGAAAAATTATTCACCATTCGTTTACTCAACATCTCCGCCGAAAGCGGCCTATGCGTCATAGTCGATTTCATGCGAGAAGCGGTGACCGAGGTTTTATCAATATTATCAATGGTGTTTCTATTCATGAAAGATCAAAAAACATTGATAACCGTAAATCGCTAGGGCACTGGGAAGGTGATTTAGTTTCAGGCTCAGGTAATTCTCATATTGCCACTCTCGTTGATAGAAAATCACGCTTTACCATAATAGTAAAGCTCGCAGGTAAAGATGCTCAATGCGTTCTTCAAGCGCTACTTACAACATTTAAAAGCATGCCTGAGCAGTATCGAAAATCACTTACGTGGGATAGAGGGATGGAGTTAGCTAAACATGCTGAACTGACTAAGATTATTGGTATCCCCGTCTATTTTTGTGATCCTCAATGCCCAGGGCAGCGAGGTACTAATGAAAATACAAACGGTTTAATACGGCAGTATTTCCCTAAAAAGACTGATTTATCACCACATTCACAGGAGAAACTTAATGAAGTTGCTACCCAATTAAATGAAAGGCCTAGAAAGACATTGAAATTTAAAACACCTTCACACATGATTGAGAAGAGTGTTGCGATGATAACTTGAATCTACAAGTGCCTTCTTCGCAAGAGAAATGAAGTAAAGTTTAACTTTATTAAACAGAACGAAGGCACTTTTCCAGTAAAAAAGCAGTGCGAAGTAATGAACGTCAGTCGTAGCGGCTATTATGCTTGGCGTAATCGTCCCCCGAAAGTTATCAGTGAGTCAGAGTTAATGTTATATCGACGCACGAAAGCTTTATTTAAAGAAAGTCGACAAAGTTTAGGCTCACGGCAGCTAATGAAAAAACTCCGTAAAGAAGGCTTTGAGGTTGGTCGTGACAAAGTTACTCGTTTGATGGATAAGCTTGACTTGAAGGTCAAACAACGCATTGCTTATAAAGTAACAACAATGCGTAAACACAGCCACAGTGTTGCCGATAATATCGTTGACCAGCAATTTAATCCCAATCAAGCTAATCAAATTTGGACTGGTGACGTGACGTAACTTCGTACGGGGCAAGGCTGGATGTATCTAGCTGTTGTGATGGATTTATATTCCCGCCGTATTATTGGCTGGTCAATCCATAAACGTATGACGGTTGATTTAGTTGAGCGAGCGATGCAAATGGCGCTGAACCTAAGACGA
>JASMAS010000091.1 GCA_030754235.1 Litorilituus sp.
AAACGTTAAGTTAGCTTATAATGATTAAATCAAATGAGTTAACTTATCAAAACGTCCAGTTGATTAGGCTTTTTGCCTGAACCCCTTGGAACTGGAGCGCATTGTAGAGATCTTTTAAAATGACGCAAGCTTTTTTTTACAACTTTTTTTTGATCGGATAGATAATCGGCAATACGCACAAAAATAGTGCAGTGAATTCATAAAACCGCGTAATTGGGATATTTTTTGCGCTTATAGTTGCACAATAATAAAAGCGGGGTAACATAGAATTGTTTTATTTATGTTTTTCTACTTTGCATTTCGCTTATATAAGTAAAACAAAAAATTCTTTATTAAAATAATAATTAGGTATCCATACTATGAAGTCTCCGAAAATCTCAACCGTGGTAAGTGCAATAACTTTTGCTATTATCACTTATTTTCTAGCAAGTAATGTAACATTAACACCTGTAATTGTTGCCGGTATTGTTTTTCTGTTTACTTTTATTGCTCCTCTCATTGATCCGCCTTCAAAAAGAAGTACTTTAAGTAAAGCTTCTTTAGCAGGTAGTGAAGATGTAAAAACTCTTTATGTGGGCAATTTGCCCTACCGTGCTAATGAATCTGCTGTTCGAGAATTATTTTCCGATTTTGGTAGTGTTCAATCAGTGCGCTTAATGAAAGATAAACATACAGGTAAACGCCGTGGTTTTGGTTTTGTGGAAATGGCAGCTAATGATGTGCCCAATGCAATTTCATCACTTAATGATAGCGAATTTCAACAACGCACCTTAAAAGTAAGAGAAGCAAAAGAGCGTCCAGAAAAATCATCTACTGACACTGACTAATAGCTAAATCTTTATTCAAGTCACATAAAAACCTACTAGTATAGTGATAAATTAGTAGGTTTTTTTATTGCCTTTATTTTATGCTTTGAAATAAACCTAGACAATCGTTTTTTCAAGGGTAGAATTCGCGCTCTTATTCACTCTCTATAACTTTAAGGCATCATTATGTTTGATCATATTCATCCTGATAATTACGACTCTCAATTATTACAAAAACAGCATGATATGACTGAGTTATTTTCTGATTTTAACATGCCTTGTGCCGAAATTTTTACCTCAGATAAATTAAATTACCGTTTAAGAGCCGAGTTTAGAGTGTGGCATCAAGAGAATGATCTTTACTACATAATGTTTAATAGCGACACTAAAGAAAAGTTTCGTGTTGACGATTTTCCTGTGGCTAGTAAACTGATCAACCAGGCGATGAAATCTTTACTTATAGCCATTAAAGATAAACCAGCACTGCGTTATAAGCTATTTCAAGTTGATTTTCTATCGACATTAAGTGGTGAACTTCTCATTAGCTTGCTCTATCACAAGCCATTAGAGCAAAATTGGCAAGAGGCTGCTTTAGCTTTAAAACAACAACTCAGCTATATTGCCCCCGTTGATATTATTGGTCGCGCCAAAAAGCAAAAAATTATCGTCGAGAAAGATTATCTGATGGAGTCATTACAAGTTGGGTTAAAACGCTATGTTTATCAACAAGTCGAAAATAGCTTTACCCAACCTAATGGGGGAGTAAATCAAAAAATGCTTTTTTGGGCCCAACAAGTCACTGCCCAATCAGACGGAGATTTAATAGAGCTGTATTGTGGTAATGGAAATTTTAGTATTGCTTTAGCCGAAAATTTTAATCGCGTACTCGGCACTGAAATATCTAAGTCATCGGTAAGATCAGCACAAGTAAACATCAAGGCAAATAATATTGAAAATATTAATATTGTGCGCATGTCTAGTGAAGAATTTAGCCAAGCGATGAATAATGAGAGAAAGTTTAGGCGCCTAGAAGGTTTTGACTTAACCGCCTACAATTATGACACTGTGTTAGTTGATCCACCTAGAGCGGGCTTGGATAACGACAGTATTGAATTAGTGAGTCGCTTTAAAAAAATCGTTTATATCTCATGTAATCCAACTACATTAAAAGATAACTTAACCTTACTGACAAAAACCCATCACATTAATAAGTTTGCATTATTTGATCAATTTCCCTATACAGATCACATTGAAACAGGCGTCGTGTTAACCCGCAAAGTATCATAATTGCCCCGCTATTTTTGTGATTTTTTTGCCGCTTTACGTCGGTCACTTAGTTCTGCTGCGCCGCGGGCAATAAAACGGAGTTGTTGAATGGTTTGTTTTGATAACAGTTCTCGTTCATCTTTATCATCTATATCCAAGGCATCTGAGCCTGCACTAAAGACAATGGTAACGGCCGCATTAGCTTGCATATAAGCAACTTCGGCATCGAGAGCATTTGCTTGTTGTAAATAATCACAAAGTTCCATAGTAAAAAAACGTATTTCCCTGATCACTGCAGCTCGAAAAGCAGCCGAAGTACCAGAGCGTTCTCTCAGTAGCAAGCGAAAAACATTACCGTTACTTTCAATTAACTCCATAAAAGTTTCTACCGAAATTTGAATAACAGAGCCACCTTTTGCAATTCGTTGTCTTGCTTGGCGCATCAATTGCCTTAAGGTTAAACCCGCTTCATCCACTAAAGTAAGGCCAAGTTCATCCATGTCTGTAAAGTGCCGATAAAATGATGTTGGTGCCAGTCCTGCTTCTTTAGCCACTTCTCGCAAACTTAAATTTGAAAAACTACGCTCCGCACTCAATTGACTTAGTGCTGCATCAATTAATAATCTACGTGTTTTTTCTTTTTGCTGTGCCCTAACACCACTCATGCGCTACTACTCTTGATAACAATATTGAACATTTAATTTTATAATACTGTAATCGACTCTTAATGTCAGTGTTAGTCTGTCAGCTAAAAAATTTACTAAATGGGCTTGACTGGTCTGATGATCAGGCTAAACTATAATACAGTGTACGCGTGTACGCTTAATTGGTCTTGCTATCTATTCGAGAAACATAATGAAAAAACCCGCTATTCTATGGCTTAATGTTATTATTTTTACTGTAACTTTTCTTGTTGCTGCTTTTGCTGTTCCTTATCGTGCTTATACTGTTGGCTTTGATAGTAGTGAAATAATATTTGCTCTGATCTGCTTTGTTTATTGCGGAATGTCTATTACCGCTGGCTATCATCGTCTTTGGTCACATAAAACTTACCAAGCGCATTGGAGTTTACGATGTATTTTTGCTTTGGGTGGCGCTTTTGCGCTACAAAATAGTATTTTGCATTGGTCATCTGACCATAGGGTTCACCATAAACACGTGGATAACAATGATCTTGATCCGTATTCAGCTAAAATGGGATTTTGGTATTCTCATATCGGTTGGATGTGTCGTGAATATCAAGCACACCGCTACCATGATTATAAAAACGTTAGAGATTTACAAAAAGATTCGATTGTGATGTGGCAACACAAACATTATTTGTTGCTCACTATTGTGATGAATTTTGGTGTACCTATCGCTTTTGGTCTCTGGCATGGTGACTTAATTAACAGTATTTTATTGATTGGATTTTTTCGCTTAGTTGTCAGCCACCATACCACTTTCTTTATCAACTCATTAGCACACGTTTGGGGTAAGCAAACTTACACCGATAAAAATACTGCTCGAGATAACGCTCTTTTGGCATTTCTCACTTTTGGTGAGGGCTATCATAATTATCATCACATTTTTGAAAATGATTATAGAAATGGCATTCGTTGGTGGCAATTTGATCCTACCAAGTGGCTAATAAAAAGCTGTCAATGGTTGGGATTAACGTCAAAATTGCGTGTTAGTCCAGAAGATAAAATTGAAAAAATGCAACTCTTGATGACTTTAAAACGAAGCAAAGATAGGTTGATTACTCTACCAAACGCTGAACAAACAATTTCACAATTACAGCTAGAATATGACATGCTTATTAGTAAATTAAACGATTACTATCAAGTGCGTAAAGCGCTTTTACTCGAAAAGCGTGAACAAATGCTTGCCGATGTTGATAAGTCTGAATTAATGAAACAATACCAAGAGTTAAAAAGCAAAGTGATTGAGCAGCGAAAAAGCTGGTATATGCTAACAGCCAAACTCACTTAATAATCAAGTCATTCAGTTTATTTCCACTAGTATTTACCTCAAATCCTGCTAAAATTTTTCCAAGTCAGTATTTGAGGTAATTCTTTTGAACAAAGCTAAAAAACACAGTACATCTACAACACTTGATTACGATGTTATTATTATAGGAACAGGCCCTGGTGGAGAAGGGGCGTCAATGGAATTAGCTAAAAAAGATAAGAAAGTTGCCGTTATTGAACGTTATAAAGATGTTGGCGGAGGCTGTACTCACTGGGGGACTATTCCTTCAAAAGCATTACGTCAAAGTGTTAGCCGTTTAATTGATTATAACTCTAACCCTCTATTTCGTGGCCATGGTAAAGCAAAGCATTTAACTTTTGCTGATATTTTAAGTCACTCTTCTGCGGTTATTCGCAAACAGGTACAACTACGTAGTGGATTTTATGACCGTAACCGTGTTGAACTGGTAACGGGGGAAGCTTCTTTTATTGATGCTAATACTATTCAAGTGATTAAAAGTGATGGTTCAATGGAAATGCTGACGGCAGAAAAAATCGTTATTGCCACGGGGTCACATCCATATCGTCCTGATGATATTAACTTTCATCACCCTCGTGTTTATGACTCAGACACTATCTTATCTCTCAGCCATGAACCTCGCTCTATCATCATATACGGTGCTGGTGTTATAGGCAGTGAATATGCCTCAATCTTTCGTGGTTTAGGTGTTAAAGTCGACTTAATTAATACCCGTGATCGCTTACTTTCTTTCCTAGATGATGAAGTATCTGATTCATTAAGTTATCACTTATGGAACAGTGGCGTTATTATTAAACATGGAGAGCAGATTGAACAAGTTGAAGGGACTAAAAATGCGGTTATTGTGCAGTTAGAGTCAGGTAAAAAAATGCGCGCTGATTGTTTGTTATTTGCTAATGGTCGAACCGGCAATACCGCAGATTTAAATCTTGCTAATGCAGGCCTTCAAGCCGATGGACGTGGCCAGTTAACGGTTAACGATCATTATCAAACAGAGGTTGCCAATATTTATGCGGTTGGTGATGTAATTGGTTACCCAAGTTTGGCAAGTGCTGCCTACGATCAGGGGCGATTAGCTGCCACTGCCATGCTAGATAACAAAAACAGTGCCAAACTCATAGCAGATATTCCAACGGGTATTTATACTATTCCTGAAATCAGTTCTGTCGGTAAAACCGAGCAAGAGCTAACCGCAGCTAAGATTCCTTATGAAGTTGGTAGAGCTCAATTTAAGCATTTAGCTAGAGCACAAATTGCCAATAGTTTAGTCGGATCGCTAAAAATACTTTTTCATCGTGAAACTAAAGAAATTTTAGGTATTCATTGCTTTGGTGAAAACGCATCAGAAATCATTCACATTGGTCAAGCTATTATGCAACAAACTAATGGTGGCAATACAATTGAATATTTTGTTAATACCACTTTCAACTATCCAACGATGGCTGAAGCATTTAGGGTAGCAGCATTAAATGGCTTAAATAGGCTTTTTTAAATGAAAATAGCTAGAGAATTATTTGTTAAACTGAGCTCTCATCAGCTTACTTACTAACTTAAAACCTTTAACTTACTATAATCACATGGGTTCTTTTGTTATGGATAAAATATTTTTAGCGCTACTAGGCCTTTTTTATACACTAGATGCTGTTGCTGTAGACAGTTACAGTATTTATTTGGTTAGACATGCTGAAAAACAAAAAGAAGGGGAAAATCCTAAGCTCACTGATTGTGGTAAAAGAAGAGCTAAAGAGTTGGCTAACTTGCTTTCTCAGGCCAATATTCGCCAAGTTTACAGTACAAGTTATCAACGCACTCGACAAACAGCTAGCCCTTTGGCAAAGGCTAACAAATTAGCAATACAAAATTACAACCCTAGGTATTTGGCGCAATTAGCAATACAACTGCAAAAAAGAAAAGAAAATACCTTAGTGGTTGGCCATAGTAATACAACACCACAGCTTGCTGAACTACTGATAAAACAAGAAATGCCGCCATTAAGGGAAAATGATTATCAGCAGCTATATCAAATACACTTTATTGGTAAACAGAACATCATCACTAAGCTAACACAGCCACTCATTTGTATTCAATAACACCTATTAAGATTCGTTAGGAGAGTTTCTTTTACCTAATTTAATAAGTTGAACTTCGGACAAATTATAAGGTATTCCCCACTGCTGTATTGTGACTAACCCTTCCACTTGATTTCCTTTTACTTTTAAAATCGTATTGTCAAGTTTATAGGCTTTTGCAAGATTCATAGGCAGTAGTTTTTTACCGTTTTCTGTCACTAAACCATAAAAACCACCCTCAAAAGATAGAAAAACCACTTTCACTATTTGCCAGGCTTGTGTCTTTTTTTCCATGTTCTCTTGCTCTTGTTTTGCACATGATGTATTCATCAATAGAAGCAAAAAAATTGATAATGTTTTCTGTAATACATTAACCATAAAGTTTTCGCCAAGGTAAAGAAAAAAGGCCATGGTAAAATTAATACCATAACCTTGATAAAAGAGCAAATAAGGTACTTATTAGTAAGCTGATTAACTCTGCATGTAGTTAATTGGCAGTGGTAAAGCAGCCACACCCGAATCTACAGCTGCCTGAGCAACCGCTTTAGCGACACGAGCACAAAGGCGTGAATCCATAGGCTTAGGAATAATATAATCTTTACCAAAAGTTAAAGCCGTTTCACCGCTAGCAGCCAATACTTCAGCAGGAACTTCTTCCCTTGCTAGCGCCCCGATCGCCTCTACTGCTGCAACCTTCATTTCATCATTAATTGTTCTGGCTCTTACATCTAGTGCACCGCGGAAAATAAACGGGAAACATAAAACATTATTGACCTGATTAGGATAATCACTACGCCCTGTTGCCATAATCACATCATCTCTGGCTGCTAGTGCAGCTTCAGGGGTAATTTCAGGATCAGGGTTAGAGCATGCAAAAATAACAGGATTAGGTGCCATCAGTTTAACCTGCTCAGGTGATAATAGATCTGGGCCGGACACACCCACAAAAACATCAGCACCAGTGATAGCATCATCTAAGGTTCGTTTGTCGGTATTGTTTGCAAATAATTTTTTATATTCATTCAAATCATCACGACGAGTATGCACAACACCTTTAGTGTCGAGCATATATATTTTTTCACGCTGTGCACCACACTTAATCAATAGTTCCATACAAGCAATTGCGGCAGCACCAGCACCTAAACAAACAATATTAGCTTGCTTGATATCTTTACCTTGTATATCTAAAGCATTCATCATTCCTGCAGCGGTAACTATAGCTGTACCATGCTGATCATCGTGAAATACCGGTATCTTACAGCGCTCTATTAAAGCTTTTTCTATAACAAAGCAATCTGGTGCTTTAATATCCTCAAGGTTAATGCCACCAAAACTGTCTGCAATATTAGCAACCGTGCTAACGAATTCCTCTATTGTTTTATGTTTAACTTCAATATCAAACGAATCTATATTAGCAAACCGTTTGAATAATAAAGACTTACCTTCCATCACAGGTTTTGAGGCCATCGGCCCTAAGTTGCCTAAACCTAATATAGCGGTGCCATTACTAATTACAGCCACGGTATTCCCTTTAGCTGTATATTTGTAAACATCCTCTGGATTATTGGCTATTTCTCGGCAAGGCTCTGCCACGCCTGGACTATAGGCTAGCGATAAGTCTTCACTGGTTTCAGCAGCGGTTGTTAAAGCAACACTGATTTTCCCTGGTGTTGGCGATGAATGATAATCAAGTGCTTTTTGACGAAGATCTGACATGAGTATTCCCTGGTGCGTTAATTTTATTTTCAAAAATGATGATTTAGCATTTCTATGCCTTTTTATTATTATAATTATAGTGTATTGCATTGCTTATTATAAATTCAAGCCAATTTAACTATATAAAAGCGCTGCAAGCTATATTAAACATAAGTGTTTAGATTGAAAAAATCATATTAATTCGCTAAATATTCGTTATTTAAGGCGGGTATTATTATAAAAATAGAGATTTTTTTTGTATATCGCTATTAATGTAACGTTGACATAATAAAGTCTATTTAGACCCTATTTCACTGTAAATGTATGCAAGTTTGGATTATTTTACTAAAGTATACAAAAAAAAAGCCAACCCGAAGGTTGGCTTTAGTTATGGCTTCTTTAATCAACAATTTTAAGCGAAAGGATTTACTTTAATAATTGTTTCGTTACGATCAGGTCCAGTTGAAATAATATCGACAGGTACACCGGTTACTTCTTCAATGCGTTTGATATATGCAAGAGCATTGGCCGGTAAAGATTCTATCGATGTTGCACCAACAGTACTTTCACTCCAACCTGGCATCTGTTCATAAACGGGAGTTATTTTCTCATAACCTTCAGCAGCTGTTGGTGGCACAGTAATAACATCACCAGATTCAGTTTTATAACCAATACAAATTTTAAGCGTCTCTATGCCATCAAGTACATCAAGCTTGGTTAAGCAGAAACCGGTCACACTATTTACTTGAATTGCGCGATGCATGGCAACCGCATCAAACCAACCACAACGACGTTCTCGACCAGTGGTTGCCCCAAACTCATGACCAACTGTACCTAAGTGATTGCCTATTTCATCGTTTAATTCTGTAGGGAATGGACCCGAACCTACACGTGTTGTATAAGCTTTAGTTATACCTAAAATATAATCTAAATGGCATGGGCCTACACCACAACCAGTAGCTACACCACCAGCTGTTGTATTTGAAGAAGTTACGTAAGGATAAGTACCGTGATCAATATCTAATAACGTACCTTGAGCACCTTCAAACATAATTGAGTCACCATGTTTACGTGCTTGATCCAAAATTTCTGAAATATCAGCGGTCATATTTTTAATAATATCGGCGACCGCTAAAGCATCAGCAAGTACTTCCTCATAGTTTACTGGCTCAACTTTATAATAGTTCACCAATGAGAAATTATGGTATTCAACAATTTCTTTTAATTTAGCAGCAAAAGACTCTGCACAGAAAAGATCACCAACACGTAAACCTCGACGAGCCACTTTGTCTTCATAAGCTGGACCAATACCACGACCAGTAGTACCAATAGCTTTTGAGCCACGCGCTATTTCACGAGCAGCATCTAATGCATTATGATAAGGGAGTATTAATGGACATGCATCACTAATAAGTAAGCGTTCACGTACTGGAACCCCTCTAGCTTCAAGCATTTCAATTTCTGCCATTAATGCCTTGGGACATAGCACAACACCATTGCCGATTAAGCATTTTACGTTATCACGTAATACGCCTGATGGAATTAAATGTAATACGGTTTTTTCACCGTCAATCACTAAAGTGTGGCCTGCATTATGTCCGCCTTGATAGCGAACGACATATTTTGCCTTATCGGTTAGTAAGTCTACGATCTTACCTTTACCTTCGTCACCCCATTGGGTTCCTAGAACAACTACGTTTTTGCCCATGTTTACTTTTTCGTAAAAAAATTAGGCGGGGATTCTACCAAATATCGAAAACTAGTCCAAGTAATAAATGGTGTTTTTTTATGCTAAAAACATCTTAGGCGCGTAAAAGCTTATATTTATAGTTAGTTAGCTAAGTACAAAAAAATAATTCCAAAAATTAACATCACCAGCCCTAATGTTCGTAAGTTACTGGTCGACTCTTTGGTAATCCTTAATAAGTAATTTTTCCACCTATTTGGAAATAATGCGGGGCCTATCCCCTCAATAATCAAGACTAATCCTAACACTAAACATATCGTATCTGTCATCAGGGTAAACTCCTTAAATGAGTTTAAATTAAAAACTAAAAAGCCAACATAAATGCTGGCTTTTTTATTAAATGATAAAATTGTCTATCTCTTAAAATAGTTTAGCGACTTTATTTAGTTCACCAATTATTTATTTTTTTGCTTTGCTAGCATCTTTTAAGTAGTGAAAGAACTCACTATCTGGCTTAACAACCATAATATCATTTTTACTGCTAAAACTTTTCTCGTAAGCCTCTAGGCTTCGATAAAAATTATAGAATTCAGCGTCTTTTTCATAAGCATTAGCATATACTTTTGCAGCGACCGCGTCACCTTCACCACGTATTTCGTTTGCATTTCTCTGTGCTTCTGCCAACATCACGGTGACTTTAGCATCGATAGTGGCACGAATGATTTCTGATTGCTCTTGACCTTGAGATCTATGCTCTTTAGCTACCGCAGTACGTTCAGCACGCATTCGTTCATAAATTGAGTTACTGACTTCTGTCGGTAAATTAATTGCTTTAATACGTACATCAACAACTTGTATGCCTAAATCTTCACGACTACTCTTAGCACTTTCTAGAGCTTGTCTCATGATGGCATCGCGATCGCCCGAGACTATTTCTTTAATGGTACGGTTACCAAATTCAGTTCGCAAACCATTATTCACTTTTTGTTTTAATAATGCGCGAGCATTATCTACCGAGCCAGAAGTACGTAAGTAATAGGTCGGAAAATCAACAATGCGCCACTTAACAAATGAATCAACCATCAAATCTTTTTTCTCGGCTGTTACAAAGCGATCAGGCGCTTCATCTAACGTTTGAATACGTGCATCGAGCTTTTTAACATATTCCATCAAAGGTATTTTAAAATGAAGACCTGGCTCTTTAATAAGCATTTGGCCCGTTTCTACATCACGCTTAATTTTTGAAAATTGAAAAACAATCCCGCGTTGCCCTTCATAAATAACAAATACCGATGATACAGCTAACACGAAAATTAACGCGACAGTAGCAATGATAAAATTTTTCATGTCTTAGTTTCTCCCACTGTTAAATCTATCATTACGACTAGAAGTTGATGGTGATGAATTTATTACGGGCTGTTGTGCTGGTTGCGAGTAATTTTGTGGAGTTCCACGCTTTGTTGTTGCTTGCTGTTGAATAATTTTATCTAACGGCAAGTACATTATGTTATTTCCACCTTCGACATCAACCATAATTTTGCTGGTGTTGGTATAAACTTTTTCCATAGTGGCAATGTATAAACGTTGACGAGTAACTTCTGGAGCAGCTTGATATTCAGGCAGTATTTTTTCAAAACGCGCTACTTCACCCTTCGCAGCTAAAACAGTTTGCTCTTTATAAGCAATGGCTTCTTGCTCCATACGTTTAACACGACCACGGGCGCGTGGCTCTATTCCACGAGCATAAGCTTCTGCTTCACGTAAAAAACGAACTTCATCTTCTTGTGCAGCAATTGCGTCATCAAAGGCATCTTTAACTTCATTCGGTGGACGTGCATCTTTAAAGTTAACGTCGACAATAATTAATCCTAAATTATATGGAGCAATAATTTTTTCTAATTCTTGCCAAACCGATTGACGAATTTGTTCACGGCCACTAGTTAAAATATCATCCATTTTAGCATGACCAACAACATAGCGTAATGCACTATCAAGTGATTGGCTTAAGCTATCATCAGCATTTGTGACACTAAAGATATAATTTCGTGCATCAACAACACGATATTGAATTTGCATGTCAACACGAACAACGTTTTCATCTTGCGTTAACATAAAGCCAGAGGCCGGCAAGTCACGCGTACTTTGCATGTCGACAGGAATAATGCGATCAATAAAGGTCCACTTCCAGTTAATACCAGGATCAACGGTACCTGAGTACTGGCCAAAGCGTAATACAATACCTTTTTCAGCCTCTTTAATGGTATAAAAGCCACTAAAAGCGTAAACAACTATCGCGATAAATAGCACGATGCTAATACCAATACTTGAAAAGCTCTTTCCTGAAGGGCTTGAACCGCCTGATGATTTCCCACCAAAGATGCCTGTTACTTTTTTACCTAAATCATTAAGTAGCTCATCTAAGTCTGGTGGTCCTTGGTTTTTGCCACCTTTATTTTTCCAGGGGTCTTTATCATTATTCCCCGGTTCATTCCAAGCCATGCTATTCTCCGCTAGGTTAGTAATAAAATTAAAATTAACACGTTAATGCTGCAAGTTTATGCTAAAACAATAAATTTTATAAGTAGGTATATAGGGTTATACATACTAACTTACAATATATTGCTCTATTTCTTTTGATTTTTGCTTTAATAATCTTTGCCATTCTCGTTTTGGCATTTTGATATTAAGGTGACAATGGCCTTGTTCATCATAGGATTCATTATTAATGCAATTGAGTTTATACAAACTACCACGTAGCTTTCCTTCACTAGGAGGAATAGCTATATGATATTCGACTATATTGGTGTCAAGACGCTCAGCTAATGCCTGAAACAATAATTCAATACCAATATTTGCTTGGGCAGATAACCATACTCTAATAGGACGACCTTCTTCATCGCGATCAATTCTAGGTTGCACATCTTCTAGGTTGTCAATTTTATTGCAAACAATCAGTTGCGGTACTTCACCTGCACCTATTTCTGATAGTACATATTGAACTTGCTCAATATTTTCGCTACGTCTATCATCAGCAATATCAACTACATGCAATAGTAGCTCTGCTTCTCTTGTTTCTGTTAACGTTGCTTTAAATGCGGCCACTAAATCATGAGGCAAATGCCTGATAAATCCAACCGTATCGGCTAGAACAACACCGCCAACATCTTCAAGCTCTATACGACGCAAAGTTGGATCTAGTGTTGCAAAAAGTTGATCTGCCGCATAAACCTGAGCCTGAGTAAGTAAATTAAACAGCGTAGATTTACCGGCATTGGTATAGCCCACTAATGACAATGTTGGCAATTCTGCTCGTGTTCTTGAACGACGTCCTTGCTGTCTTTGGCGTTCAACTTTTTCTAAACGCTTGCGGATATTTACCATGCGTTCACGCAATAAACGCCTATCTGTTTCTAGTTGCGTTTCACCCGGACCACGTAAACCAATACCGCCTTTTTGTCGCTCAAGGTGAGTCCAGCCTCGGATTAAACGGCTACTAATATGACGCAATTGTGCAAGCTCTACTTGCAACTTACCTTCATGAGTTCTTGCTCGTTGAGCAAAAATATCAAGAATCAGTGTGGTCCTATCAACGACTCGACATTCGCATAACGCTTCAATGTTCTTTTCCTGAGAGGGCGATAAACTATGGTTAAATAAAATAACATTAGCTTCATATAAACGGACTGCTTCTGCTATTTCTTCAGCCTTACCTGAACCAACAAAATATTTTGGGTGCGGTGTACTACGTTTGCCAGAAACAACCGTTAATTCGTTCACTCCTGCAGATGACACCAACATTTTAAATTCGGATAAGTCTTCTCGGGTACTTTCATCAGGAAAATCTAGGTGAACCAGCACAGCCAGTTCACCTGCTTGATAACGATCAAACAACTGCGTTAAACCTTGTGGTTTTAATGAAATTTACTATCAATACTAAATCAAAAAGCGTTATTTATTCTTCTGCATCAGCTTGATTAGCTACAGGTGCTGTATTAACAGCCCTAGCCGGCACCACCGTAGAAATAGCATGTTTATAAACCATCTGACTTACGGTATTTTTAAGTAAAATAACAAATTGGTCGAAAGACTCAACTTGCCCTTGTAGTTTAATACCGTTAACTAAATAAATTGCTACAGGAATGCGATCACGACGTAAAGCATTCAAAAATGGGTCTTGTAACGATTGCCCTTTTGCCATTATATGGCTCCTTTTTTTTATTCTTAAAACATAATTAGCGAAATGTAAATTTGGCTAATGAAAACCGATATACGTTAGCATCATCATGGTGATAACGGTGTACTTTTCTCAATCCTAAGCATATAACCAACTAATTATACACCAATATTTTCATATTGCTTAGTGATAGCTAACATTAATTGGTTTTATACTTTGCTTACTTAGCATTTACCAACTAAGGCGAGAACTTTTGCTAAATTAGCATCATCTTCAGAGTTTAACCAGTGTAAATTTGGCCAATTTCTTAACCAGGTCAGCTGTCGCTTCGCTAGTTGTCTTGTGGCACAAACCCCACGAAAAACCATTTCATCGCGATCAAACTCACCATTAAGGTACTGCCACATTTGTCGATAGCCGACACAACGAATAGAAGGCAAATCTTCATGTAAATCACCGCGAGCTTTGAGTTTTATCACTTCTTGCTCGAAACCTTGCGTCATCATTTGTTGATAGCGTATTGCTATCCGCTCATGTAAAGTGCTGCGCTCTTTTGGGGTTATGGCAAATTGTAAAACATCTCCTTCAAGCTTATCACCTTTAATTTGAGTTAGTTGTGACAAAGTTTTTCCTGTTATTCGAAATACTTCTAAGGCACGTGTAATACGTTGTGGATCATTAGGGTGAATACGCTGCGCAGCTTCAGAATCCACTTGTGCCAATTCATTGTGCATTCCTTGCCAGGTTATTTGTTTGGCTTGTGCTTCTATTCGTTTGCGAATATCGACATTGGCCTGTGGCAGAGGAGAAATACCTTCAAGTAAACTTTTAAAGTACATCATAGTGCCACCAACCAATAGCGGAATACGGTTATTGGCTCTAATGTTTGCAATTTCGGCTAAAGCATCATAACAAAAATCTGCTGCAGAATAACTTTGTGCCGCATCTCGCATATTAATTAAACGATGCGGATATTTTGCAAGTTCTTGTGCTGTAGGTTTAGCCGTGCCAATATCCATATCACAATAAATTAATGCTGAATCAACACTGACAATGTCACAGGGCAAAGCATCATGCAAATCCATAGCCAACGCTGTTTTTCCAGACGCTGTCGGTCCCATCAAGCAAATAACAGGTGGCTGCTTTTTATCAGTAGTATGTAACACAGAATAAGCTCGGTTAATTTTACGCTTAATTAAGCGTAAGAGTTTCTAATTGCTTAACGCTTGATGTAAGGTCAACAGCCACAGAATTCAAGAGCAATGATTGAATTATTTCCGCAGTTAAAATATTTTGTGCTTTTTCCCATAGCACTTGTGCTTGCACTTCACTATAAGTTTGTGTATCCATTCCCTTAGCAATAGCGATAATTATTTTGTCATCTTGCACAAAACCTTCACTCTTTTCACACGCTTTCGATATCTCATCAATAATAGTGACCAAACTACTTTGAACATCATTATTGCGTAATAAAGCAGGATATTGTCTTACTTGTATACGTTGTTTATCGTGTAATTGACATATGATCCCAGCTCGCTGCAATAGCACTTGCTGACTTTCAATCACGCTGATCTGCTGTTCAGTGAGTGTGATCATTAAAGGTAAAAGTAACGGCTGACTAATTAATCCTTTCTCTCCTTGTTGCCAATACTGATTAACAACGTCTTCATTCACGAGATAAGCCAAATTATGTAAAGAAAGTAGCTGTAACTTTCCCTGATACTTAAACACTCCATATTGCTCTTGCACAACACAAATAAAAACAATGCTTTGTACTATCGGAGCCGGTGTATTAAGCGGTGCTGTTGCTTGATGAGGTTGTACATCACTGGCCGTAGTAGTCATTAATTGTTGATAATTTTCAACAGCCTGCTTACTCACCTGTTGACCAATACCAGATGAATGATGTGTATACTCTAAGTGGCTGTGACGAGGCGAGCCACTAGCCTCGCTCACGTGTTGTAACGGTCTTATATAATCAGCACGCTGATACGCAACAGGGTCAACACTGTGAGTCTCGAGATCACCATGACTTTCTTGTTGGCTACCTTCAATATCATGATAAGGTTGAGCGGTATTTTCTATTAAGGCTTGATGACAAACGGAATAAATAAAGTCATGCACATAACGACTTTGGTGAAAACGTACTTCATGTTTTGCAGGGTGAACATTAACATCAACCTCACGGTGATTTAACGATAAAAACAACACAAAAGCAGGATAGGTATCCATTGGTAATAAATCTGCATAGGCTTGACGAATTGCGTGATTTATCAGTTTATCGCGCATCATCCGGCCATTCACATAGCTATAACACAAGTCATTTTGACTCCGGACAAAGCTAGGTTTTGCGAGCCAACCGGTAAAGGTCATCTCATCATGTTGGCATTGAATTTCAATAGCATTGTCGACAAATTTTTGTCCACATACCATAGCAACACGTTTAGCATTATGTGCATGTGTATTAGCCACGCGATATTGGCGTACAACTTTTGAATTGTGCGTTAAGGTAAAATTCACATCAAAGCGTGCTAAGGCGATACGTCGGACAACTTCATCAATATGATTAAACTCGGTTTTTTCGGTGCGTAAGAATTTCCGTCTTGCTGGCGTATTAAAAAACAAGTCTACAACTTCAATAGTGGTACCATCAGGGTGAGCTGCTGGCTTTATTGCCACCGCCATATCACGCCCTTCTGCCATAGCTTGCCATGCGGTGTCTTGGCTCTTGGTTTTCGATGTTAATGTCAATCTAGCCACAGAGCTAATACTGGCAAGCGCCTCACCGCGAAAGCCTAAGCTATTAATTGCCTCTAAATCACTTAAATTTTTTATTTTGCTCGTTGCATGTCGACTTAACGCTAAGCTCAATTCATCTTTAGCGATACCACAGCCATTATCACTGATACGAATACGCTTGACACCCCCTTTATCAACAGCAATATTAATACTGGTTGCACCAGCATCTAAGCTATTTTCAACTAATTCTTTTATTACAGAAGCAGGTCTTTCCACTACTTCACCAGCAGCAATTTGGTTGGCTAAACGTGCCGGTAGAATTTCAATAGTCATGGTTATTTAACTTGTTAGCTTGAATAAAATTCAAAAAAGGGCGCAATCATCCTGCGCGAGGAATTTTTAACATTTGTCCAATTCGCAAAGTATTAGACTTTAAGTTATTGGCAGATTTTATTTTTGCCATAGATATTTTGTAACGTTGTGCTAACACGGATAAAGATTCACCGCTGCGCACCTTATGTTTTTTATAACCAATAGAGGCAAAATAACTTCCCGTTAGAGGATGCGCGACAAAATAATTTTTGATGCCCCGATGAATTGCACTAGCAAGAGCTCGTTGATGCTTCGGCCAAGTTAAGTTTTTTTCTTCTCTGTGGTTTGAAATAAAACCTGTTTCTACCAAGATAGAGGGAATATCTGAAGACTTTAATACTCCAAAATTACCATTTTGTGGCGTTTTTTTGTGCATTTTGGTGATTTTTTTCAATTGTGAAATAACATTATTAGCAACACCAAAACTCACCCCTAAAGAGTGCTCTTTACTCATATCAGCTAAAGCTAAAGCTAAATGACTGTCGTCGGTGTTTTTAATGACACCACCACCACCACCGAGCAATTCGGACTTTTTCTCTCGGTTAAGTAACCAACGGGCTAATTCGGACTCCGCCCGTTTTTGCGTGACCACCCAAACAGAGGCCCCGCTCGGAGCTGCAGTGCGAAATGCATCTGCATGAATAGAGACTAAAAAATCTACATGCTTATTTCTTGCGATGCTGGTTCTACGATTTAAGTCGATATAGTAGTCACCAGAGCGAATCATCACCGCCTTCATACCTTTTTCTTTATTAACGAGGTTCTTTAGTTTATTAGCAATAGCTAATGTTACTCGTTTTTCATAGGTGCCCTGAGCACCAATAGAGCCAGGATCTTCCCCGCCATGTCCCGCATCAATACCAATAACAATATCCCCTAAGCTATTTTTAGGCTTAGAACTTACTTTTGCTGTGCGTGCCTTGTCATATAAATCAACCACCAAACGGTTGCCATATTGACCTGCGGGTGCGAGAGGAAAAACAGTTAGTTGATAAGATTGTGAAAGTTCTAAGACTAATCGGGTACTATTTTTAAATTTGGCCTTACTGGTACGAAAGAGTTTTATCCGAGCATCATTTTTAGCGAGACTTGTTAAGCTGGTGTGATTTTTAGTATTTTTAAAGTCAATCACTAAACGATTTGGTTTGGTTAGGCTAAAATATTTATAATCTGGCTTAGTTTTTAAATCAAAAACAATACGAGTATTTTCTGGTGCAGGCCACACCCTGACACCTTCGATACCATTAGTTGCTGCTAAAGTATTTTTTACCGTCAATGATGCCACAGTTAATGCTAGCCACAACAACCCAGTAAAAACAGTACATAACAAACGCATAACTAACCTTTGATTTTTACATTACCTAAGAACATCTATAGGATAAATTGCTGAAAATTCTTGTAGAACTGTATCGCCACGCGGCGTACATGCCTGCAAATCAATTACTCTTTGTTCACCTTGATAAGCTATATTAATAATAATATCAGCATTAGCCAAGAGGCCATTGCCTTTTTCTGGCCATTCAATAAAACAACAGCAATCATTATTAAAATAATCTCGAATACCCATAAACTCTAATTCTTCAGCATCGGCTAAACGATATAAGTCAAAATGATAAACCTGCCAAGGGGGTAACTCGTAAGGTTCAACCAAAGTATAAGTTGGACTTTTTACATTACCTTGATGTCCCATACCACGAACAAAACCACGGGTAAGTGTTGTTTTTCCAGCTCCTAAATCACCATGTAAATAGACCACTAATGTTTGTTTGGGTTGCTGCTTTTTATCTTGAGCCAGTAACACTTTTGCAACGCTATCACCAACAGCAACCGTGGCCGCTTGATCCTCTAAAAGATATGCTAATTTTTTCATATAACTAAAATATTAATTCAACTTTGATTAGTCAATTGCTGCAATGGTGCAAACAAATCGCTTGCTAATATACCGCATTGACCGTATTTATTGGCAATACTATCACCTGCAGCGCCATGAATATAGACAGCAAAACACACAACAGCAATTTTATTGGGAGCGTATGTCACTAGTATGCTAACTTTTATGCCCTATGATGAGCAAGACGGGCGAGAATAAAACCATCACCGCCATTATTGCCCTTACCACAACGCAGTATTATATGATTAGCTTTTGGCCATTGACGCTTAAGTACTTAAAATGCCACCTCACCTGTCCTGACCACTAGCGTGAACATAGGAAATTGCTTGTTTTTTGCCACAATGACTTCATTATCTAGGGCTTGCTTAGCACCACAAACCTCAGAGCAATCATATTTTGTTGGTACACATTGTGATAAACTCATGAGCTACATCTCTCACTTTTTGGTTTAATTTAGCTAACTAAAATGACTAACAAGCTTATCAATAAATCTACTATTAACTACCCTGATTTAGTGCAAAAAATCAAATGCTGGGGAAAAGAATTAGGGTTTTCAGGGCTAGGCATCACTGATATTGATTTATCTGCCCATGAACAAGCATTAGCAAAATGGTTAGCTAATGGCTATCACGGTAACATGGATTATATGGCACGCCATGGTTTAATGCGTGCTAGACCTGCTGAATTGGAGCCTGGTACTGTGCGTGTTATCAGCGTTCGCCTTGATTATTTGCCGACCAATGCAAAATGTGCCCATGTGTTAAAAAGTAAAGACCATGCATACATTAGTCGTTACGCCCTTGGACGAGACTATCACAAGTTAATGCGTAAACGCCTACAACAACTAGGTAAAAAAATAACTCACTACTGCGAAGATTATAATTTCAGACCCTTCGTTGATTCGGCTCCCATTTTAGAGCGACCACTCGCTGCAAAAGCAGGTTTAGGCTGGGTAGGCAAACATAGTCTATTACTGAACAAAGAAGCTGGCTCATGGTTTTTCTTAGGAGAGTTACTGATAGATATTCCGCTACCTGTAACAACCACTCAAACAACACAGCCTGATAATGATTGTGGTAGCTGTGTTGCTTGTCTAAAAATATGCCCAACAAAAGCCATAGTTGAACCTTATGTTGTTGATGCCCGTCGCTGTATTTCTTATTTCACCATAGAGTCGCCTGATCCTATTCCACTAGCGTTAAGGCCGCTGATGGGAAACAGAATATATGGCTGCGATGATTGTCAACTAATATGCCCGTGGAATAAGTACGCAAAATTAAGTCAAGAAGATGACTTTCAAGCACGACACCAACTTGATCAAGTCAGCCTACTTTCATTATTTTCTTGGCAAGAACAAGATTTTTTACATAAATTGCAAGGCTCACCTATACGAAGAATAGGGTTTCACAGTTGGCAACGTAACATTGCCGTTGCCCTTGGTAACGCTCCATATGGTGAAGAAATAGTAACGGCACTGCAAGAAAAACTCAGCAGTGCAAACGCACTGGTTGCCGAGCATATCAACTGGGCACTTGCCCAGCAAGCTTCTAAGAAAGCCTCTAGCGAAGATAACCAAGATGCAAATAGCCGCCTTAATGCCCGTTTAATTCGTGCAATTGAAAAAGGCTTACCTAGAGAGGCTTAGATAAACTGAGATGATGATTAAATTGTTTCAGCATAGCTATCAATAGCATACAAAATTCGCTGTGTGTCTTTTAATAAGAGGTTAACTTGCTTTGACTCTGCCATTGCCTCACTATCAGACAATAACTCAAACCAGAGCTGGCACTGCCGTAATAAATCTTGAGATGATAATATTTGTGCATTAAGTTGCATTGCTTTGACCGCTTCTTGGGCTTGATGCAGTTCTTTTATTTTTATAGCCTCAGTCAAGCTAGCAAGTTGCTGATGGTTATCTTGACTGTAGTCATCAAGCATAAACAAGGCTAGGGCTACAGAGCCTTGATGCTGAAGGTAGCAGCTAAAATCAAAACTCGCTTGGGTGGTAATATCTGGCATTGTGCAAACAGCAACTTCGTTAATAGCCAACTCATTATCTTCTAAATCATCACTGATATCATTGGGCAAGTTTTCGTTTAATGCGTTATTGAGGTTATTTTTGTTCGCTATGTCAGGTTCAGATTGAGCCTTTTCAGTAATAATTAACCAAGAAGATAAAGCGTGTGATAATTGAGACAATGAACTTTGAGGTGATAATTGTCCGCAATGCCAAGCATCATAAAGATCTTTATTATTCGAATCACTGTTAGCTAACCCCAGCGCTTGCTTTGAAAGATAAAAAACACCAATAGCAGTAACAGGAGTTGCTAACATTTCAACAAAGACATGTTGGCTAAATTCAGTTAATAGCAAACTATAGCGCCCTGTTTGCCAATGGTTTTTCTGGCTCATTTCACTACAAACCATAACCACTTTTAAGCCTAGTTGCTGCAATAGCCTCTGCATATTCTGGTATTGCTGTGCAAAGCGAACAGCAAGTAGCACGGTCGCGCCACTTGCTTGATATTGTTTTTGTTGGAAGCATTCTGGAGCCAACACTAAATTATTATCCTGTTCAGTGGTCAGTATATGCGCCATATTAACAATAAAATTGTCTTGGCAAAGTGGCTGCTCTGCTTGAGAATAAAAACCAAATTGCTGATAACTTACTTTATTTGATTGCAGCACCATAACCTTAGGCTGCAAAGAGTTAGGTAAATGAGCAATAACTTGTTCTACATGCGCTAAATTATGCTCCGCCATATCACTACCTACAATCAATAGTTCAAGACTATGTTGACTAAGATATTTAGTGGTGAACATACAATTAAACGTATCAATACCAGAAATTACGTCAAACGTTAGAACATGCTGCTCTATCTGGCTTCTAATTGTAGATACCAGCACGTTATTGCTAGTCAACAAGGCCACTTTAGCTAATACTGCACCGTTAACCTCTTTGATTTGTGACTCATCAACTATATTTGCACTAGCAACAGCTAAAGGGACTTCAAAACTGAGTTGATAGCCACCCTCAACAAGTTGAGCAAGGATATTACCACCGTGTAAGAACTTAAGTAGCAATGCAAACACCCGTGCTAATACAGTATTCATCTCATTTTCTTCACAGGGTTGGTTAAGCCCCCCTATCGCTGTCGGTAATATAGTCAACTGATCAGTGAAAATATTGAAAACGAAATGTATTAATTGCTGTCCCTTATGTTTATCCTTCAACTGAATATGCAATTGTAAGGTTATTGCCTCATTACTTTGACTTATGATCAAGTCAAGTAAAACATTAAGCATATGCTCAAATAGTGCTAGGTCCAATGTTCTGTTAGCAACAATTGTCTCATCATAACTTACATACAGTTGATGATTTTGATTTGAAAACACCACTTGCTTATTGAGCATAACGCATTGCAATGCCTCAATAAAATTAACATCCTCAAGTTGCAAAATGGCATTATTTGTACGCAGATAACTTGCCAATTCAAATTGCTCTAACCTCTGATATATTTCTTCTAGGGACGTTTTCAGACTTTCTCCCGCATGCGTGTAAATTACTTTGTTTGAGTTATCATCAAAATAAGCCACATGACTTTGTAGCAAACGTTGCAGTGTTAGATCTTTTAAATACTTGTAAGCGTGTAATTCATAATCTATTTGTGCTGCTATTTGCTCTTTTCTTTCACGATCTTTTACATCAAACTTATGAGCTGACTCAACTATCACGTGTTTTTGTTTATCAATTTGCTCCAAGCTTAGCTGAGTTTGGTAATTTTGCTCACTATATTCAGATTTTGTTGTCACTTGAATCTTTTTAATTATTTTATCGGTTTCCGTGCAATTAGCACTGACATCATCACTCGTTGCATTGCTCATTGATTGAATAATCAGCCTTAAGCTTTCTTCACTAGTTTTTTTAAGTTGTTGACGCATTCGCACAAGATAAAAAAGAAAGAGAAATAAAAACAAACCGATTAGAGAGATTAAAATAAGTGATACTTTTTTATTAGTTAAGTCGAGACTATAGTATGCTAACAATCTGTTCAGTAACTTATGGCTGCTAACAACTGGCTTCATTTTAAGCGTAGAAAGCAAGGTCACAATGTTATGCTTTTGATTTTGTAAATCAGAGTAGAAACTATGCGCTAACTGTATATAGCCTTGCCATTTAGTGAGTGCTCCTTGCTCTGTTAACACAATACGTTGAAATGAACTAACCTGTCTAAGTAACTCGGTTATAGCTTTGGTATTATCTGTTTTACATAACCTTGCTTGTGTCACAATTTGTTCTGCGCCTAAGCCTAGTAGCTCAAAATTATCTTGTGAGGTGTTTATTGATAACTTTTCAAAGCTTAAAAGCACATCAGCTAACATTACTTTTAGCTGATTAAGTGCATGTAATTGTTTGGTTAGTTTTGCATAGGCCTGTAGTCTATTTTGAGTAACATTATCTTGTAGGCTATCTTTTTGCAGTTGTTGATAAAGGTTTTTTTCATTAATGGCTTTTTTAGCTAAAATACTGTTTGTCGTAAAAAGCATTAGCTGTAATTGAATAATACTGCTTTGTTTGAGTTGCTGATTTCTCGACTGATTTTTGTGAATTATTCTAATAGCCTCTTCTGCAGCTTTATTTTGATTAAGCCACTGTTTGTATATCAAGGCATGAGCAGTATTTAACGTTAACAGCTGTTGATCAGTGGCAATTAACTGGTCATAAAGTGTTATCCAGTTAGTAGAGCCCTCAGCAAGCAACAACTGCTCAACAATCCACCGTTTTTTTTGTAGTAACTGAAATTGCTCAATATGCTCTTGCAGCGCCGCTATACCTGATGTACGTACAAGTTTAGCCTGATGATAGCTTTGATAATAAAGAAGTGAACCAAAAATAATCACCATAAGCATACTTAGTCCTATGGCGATAAATTTACCTGAAAATTTTTGGTGAAAAGCGGGCAACTCGTTGTCTGAGTTAGTGAATATTTGTGAGTGTCCACGCTTTAACTGAATGTTGTCTAATTTATTAGCATTTTTGGCATCTGCACGCTTTCCATTAGCACGATGTGACTTACCCATAGGAGTATAATTATAGTCGTTTCTTATTATCCTAGTGTATACCAAGTTCTTTTAAGGGAACAAGTCTGACATGACATCCCCTTTAAAACTAACGTTTTTTGGTAATCCAAGCCCAATCCATAAAGCATTCAATAGGGCTTTCATTCGATTCGTCAGTTACCACGACATTAATTAGCATATCGCCTTTGTCTTCATTTTGTAACCTTGCTATCTGCTCATCGGTGATGGTTGCCACGGCTGTTAATGCACCCTGCATACGACGATTAAAATCTACTTTCATCGATTTTAATAGGGGTAATTTACTGTCTTCTAAGTTAACACCAAACGCGATACCTGTTGCCGACTCTACTATTAAGGCCGCAGCAATAGCATGAACGCCACCAATATGATTCTGGACCTTTTTCTTATTGGCAATTTCTATTTCAACGCGATTGGGTTCAATAGATATAATACCAATACCTGTTGTTCCCGCATATTTCACTTGTGAGCAGAATAATTTAGTTAACAACCAAGGGCGTAAACTCTTTGGGCCCTGATTGATTTTTTTGACCATTTTACTGAGACGGTTAGGCATAGTTGTTACCGTGTTTTGCTTAGAATGTAGTCATTGTGAAGTAAACTGGTCAGACCTTCAACATTAAAACATAAATATTTCAATCTATTTAGACTTTTTATT
>JASMAS010000092.1 GCA_030754235.1 Litorilituus sp.
ATCAAATGTTGATATGGCAACAGGCTGTCCCTGTGTAGCTCCTTTACGGTGCGTTACAAACAGATAAGGGTGCTTATTAGTATTTGGTGTCTGAGCACGATATTGGGTAATGTAACGATTCATTAACTCCGCACTTTCGTCACTGACCCTAAGCTTCCTTTCTCTGGTTTTAGCAACGGGTTGCTTAGAACGAGGGTCATATTTATCATCATGTGTACGTCTAACCCAAAATGATTTCTTACTACCATGTAGCATCATATCTGTCAGCGCCAGAGAAAGCATTTCACCACGCCTAATACCATGCCGATCCATTAAATGAAACATTAAGTGATTTCTAAAACGTACATTTTCCTGTGTAAATGGATTTTGTGGATCATCATAATGAGCAACGGCCATAAACTCTTTGACTAAGCCTTGTGGTAAAGTTTTATCATTAGTTTCATCTAATATATTATTACCCTTTCCTTTAGGCCGAGCTGCTTTGAATTCCTTTTCCATTTTTTTGATTTCACGATTTAGCTGAGGATTAGAGATATGCTTAACGGCTAATTTGGCAATAAAAGTTAAATATTCAATAACAGAAGTCATTCGGTTGTAATGATGGTTGCGTCCAACTGAAGGTATTACATCAACTAACTTTGGCGTATCAATGATACTGATAACTTTATTTCGGCCTTTACTAGCTTTCTTACTTACATATTTTAATTGTTTTATATCTGTAGCAAGATAAGATTTAATGTTCTCAATATCATCATCACCAAGAAAAATTCCTTGCTGAAACTCTTTATAAAGATCTCTTTTCTCTTTTACCTGCCAACCTAAAAACCATTTAATATGGTTAAGCTTATTTGAAATGGTTTGATCTGCTTTTCCAACTTTTCTTAGCTTAGTAGTCACCCAAAGTGTTACATGGAAATGTGGCATATCATCATCCCCCATCAAAATAGGATAACGCTCTCCATTTTCAAAAATTAATGTATCAACACGGTAAGTAACCATATATTCGAAACACCTTATTTTTACACTTTAGTTATACGTAAATCCTATTTACTCATGATATTTAAAAAAAGTAAAGTGTAAAAAACTACAAACCCAGCAAAAATGCTGGGTTTGTAGTTTAATAACTGTAATTTACTATTTAAATTTACAGTTTTAAAATATACGTTTCCTAAAACGGAATATCATCATCAAAATCAATTGATGGTTCTTGTGGGTTTACCTTAGGGGCTTGTTGCTGTGGTGATTGTTGTTGAAAACCACCTTGTTGCTGAGATGCTTGCTGCTGAAAACCGCCTTGTTGCTGTGCTGGTTTATTATAAGCTTGCTGAGGAGTTGCTTGTTGTTGTCCTTGAAAACCACTTTGCTGTTGTGGCGCTTGTTGTCCTTGGAAACCACTTTGTTGTTGTGGTGCTTGTTGTCCTTGGAAACCACTTTGCTGCTGAGCAAAGCCACCTTGTTGTTGCCCTTGAAAACCACTTTGCTGACCAGAAGCCTTGCCATCTAACATTTGCATTACGCCGTTGAAACCTTGTAAGACGATTTCGGTGGTGTATTGATCTTGCCCTTGTTGATTAGTCCATTTACGCGTTTGTAGTTGCCCTTCAAGATAAACTTTTGAGCCCTTTTTAAGGTATTCACCGGCAATTTCTGCAAGCTTACCAAACATGACTACACGGTGCCATTCAGTTTTTTCTTTTTGCTCACCTGTTTGTTTATCTTTCCATGTATCTGACGTTGCCACAGTAATATTGGCAACTGCGCCGCCATTTGGCATAAAACGTACCTCAGGATCTTTACCTAAGTTACCAACGATTATTACTTTATTTACACCTGCCATGAAAAATCCTATTGATTGAGCATTTCTAGATCAATATGAATACCAAAGCAGCATATTAGTCTAAAGTTTAAAAATTTTGTTAAGGGAGTAATTCTATAGTGAGAATAGATTAAATTCGAGCGCTTTTTAACTTTAAAAGCTATTTATTTTTACCTGATTGATTTTGTTTGCTTTAAGCCATGTTAATTCCGTAGCTATCCGCGACAAGTTTCATAGTTTCTAATCCTGCTACGTCTTTATTTACTATACATATGTTGTGAAAATTCTTCTCTGATATCATCAGGTATTGTTTTAGATAGTTGATTTTCATAATCAAAATGTACCATAGAAGCGGTACCAGACACGCACTTTTCGCCGTGTTGCCATAGCTCTTGATAAACATCGAAAGAGGCTCCACCCACTCGACCAATATAAGTTCTACTTTCTATTGCCTGACCGTAAAACAATTGACCGTGATAATTCACTTCAATTTTGGCAATAATTAAATGCCAATCCTTAGGATTTAAATCTGGCGTAAAAAAGCGAAAAATAGGCTCTCTAGCCCCTTCAAACCACACAGGTACTTTGGTGTTATTTATATGGCCTAAGGCATCGGTATCGCTAAAACGTGGCGTTATTTTTTCTTTAAACATGATTGAAATTTTTTATTCTAAATTTTTTTCATTGTATATTCATCATCATATATATGCACTCAATATTGCAACCATTTTGACTCATATTTTTTTTTCTGTAGAGTTAAGTTATAGTATCTAGCCTTATCGCCTGTTATCAAAAGAAGAATAATGACGGATTTTATCGAAATTTACCCCAACACCTTAACCACTGAATTTTGCAAAAGTTTAGTGGTTAAATTTGACCAAAGCCCACATAAAACTCCAGGTAGAACAGGCGGTGGCGTAGACGTCTCAAAAAAATTAAGCCAAGATATTTATTTAAATCAACACTCTGAATTTCAACCGGCTTTGCAAACCATTTTACAAGCTTGCTCAGATAACATTTCTAATTACTTATCAAAGTATTTTTTTAGCTGTATCAGTGGTTTCTCTTTAACAGTAGAACATCCGGTTACTAAAAAACCTGTCGTTCTCACCCCTGAAAATTTTGAAGAGGTTGGAAAACCTAATATTGTCAAATTAATGCGTTATCTATTTCGTTTGGCTCCAATTAATGCCCAAAAATATGACCAAGGCAAAGGAAATTATGGTTATTGGCATTCAGAGATTTTCCCTCAAACCGGTACGAATGACGCATTGCATCGTATGTTACTATTTATTTTTTACTTAAATGATGTTGAAGAAGGGGGGGAAACAGATTTTTTCTATCAACAGAAAAGTGTTAAACCCAAAGCCGGTACTATGGTGATTGCTCCTTGTGGTTTCACACACACCCACAGAGGTAATATCCCTGTTTCCTCAGATAAATATATATTGACTTCCTGGATGATGTTTAATCCAGCGGACCGTCTTTATACACCAACTCAATAATCACCGCCTAGAAGAGAAACACTGACATGATAAATACGATTACTGGTGATAAACTTAGTTGGCACGTTATTATTGGCCGTGCATAGGATTTGGTCCCCGATAAAGATCAAACGCCATCAAAGATGGCATTGTTTTTGACACCAAAGACTTACTCGCTGATGGAAGACAAATTGTCACAAATGCTAAAAAAGTCAAGTAAACCTGCTTTAAATCGTTATACTTAACAAAAGCCCTATACACACTTAAAAGGATATTGGTTATAACCATTTGCCGTAAACGAGTACCTTATTATTTATTGTTGATAGTGCTTACCTTAATCGCAGGCACTATGCCAGTTGTCACCCGAGCACAAGATGATAATTGCCCCAAACAAATCATTACCTTTACTCCTCAAACCATATTTGATGAAAGCGAAAAAGACATAATTTTCTTACATCACTGGGCTAATGCCATTCATGTCGACACTAAAATACTTACCTTAGAGAATGAGTCAGCTTTTTTCATCGACAAGTGTAATAAAAACTATGCTGATTTAGCAGAATTAGAGCGTCACCTACGTAGTAGAAAATACCTTCGTGATGCTAAGGTCACCGCAGATGATACGTTGAAAAATATCACCGTTACCACGTGGGATAATTGGTCTTTAATGCCCACCATTAGTTTTGGTCGACAAGGAAGCCAAAGCAATTATAGTGTTGGTATCAAAGAGCGTAATTTTTTAGGTTTGGGCATTGATGCAGAGTTAGAATCTTATAAAAACTCGCAACGTACAGGTTATAAAATAAAAACCACCATTCCTTTATTTTCAAGACAAAATATCGATTTACGAGTCCGGTTTGCCGATAATGATGATGGTACACAGCAGTCTTTATTTATACAAAAACACTTTGCTAGCTTTCACACACAAACTGCTTATATCGCTGGTTTTGATGAAGAATCTCGTGACGACACTATATTTCAAAATAACATAGAGCAAGCAATTTATCGCCATACAAAAAGTTTTAAAACACTAGACTATGCTTGGCTTAATTTTAATAACGATAAAGAACTGTTACGCTTGCATCTAGGTATTACTCAATCTTACCATACGTTTTCATCCACACCAACCTCGCCTAAGCTACACCCTGATCACGCCATGCCAAAAGATAGAAAGTTTATTTATCCTTGGTTGGGTGTCGATTATATTGAAAAAGATTTTAAAAAACTCTCCAACATTCACTTAATTACTCACATTGAAGACTTTAACCATGGTTGGCAATTTAAAGGACGATTAGGCATCAGTGATGGTAATAAGGAACATTCAGCTTGGGCACTGTTACAAGCAGAAATAAATAAAGGGTTTGAAATGCAAGACAATGCTCTATTATTAATGAACCTTAGCCTAGAAGGCGATATATACAATAATAACCAGCAACGTTTTTTATTAACCCTTAACAGTGAATATTTTTACCACTTTACTAAAGAGTGGGGGTTTTATTTAAATAATACTAATGTCATCAGTCGCAATCAATATTTAGATCAACCTGTAACCATGGGAGGAACCTCAGGGCTACGTGGTTTTCCTTTACAGTATCAACATGGAAAATATAGCGTCAAAGTCACCAGCGAAATTCGCTATTATCCACAAATCAATTTATTTAAGTTGTTTGATCTCGCCGGTGCCGCTTTTTTTGATACCGGAAAAGCTTTTGGTAATGCGCCAATGACTAATATCGAAGATAACTGGCTCTACTCCGTTGGTATTGGAGTGAGGTTATATTCACCGCATTCGGGGGGAAATCATCAAGTAATACATATCGATTTTGCTTTTCCACAAACAGACAACCAAGATTTAGATAACTTTGCCATTAGAATTGAAGCAAAAAAATCTTTTTAATCTGTTTTTTTGAACACAAAGATTGCTTTTTGATTCTGCTGAGTCTATCAAAGGCTTACAAAAATCTTTTTAAAACTCGGTCTATTTGGGTTAACCGGATCTTTTTAAGTAGTTTTTTGGGCTTTTCTGGGTAATCAATAACACTTTCTAACTCATTATAATGATTAACTTGCTTGGTATGCGCCATAATGGCATCAAGCTCTGGAATTACTTTAACCATAAATGCTTTTGACGGATCATCAAGCAACAAGCCATTTTCTAAATCAAGTGCCCAAGCTCTAGGGTTTAAATTACTACCCGTTAATAAATGATGGCGTTCGTCACTAATAATTCCCTTCAAATGAAAGCTATTATCTTCATGCTCCCACAAGTGTATTGATAACAAACCTTGATCAATAAAATGCTGATAACGTTTTACAAAACGTTTTAATAGCATTTCATAAATATAAGGCACGATACCAATAGTACTAAAAGCACCATCATCTTTGATATAAAAATCATTCGCGGTTTTATCGCCAACGACTAGGGTAATGTTAACACCACGTTTAAGTGCCTTAACCACATCACGAGCTAAAACGGGTGGTAAATTGAAATAAGGCGTGAAAAGCAATAATGTCTGTTTAGTATTTTTTATTGTTTGGCTAATCGCGCGATTAAGTTGGTTTTTTCTTCGACCGTAACCTATAAATGGAGTAATAAATATAGGCTGTTTAACGATACTTGCGTGATTATTTTCACTGACAGGAATTGGATAGTGTGCTTTTTTCAAACGGCTCTTTAAAGCGATGATATTGCGCTTTTGCTGGCTTTGACTTGGCAACTCAACACCGTTAATCTGCGGGGTTAAATGAGAGTCTACAAACACTTGCTGCAAATATTGGCAAAAATTATTAGCCAGTGCGGTACTGTTAATTTGATAATATCGATCTAAACGATACCGCTCACCTTGGTGCATATAAACATCATTAATGCTAGCACCCGTGTAAAAAAGTACATCATCAAAGACCATGCCTTTTAAGTGCAACACACCAAAAATTTCTTTACGCTTTACTGCCACGCCATAAATAGCAACTGGCTCAGAGTACTGCTTGGCAAGTTCTAAATAAAGCTCTCTATTGCCTAAGCTTTCCTTTTCGCCAATAAGCCCACGTTGACCACGATGATAGTCGACAAAAACATTAATCACTAAAGATGGTTTTTTTGCTTTGGCTTGATATAAAGCGTGTAAAATTTCTCTTCCAGCGTCATCGTCTTGTAAATAAAGGGCTGTGATATAGATTCGCTCTTTCGCATGAGCAATTAATGACAATAACTGTTGCTTATACTGTGCTGGCGAAGAGTAGATTTGAATATCTGTGCCACTTACGACTATTTTATTCATTAATTATTTTACAAACACACGATGATAATGAGGCTGAGTATAACAAGTTTATAGCCTTGTTACATCAGCCTTTTGAACATCAATGTATCAAGAAGGGTTAAATTTCCATGGCTAATTCAGCCGCTTGACGAATTGCACGTTTAGCATCAAGTTCTGCCGCAACATTTGCACCACCAATGAGGTTAACCTTCATACCGCCGGCTTCAAGTGCTTGTTGTAAATCTCGGTTTGGTTCTTGTCCAGCACAAACAATAACATTATCCACAGCAAGTAACTGCTCTTTGCCATCAACTTCAATCAATAGCCCTTCGTCAGAAATGGCTTTATAAGTAACACCAGGGATCATATTGACGCCATGCTTACCCAAATTAGCTCTATGTACCCAGCCTGAAGTTTTACCTAAGCCTTTACCGACTTTGCTCTTTTTACGCTGTAGTAAAGTAATTTCACGGCTAGTTTCAATTTTCTGATACAATTTATCTGTATTTAATGCACCTGCGTGCTGGTAGTCTTTATCTACACCCCAATTATTTAACCACGCATCTCGATTTATCGTTAATGACTCACCTTCCTCAGCTAAATAAGAGGCAACATCAAAACCAATACCACCGGCTCCAATAATGGCAACCTTGTCACCTACCTCAACTTTATCACGTAACACCTGCAAATAACTCAACACTTTCGGATGGTCTATGCCTTTAATATCAAGTTTTCTTGGTTTAATACCTGTTGCTAAAATAACTTCATCAAAACCAGAGGCTAATAAGCTTTCAACACTTTGTTCATTATTTAAATGCACTGGGACCTCATGCAAGGCCAGTTTTTTGTTGAAATAACGCAGGGTCTCGTAAAATTCTTCTTTGCCCGGCACCTGCTTGGCAACATTGAACTGACCGCCAATTTCACTGATTTTGTCGAACAATTCAACTTTATGACCACGCTCAGAGGCATAAACACTAAAAGCTAAACCAGCTGGACCTGCACCAATCACAGCCAATTTTTTACTACTTGGTGCTTTATCAAAATTCAACTCTGTTTCATAACAAGCTCTTGGGTTGACTAAACACGAAGCACGTTTTTGTTGAAATACATGATCTAAACAAGCTTGATTACACCCAATACAGGTATTAATTTCATCAGATTTATTTTCTGCTGCTTTATTAACAAAGTTTGCATCAGCCAAGAATGGGCGAGCCATAGAAACCATATCGGCCTGCCCTGATGATAAAATATCTTCCGCCACTTCTGGTGTATTGATTCGGTTAGTCGTCACCAGAGGAATTGATACTTCTTTTTTCATTCGCTCAGTAACCCAAGTAAATGCCGCTCTTGGTACTGAAGTCACTATGGTAGGTACACGCGCTTCATGCCAACCAATACCAGTATTAATGATAGTTGCACCCGCTTTTTCTACAGCTTTCGCCATAGTAACCACTTCATCCCAACTATTACCACCTTCCACTAAATCCAACATCGATAAACGGAAAATAATAATAAATTTCTCGCCAACTTTAGCGCGTACTGCTTTAACCGTTTCAATCGCTAAGCGCATGCGATTTTCAATACTACCACCCCAGTCGTCATCACGTTGGTTAGTACGTAAACAAGCAAACTGATTGATTAAGTAACCCTCACTACCCATTATCTCTACACCGTCGTAACCCGCTTTCGCCGCTAATTTTGCTGAACTTGCATAATCTTTGATCGTTGACAATATCTGTCTTTCTGACATGGCTTTTGGCGTAAATGGCGAAATAGGCGACTTAACTTTACTCGGCGCAACACTAAATGGGTGATAGGCATAACGACCAGTATGCAATAACTGTAAACATATTTTGGTTGGATACTTATGCACCGCAGCCGTTACTGTCTTATGCTTATCTACATGCCAAAAGTGGCTCATTTCACAACCAAACGGTGAAATACGACCACGTTTGTTAGGACTAACACCACCGGTAACAATAATCCCAACACCACCTTTAGCTCGCTCTTCATAAAAAGCGGCTAACTTAGCCCAACCATTTTTTTCTTCTTCTAACCCTGTGTGCATAGAGCCCATCAAGGTACGATTGGCTATTTTAGTAAACCCCAAATCTAATGGGGCTAATAAATTTGGGAATGGATTTGCCTTGCTGTTATCAGTCATTTTGCTCTCACTTTTATCTTTTGGTCTAACCAGTGGTGTTAATTTACGCACCTTTAATGAAAAATTCAAGTTAATTTTGACACCTGTCAGATTAAACAATAATTATTTCTACTAAGTTAATAATCATAGTAGAATTTACACGATATAATTATCGGCCAAAAAGAAAAAATGCAGCCACTAAAAATAGACAAAAAAGCACTTGTTACGTTAATTTTAAAAGCGCTTAACGATGAATTAACACAAGCAATTAACGCTGCGAATGCCGCTCACGCCGCCGCAATAGACGATCAAAGTATTGCTGAAACACAGTATGATACACTGGCAATTGAAGCGAGCTATTTAGCTGAGGGACAGTCAAGGCGAGTTGAGGAGTTGCAGGCCGCCATCAATAATTACCAAATACTAAAATTAATTGCTTTTAATAATAATATGCCCATTTCACTCTCTGCCCTGGTGCAACTGTCAGCAGACAGCAAAAGTCAACATTGGTTTTTTATTGCCCCCGCGGCAGGTGGTTTTCGTTGTCAACAAGCTGGTCAGCATATTACGGTTATCACCCCTCAATCACCAATGGGGCAAGCGCTAATGAATAAATTTGAAGATGATGATGTTGAAGTGATGCTCAATAAACAGGCCGTACAGGACTCTATTGAAAAAATATTATAATCATTAAATAGCCTATTACTTTGAGTATCATACTCAAGATATTTGATGTTGAAAATAATCAAATCGAACATAATCCAATTCAGCGCTTAATTAATCCGTTTGAACGCTTTTAACTATTATTGTGCTCTTAAGTCTATAAATTTATCTACTAACTTATACTTCAAAAAAAAAATGATAAATATTCGATTTAATACCCGGTTGTTAACATTCTCTCTCTTGGCACTAGCACTTCAAAGCTGTGGTGGCAGTGATAGCGTTAAAGATACCGCTATGGCAGACACTATAGCACCAATTATTACCTTAACTGGTGCATCTACAATTCAGCATGAACAGGGTACCAGTTATGTTGATGCTGGCGCATCAGCAACTGATGATATTGATGGATCAGTGGTGGTAAACACTTCAGGAATAGTAGGCGAATCAGCGGGTGTTTATACCCTTACCTATACCGCACAAGATAGTGCTGGCAATACCGCAACATCAACCAGAACTATAACGGTTGCAGATACAATAGCCCCTGTTATTAGTTTAGTTGGCGCTGCACAAATTAATCACGAGCTAGGCAGCCCTTATATGGATGCGGGAGCTACAGCAATTGATAGCGTAGACGGCACATTATCAATTACCACTTCTGGCTATGTAGCAGATTCTGCGGGAACCTACATACTTACCTATACCGCACAGGATAATGCTGGTAATAGTGAAACATTAACCAGAACCGTAACAGTCGCAGACACAATAGCCCCTGCTATTAGCTTAGTTGGCTCAGCGCAAATTAACCACAAGCTCGGCACCCCTTATATTGATGCGGGTGCAACAGCGATAGATGCTGTAGACGGGACAGTCTCAGTTACTACTATTGGTGCAGTAGCAGACATAATTGGAACCTACATTATTACCTACCAAGCAACAGATCTTGCTAATAATACCGCGACAGCAAACAGAACAGTCGAAGTGAGCGCTGAAAATAGTAATAGTAAGGTAATTGTTTTTGATAATGGGGTAGTTGGTCCAAGTTGGAACAAGGGTATTAATGCTTTTGATGCAGCTATTGGCTGGGGTGAATGTAATAACGATGGTGGTGCTGGCTGTCCCAGTATAGGCTGGGAAATTGTTAACGAGCTAGACCGTGGCAATGTCCTTGAGGTGACTCATGCTTCAACAGGGGATCTCGCAGGTTTATTTATTGGTATAAATGGTATCATAGATCTCTCTAATCATACTGACGGTAAGCTAGTATTTGATATAAAAGTCCTAAGTGGTGACACCAATATTACCATGAAATTAGATTGTATTTTCCCATGTACTTCTGGTGATCAAAACTTGGGTAGTAAAGGTAATTCTGGTTGGGAAACCGTTGAAGTATCTTTAGCCACACTAGCTGCGGGCGGGCTTGATCTAGCTAGCGTCAATACAGGTATAGTTATCTGGGCTACCAATGCGACCAGTACCGTGTTTCAGCTAGATAACGTAGTTTTTACTGGCATCAATGATGGTGGTACTATTCCTGATGATTATGTTATCACCTCTTATGGAGCAGCTAATATTGCTAACACTATCAATCCGGATAGTTATCGATGTGTTTATGATCATGGTAACTGGATTTATAATGCAGGTATTGTTGAACCCGCCATTGCCGCATGTGACACGCAAACAGGCATCCCTTCTGGAACGCCAACCAAGTTACACCCACAATTAACTGGCACCGCGTTGTCTAAACCAACACCAACCCATAAATGGTGGGGTTCTATCCCATTTATGGGTGAGATGACTATTGGCGATGCTAACCATGCTGCTTATATTACGCCAGATCCTATGACCGCACGTATTACCGAGAAAGGTGTTAGAGTTATGGGTATCCCTGCAGGTCTTTCAACTGCCGGTGATGGCTTTATGTATCCTATTCCGGACCCATTTAGCGAAGTATTTGATGGTCTAGCCATAGGCAATAGTGTTCACTCCAACTTGGAGGGGTATTTAAAAGACTATAGTGATGGTTCTGTAACCGTTGAATGGCAGAGCAATGGTGTCGCGATAATGGAGGCAACTTTTGTACATGGTTCGCCTTATATCTACTTTAAAGCCTATGATGGTGTTCCTGTTTTACGTACTCTGCGTGAAGATGGTGGCGAGAAAGGAACTTTCTACCAGCAAGGAAACAGCCTAGGCATCTGGACAAGTGTTGCCGGCAACCACAATAACTTCTTGATCACAGGAGAAGGAGCAACAACCTTTTCCAATATAGCCAGTAATGAAATTGCTATTAATAATACAGCAAAAGAATTTACGCTAACTTATTTACCTTATTTAGCTGGAATTCCTAATGACAGTTTAAGCAGCTTCTTTGAAGCTAAAGCGCGCAATGTGGTGGCAGCGGTGTCCATTGATTACTCAGTCAACCAAACAAACAATGCCGTGACGGTAAGTCATCGCTATTTAAATGCACAAGGTACGGCCGTTGAAACTATCGCTGGCATGCTTCCTCTGCATTGGAAGAATTCGACACAATCAACTTCGGCTTATAAAATCAGAAGTGCTCGCGGAAACATTAAGTTCAGTCAAACGGATCATTTTAACTATCAATTACCATTTGTTGGCGTACTGCCCTCATTGCCTTCTATTGAAGGTACTTTTGATAAAACTCAACTCACCAACCTGGTTAATGACTTTATTGCCCAAGGGGCAGATTCTTGGAATACTCATACTGATGCCTATTGGTCAGGTAAAAATTACAATAAGGTAGCTGAATTGATCGCCATTGCTGATGCTAATAAGATGAATGCTCAAGCAACAACTCTACGTAATTGGTTAAAATCAGAATTATCCGATTGGTTTACCGCTGAAACTGATGGTAGCTTAGATATCAATAAATATTTTGTTTACGATGAAGAATGGAACACACTGTTGGCACTAGAAGAGTCTTTTATGAGCCACCAGCAGTTAAACGATCATCACTTTCATTATGGCTACTTTGTTCGCGCTGCTGCCGAAATTTGCCGCACAGATAAGACCTGGTGTAGTGCAGAACAATACGGCCCCATGATTGAATTGCTAATCCGTGATTATGCTGGAGGAAAAGATGATGTCATGTTCCCATATTTGAGAAACTTCGACCCAGCTAATGGCTTTTCATGGGCGTCTGGTAAAGTTAATTTCGCCCGCGGCAATAATAATGAATCAACTTCAGAAGCTGCTAACTCCTATGGTGCTATTGTGCTCTATGGCTTAATTACCGGTAATAGTGAGTTAACGGAACGTGGGATTTACCTTCATGCTTCAACAACGGCGGCTTACTGGGAGTATTGGAATAATATCGATAAATATAATAATGTCGGCGAGACAGAGGATAACTTTCCAAGTGGCTATAATAAAATGACCACGTCAATTATTTGGGGTGATGGGGCGGTATTTTCTACTTGGTTTAGCCCTGCCTACGCACATATTCTCGGTATTCAGGGTTTACCGACTAACCCGTTAACTTTGCATACGGGCTTACATGCAGCATATATGGCAGATTATGTCACCCTTGGTTTAGCGGAATCTTCTAATGGTAAGCCTTCGGGATTAGTGGCAGATCAATGGCGTGATATTTGGTGGAACCTTTGGGCGATGACCGATGCCAATGCTGCAATTGCGGACTATAATAGCGTGACCAGCTATACTGCTGAAGAAGGAGAAACTAAAGCCCATACTTATCATTGGATACACACCTTTAGCAGCCTAGGCCACTTAAAAACCGGGACAGGTTCATTAACAGCGGACTATCCCGGAGCTATGGCATTTGAGCATAACGGCGTGATAAGTTATGTCGTGTATAACTTTAGTGACCAAGCACTGACGGTCAACTTTAGCGACGGTCAGAGTGTTAATGCTGCTCCTAATCATTTTACACTAATCACTAACTAACCTGACATTGTGTTGGTAACATCATTTAATTACCATTGTTCTGATGCTACCAACACTTTCTTTTCTCATCTATAAGCATTCAAAAGTCCAAATAGTCTGCTTATTAGTCCTCTCTATCGTATTTAACTTGTATCCTAAAATGGTCGTAATAACCTAACAATATTACTTTTTCTGAGATGTTAATAAAGATGAGATTGGATAAGACAATAATATGCACTCAATACTTAACAAACCCGAAGTGAAAAAGATCGTTGATGAACTAATGTCGAAAATGACACTAGCTCAAAAGATTGGCCAAATGACACAAGCCGAACGATTAAGCTGTACTCCAACTGAAGCAAGGCGCTACCATTTAGGTTCGGTTATGTGTTCAGCTAGCTCTGCACCCGATAAAAACACACTGCAACATTGGCTTGATATGGCAGATAGTTATTGGCTGTCCTCAACATCACAAGCTAAAGGCCACCAAGGGATTCCATTACTTTTTGGTATAGATGCTATTCATGGTCATAGTAACCTCAAAGGGGCCACAATATTTCCACATAATATTGGTTTAGGTGCGGCGGATGATCCTGCCCTAATAAAAAAGATTGCCATCATTACTCGTCAAGAAGTTTTAGCAAGTGGTATTGATTGGATATTCGCTCCCAACCTTGCTGTTGCTCAAAACAATCATTGGGGACGATTTTATGAAAGCTTTTCACAAACGCCAAGTATTGCAACTAAGTATGCAAGTAATATTATTTCAGGACTACAAAACAACGTTAAACACCAGGGGGTTGTTGCCTGTGTAAAGCACTGGATTGGAGATGGCGCAACCTCTTACGGTATAGATCAAGGAAATGCAAAAATATCTTGGAATGAGTTAAACAACACCCATATTAGTCCGTATATTGCTGCGCTTAATTCAGGCGCTATGACCATCATGGCCTCATTTAGTAGTTGGAATGGCAGCAAATGTCATGGAGATAAGTTTCTGATCACTGATGTGTTGAAAAATCAACTCCAATTTTCAGGTTTTGTTGTTTCCGATATGGACGGTATCGACTACCTTTCTGACGATTTTTATTTATCAGTTGCCCTGGGTGTTAATGCTGGTATTGATATGTTTATGCTTTCGGGTAACTGGAAACAGTTTATTCGCCATTTGCATAGCCACATAGAACTGGGAACAGTCACACTTTCAAGAATAAATGATGCCGTACGTAGGATTCTTTGTGTAAAGGTCGCCTGTGGCTTACTAGATGCACCTATGCCAAGTGAACGACCAGGCGCAAATCAACCAGATGTTAATTCGTTAAAACATAAAAACGTGGCTCGTGAAGCGGTACGAAAATCACTGGTTTTACTTAAAAACGAACATAAACTACTCCCGCTTAAGCACAATGCAAGAATATTAGTGACCGGAAAAAACGCCAACAATATAGGTCATCAATGCGGCGGCTTTACGCTTGATTGGCAAGGAGTTTCAGGTAACCATGATTTTCCACAAGCAACTTCTATTTGGCAAGGTATTAAAGCCATTGCGCCTAATTCAGTATTAAAAGAAACACTCACTAATACAAAAGCAAAAGAGCATGATGTTGCTATCGTTATCATTGGTGAAACGCCTTATGCAGAAGGATTAGGTGATATTAGAAATGGAGATGACCTTTTTATTGAAGCAGGTTCGCAAATTAATGGGCAAATTAATGTCTCACAGCCCTATGCCAGCTCTACAGAATTAAACAAAATACACCCTGAAGACTTGTTAACCATCAAAAAACTTACCAGCTTAGGCATACCTGTTGTCGTCATTTTGATATCGGGAAGAACACTGATCATTAATGCTGAACTTAAAGCCTCTAGTGCTTTTGTTGCTGCTTGGTTACCCGGTTCAGAAGGACAAGGAGTTAGCGATGTTTTATTTGGCAAATATAATTTTCAAGGAAAATTATCGTTTGAATGGCCAAAAACGACTGCGGAAAAATCATCAGTGTTATTCCCTTTAGGTTTCGGTTTACACTACCCATCCTAATACAAGTTAGTTACGCGCTACTTTGCCAGATAAAATACCTCAACTGAGTCGTCTAGCTTTCTGTTTAAATAGTCTATTTGCTTGTTAATTTTCAGTGCTTTGGGTTTTAACCTTTGCACTTCGTGTTGAATTTTTAGTGCCGACCAGCCAAGCTGCAACAAAATTAAAGCAATGACAGTACCTGTTCTTCCGGTACCTCCTTTACAATGAACAGCCACCACACCTTTATTATTGATTTCTTCTAAAATAAGCGCTTTATTTAATACCCACTGTTGTTCAAAAGGGACTTGTGGGGCCTCATCATCAACAATAGGAAGGTGTAGCCAAGTGATCTGCAGAGCGTTACATAGCGAAGGTAAGGTACTGATATTATTTGCCAACATTTCACCCTCAAACATTAACGTAAGTAGCATAGACACTCCAGCGTGTTTGAGTTGCCCCATAGACTCGTCAAGCCCCACTGATTGGCTACCAGGGCAAGGAGTAAAAATTAATTTTGCTCCATTTGACAGGGTGAGTGTTTGAAAAGGATGATTAATCACTAAATATTCTCTCGTAATACACTGAAATTAAGCGGCGGCACTTTAAGGCAGTTGCCTACTCATAACTATAATTGCACTCTAATGGTTTTCAGCGCATTTGCCGGCATAGTCACCTCAACAAATTGTTCACCAATTTGTAATGAAAAGTTTATTGGCGCTTTAGTGGTATTTAATAGTTGCGTACTAACGATATTTTCTTGACTAATTGCTGAGCTAACATGTAAAGCGTCACTGTCTAAACCACTGAACTGGCTATCTACTTGTATTGCTTTATCACCGGGACGTATGGTGCGACTAAATTGTGATAACACATAATAAATCGGCGTGTAATACACTTCCCCAGTTTTGGTATCTATCATAATGGGGGCACCACAAAAGTTGCCGACATGGTTTGGACCCCCCTGACTATCTAGGACAATATTCCAGTCAATCCAACCTTCAAGCCAGTGATTTAAACTAACGATAATATTGCGGGCATATCGATGCACTGGAGTATAAATAGGGTGATCTTCTGGTTTAGGTGCCCATGTTGCCGTATATGCCCAATCTGTGGCATTTTCACTCCACCAAAAATCATCGTTTTTGAACCAATTGGACTCTTTAAAACGTAAAGGATCTAGCACCCCTTCTGGCGCCTCTTTACCAAGATCATCAATAGTACCTTCGGTATGAATAATTGAAAAGTTTGGAAATTTTTCATGAACTCGTTCAAACACTTCTTCACTAACTTTTGTGGTGCTTTCATACCAATGTACCGCAGTACCATAAACATAAGCGGAAGTTTCGCTATCACCGAGTATCTCATCAGTCCAATCCTCCATGTGATCGCGATTTTGATCATAAATAAGCAGTTTTACTGCCTGATGATTACTCGCTTTTAATTTAGGTCCTAAATACTGTTTAATAAATTGATTTTGCGTTTTTGGGGTAAAATGCATGCTTTCCCATTGACCACTATTGCCATTGGGTTCATTCACAGGCGTGAGCGCCCAAATATCAACACCGTGTGCCTTATAAGCATCAAGATATTTTATTAAGTAGTCCGCATAACTAGCAACGTATTCAGGCTTTAATTCTCCACCTGTGCCTTGATAGTTATTTTCAACGGTAGGATTAATATACCAATCTTCAATATTTTTCATCCATGGCGGTGCTGTCCATGCTGATGCAACAATTCTTAAGTCTTTATCGGCTTGTTTATTTTTAATTGCGTAGGCTTCTTTGATCATAGGTAATAGATCAAACTGCTCATCTTGAATGCCAGAGTATTGCTTTTGGCTAAAACCGTCTTCATCAACACTAATGCTAAAAGAGTTTAAATGAGTATCATCTTTGACCGGCGCATACGAAAATTTACCTTCAACCGCAAAGTCTGTCGCTGCAATAGTTGTGCGAGCAATAGAAAAATTAGCTCCTTTTTCGCCATAAATACTTTCCATGACCTCAGCTCTTTTTTCTTTGCTTAAATGAGCAAGTACAAACGCGGAAGATTCAGTAAACGAGCTGCCAATACCTAGAATATTTTGTTTAACAATATCTGGTTTGATGGTAATCACCTGACCTTGCGCCTGACCTTCTTTAAAGGAAAGATTTGGCTTAGGTGATATTTTGTCACCCGATTCACTAGTAACAAGGATTTCTGTCGTTGTTGATAAATGATAATTCATACTGGTCATTTCGTTAGTCACTTGTGTTGTTTTTGTTTGAAATAGACAGCCACATAAAACAATAGAAGACATAACTCCTAAGATAGTTATTTTTTTCATAAGATTATTTTACCGATATTAAAGCACCTAAATAGTCGCTATGTTTCTGATCATTTTCCGTTAATCAAATGAACAACAACACAGAGAAAAAACACTATTTAGCAAGAATTAATTTGCCAAATAAACCCGCATCTTTCCAACCACGATCTGGCTCCGGACCTGGAGCAGATTCAGAACCAATAAAGTTTTCTCGTAATTCACTACCGTCGTTATCGCAATAGGCAACCATTAAGCCCATAATTTTTCCTGCAGATAATGTTATTGATTGATTATCTGTTACTAAGTCTTGGTATTCATCAGTATAAATATCAATACTTAACTCCCAAATGACTTTGTCGTCTGCTTGCTTCCATTGACTTTCAACATGGTGAGAGTATGAGCGAGCTTGCTTGTCGGTTCCAATATCTATCGCTTGATTATCTAGCGAGAAATGATAGGCAAAAGCATTGTGATTAAATTGATGATCACCACCAGAAAAATCTTCATCTATAAATATTTCTAAACAATCATCATCCCAATATTGGCTTAATGGATCTCTATGACTATCAATTAATATGTCATCAATAATTTCAGCCATTAAGTAAAGTTTGTTTTTAGTCCAAACAACTTTATAACGACCTTGAAAATCTTCTTTTGAATATTCAGGGCCTAACCAGCGATTATCCAATTGTTGCCACTTAGCCAATTGCCAAACACTTTCGTTGGCAACCCCATCTACTTTAGGAGCTTGGCTTGCGAATGGGGCATAATAGTGTGTTCTATCCTGATCATGACTATCAGCCGCATAAGTAGAGAATGTAAGCATTGCCCACAAAAATGTAACTCTTTTTAAAGCCGATAGTAACAATCTATTATTTGTCATTTGACACTCTCTTACGGGAAAATCTTTATTTGCTATTGGTTAATGCGACATGACATTAAACAAAGGCTATTATTGCCCATCATCTAGTGTTAAATAAAACAAGACAAGATCATTGCGCTAAAATGGACTGATATCGCGATAAAAAGGAACTGATTATCTCAGCATAATTATTACCCGATAACACTTTGCACATAGTCGTGGTAGATATTGGTTAGTTATACCAACAATAACTGGGGATCCAACGCACAATACACCTTGTTAACAACGGCCATAGAACCAACCAGTATTCAGCTGAAAATGTGGTGTTAATGATGTGAATAAATACAAAAGAGGTAATACCAATTACATTAATAAATTAGTCAGCTTAGCGTGACACTAGCGAGCTTTGAACAAATAAAATGACTTAAACAGAGTTATTCTATATTCCCATTAATTTTGAGTGGTTATTAGCTAGCTATTGAGATTAAAGCAACGATGTTATTGGAATATTTAGTCCATGTACAATGCTTCGGGTGAATTACATGTCAGTTAAAAAGTTTTTAATCACCTCTCGGTAATTACGACTAACTTTAACTTGATCATACTCTCCCAGTTTAAGGAAAAACTCACCTTTAGTATGAGGAATAACTTTTTGGATATAATTAAGATTGACTATGGTAGAGCGATGAATACGTTTGAACATTTTAGGATCTAACTCTTCTAACAATTTTTTTAGGGTGCACCGTTTTATATGGGTTACACCTTGCGCATGAAGACAGACATAATCGCCTGCGGCATCAATCCACTCAATGTTTGCTTGCTTTAATAGGGTAATATCATCACGATCCTTAATGACAATTTTACGTTCAATATTCGGGAGCGTTTGCTTTTTTACACTCGTTTCTGGTGCTGGCGGATAGTGTTTAGTTTCTCTTTCATTAATCGTATCGATAGCACTGATAATTCGAGATTTATTTAATGCATCTTCATCTGCTTCAAAACGTACTAAAGCCCGTTGAATTGCTCGTTCAATTCGCTCTTCATCAATGGGTTTAAGAATATAGTCTACTGCATGCACATCAAAAGCATCCAAGGCATACTGTTCAAATGCCGTGGTAAAAATGACCATAGGAACAATATCAGACTGCAGCTTTTTTATCACGCCAAAACCATCGACACCTGGCATTTGTATATCTAAAAAAATTAAATCAGGCGATAAATCCATGGTTTTTTCAATAGCTTCACGGCCATTTTTGCATTCAGCAATAATCTCAACTTCAGAAATTTTATTTAACTTCGCCCGTAAAAAATTAAGCGCTAATGGCTCGTCATCAACAATGATTGTTCTTAGTTTCGTCATAAGTCTAACTAGCCTTGATGGTGTGATATGCTTGATTAACTATATCAGCTTCATCATTGTTTTCTATAGGTAATTTAATTGTAGTTTTTAAACCGCCAGAAGGTTTAACATTAAGATGAAAGGTATAATCATCTCCATAAAGCACTTTAAGTCGGTCATCAATATTACGTAAGCCGACTCCCCTAGCTGTTTTGCTCTTAATTTTATTTCCATCGATAGGCTTGCCTGACCCCGTATCACTTAATTCAAGCACCAACATATTATCAATGATATTTGCCCTTAAACTAATTGTGCCTCCGGCCTCATTTTTAGCAATAACATGCTTCATCGAGTTTTCAATAATAGGCTGCAATAGTAAGCTAGGAATTAAAGCCGACTCCGCACCTTGCGAGACGAGAAAGTCAATTTGTAGCCGCTCTCCAAAACGTGTTTTTTCTATTTCTAAGTACAGGTTTAATGCTTTTATTTCAAATACTAAGGCCATTTTAGCATCAGGGTTGTTATCTAATGAATAACGTAAAAATTTACTTAATTGAACGGTCATTTGTTGTGCTTTTTCTGACTGTTCACATTCTATTAAGGAATTAATGGCATTGAGGGTATTACAAAGAAAATGAGGGTTTAACTGATATCGAAGCATTTTTATTTTAGCATCTCTAGCAACAGATTGTGCACTCAACCTTTTCAGTTGCTCTGCTTTTGCTTCCTCTTGCTTTTTAAGCATGATTTCATGTTCAAATTGCAACAGTTGATAATATCGAATCCCGTGGAAAAACCCCGCCCAACACAAATAGATAAAAATACTACTAAAATACCAGCCGCCAAAATCCTCCCAAAGAGTTTCTGTTGCGATTAATTCTATGTAGAGCTCTACTCTAATAACGCTCCAGATAAAAGAAACCAATAAGACTGAAGCAATACTAATTAATGCTCGGGTAAAAATAGGCTTATTCCAGTAGCGCATAAATACCCAATACAACGGCAAGGTAAAGACGATGCCAACGACTGACTGTAAAAGCGTATGATTAAGGTGTGCGACATCGATTTGTGCATACCACAGGGTCAACGAAATAAGGCTAATTAACGAAACTAAAGACCAGAAGCAGATTTGTAAAAACCAGAATAAATAAACAGGGTTTTCTGAAAGGGAGTTAATTTTTTGTTGTAAAAAGTGTTCAGACATAGCGCCCCCTGAAATCATTACTTATGATATTACAACTTCTTAGCAAAATATTACAGCCTATTAGCGCGAGTATTGAAAGTAAAGCTTCATTCATAATGTACACCTTCTTGCGCATTAAGCTCAAATAGGTACTTTCTTCGTAACGGCTAACCTAATCCGTTTTTAAGTACAATAAGCCCTACCTTGAACAAAGCGAGGGCTATTGGTGTCGTTTAAACAACATAAAAAAACTAGCCGACAGATTCGTTAGGCTCCATCGCTATGACCGTATCAGGATAAATATCTTTCATGACTAATTTTGGTTTGCGATCAACCTTAAATAATCCCCAATGTTTTTCTGGCTCAAGCGGGTCGGGAGAGCCCTTCCACGGCTCATCAAATGCTTCAAAAACAAAGGTTAATATTTTTTCTTCTGTGGTCCAAGCCAGTAATTGCTCATAATAATGCGCTTGTAGATCTTCGTTAGCATTCCATGGTTCTATGCCGCGACCATTAGAGGCCGTAGTCCAACCAGCTTCAGTGATAATAACGGGCTTGTCAGGGTAATGCTGTGCCACTGAATAATAATTTTGCTTGGTATATTCAAGGGCATCTTCCATGGTTCTATATTCCCATGCCGGATAGGTATGAATAGAAATAAAGTCTAATACCTCAACCAAAGGTTCTAATTTATAAGTCCAAGGCACATAGTTCTCACAAAAGGTAACGGGTTGTTTAATTTCCTTTTTAATTTGCATAACATAGTTGACCAACCTTTCAACAGGCACCATATGATCTGTCCAGTCAACACTTGCTTCGTTACCAACAGAAACAGAAAAAATAATCTCGTCATACTGTTGTGCTAAGCGAATCATCTTATGTATTTCATCACAGTTATGCTGCCTATTGGCACTGATAGTTTCTTCACTAAAATCAGCCCCCCAAGGACAGTGTGGATTACTCATTTCTGCAGCAATATCAACACCTAACATCACTTTAAAGTGTAGTTTTTCAGTTCTGATAACCTCTAAGACCAACTCAGCATGAGGGCCACTGTCATAGATTCTCAAGTAGTTCCAGTTTTTTGCTAAGATCAGTAAGTCTTCTTTTACCTCATCATAGCTAGGGTAAATGCCCTCGCGTGGGTTTTGTCCCTCTCGGTAACCTGAATAACAAATAGCATTAGCATGGCTTAAATTCATAGCGCTTATACTAGCCACTTTATCACTGTGATTTTTAAACATATTTTAATTTACCGTCTTTATCCCATAATCCCCAATAAGCACCAACATCTCCCTCGTCAGCAATTTTCCACTCTTCATCAAATGATGAAAAGTAGAATACTTCTATACCTTCTTCTTCTGCCCACAAGTACGTATCAATAAAATACCTTAATGCATTTTCATAGGAAGGAATTGCTCCACCCTCTGTGCTGCCAAGGTTTGGCCAGCCAGTTTCGGTAATAATGACTCTTTTGCCTTTAGCTGCTTTGATTGCTCTACGGTACATATCTTTCATGTATAGCAACGCGTATTCAGCAGGACAGCCTTCCCAAAATGGATAACAGTTCGATAAAATAACATCACAAGCATCAGCAATACGCGGGTGATCTTCAAATTCATAATAGGCATCAACATAACCTACTTCAACGTCAGGTAGAGCATCTTTAGCTCGAGCAATATAACCAAGCAACTGCTCTTCGGTTAAATCTTCACGAAGCAGTACTTCATTACCCACGGCTAAAATGTCAACATGACCTGCTTTGGCTACGTTAATTGCATTTTCAAGCTCTTTTTCATTATTTTCTAAATCATTATCTAACCAAACACCAACCATGGTATTTAAGCCATTTTCTTTGGAAATTTTCGGAATTTGCTCATTGCCTTGCGTACAGGAAAATGACCTAACCCAATTAATATTGCTTTTAATAATATTTAATCGCGCTTGAATTTGCTCTGCGCTAATTTGTGTGCCGGGCCCTTGGCCTTCAATATAGGGGCTAAAGGATATCCCATGTATTTTTTCAGCTAAAATATTGCCAGCCATGGCACGTAAATAATCTGTTGACTGAGATGAAAAATTGATCCCCGCTAACGACATATATTTATTATATTTACTCGACACATCAAACTCCTGTTATCAATTTTCGTTCTTTGCCATGCATTGCCACATGACAACATTTATTCCGCAAAAAGTTGCTCTTTGTTTAACAGCACATTAATTTGACGAATACGGCCATTGCGCAAAAACAAGTTTGAACTTTCTTTTGCCGATAGGGCTAATTCAGTCAAAACTACTTCGCTACCATCATCCAATGTGATGGTTAGCAACGTTTCATTGCTCTGGATTAATTGGTAAACAATAGGCACCTGACACCAAGTAAAGCCAAGGCTTGATTGAGGTAAGATGATTTCTTGCCAGTTATTGTCAATGTCGACATAACTAAAAGGGGCAGGACTGTCTAAAAATTCGCAAGCTCTCAGTAAATGAGTTTGGAACTTAACTACACCTGCTTGCACTCTGATCCCCAGCTCACCAAATCGAGAGAGCACTTCCTCTTTCACTTGACCTGTCATACCCGGTTGCTGCGCACCGGCATGTTTTGGTGTGTGTGAGTATGGATCTGCGGGAAATGCGCCATATTCTTCTGGGGTTTTATTAAAACCAAGTCCTTGACGCACACGGTAATATAATTGACCAAGGCGGTGACAGGTTTTTTCATCTTCACCATTGTCTATTGCGCTAAAGAAGTTCTCTTCAACCGCTAATAATAACTTGGCAACCATGTGCCAGTAGATACAACCTAAGCCTTCAAAGCCAAACATGCCACCAGAGCGGCCTGTAAACTCCTGATGGTTAAACACTTCTTCATATAAAGCTAATAATGGTTGTTTAGCCACTTCAACTAAGTCACCGTAAACACTGGTTAAGTCTTCTAGTTGGGCAGTAAGTACATCGGCATTGGTTATGTCGGCATTAAAGCGGAAAATGCCATCAGCATCTTGCAACATAACACTATCGTCTTGCTCTGCAAGCATGCGTGTTAATAATGCTATCGCTTGTACTTTATCGCTAGGCACACAGTTTTTCTGTAAAAAGCTTGGTAGCTCTCTATCAGGGTAAAGCATAAAGGTGTTTTGATCTTCACGGTAAACATCACTAGCAAACAATGACTCAAGCACTGAAATAACCTTTTCAGAGCTAAAAGCACCAGAGCTAAGTGCCGCAACTTGACCTTCTAACATAGGGTAGAGTTCGCTTAGCGTTAAGTTTTCCTGCTCAAAAGAAAGCAAGTTATAGGCATTGTAGAGTTTGTCTTGGCGCTCATTACTTGTAATAGTATGCTCAATGGCGGCTAAGGCATCATCGAGCATCAGTTTAACTTGCTCAATTGGTTGAGCCACTTTTCCTGAAAATGCTTCGTTAAGATAAACACTCTCACGGTAACGGCTTGATGCTTGACCTAATTCACGTAAACAGTTAAAACGCGCTTTTGCTGTAATAGGTCCTTTATTTAATAATGATCTTATATGACTTAGCGCTCTAGCGGTATCTGCTAACCATATATTCACTTCGCTTGACATAAGTGTTGATTCGGTTTCCTTGGCGAGTAACGCTTGTAAAAATGAAACATAGCGACGCAAATAATACAAAGTCACAACCGAAACACCTTGGCCAACCAAGGCATTATTGGCATCGTTCCATTCTGGGCGTTGAGTATTTAACCAAATACCACCATCAACCACCAAATTACCTAGTTTAGCAAGTAGCGGTACAATTAATTTCTCTAATAAGTTTACTTGATATACTTCATTGTTATTATCAAGAATTAGCTTGCCATCTGCACCCATACTAAGGACACGTTGCTCAAGACGAAATGCCGATTCTTCATCATAGCTCACCGTATCTTTTGCATTTTTCACTAAATCATTAAATGACTTAATGCGATAAGGTACATTTGCATAGCTAAATAATGGCTGACGTAATAACTCTGTTAATTTTTCTGGGTGGAATTTATTGGATAACTCTAATAACTTCTGTAAGTAGATAATCTGGTGATCACCCCAATAACCAATATAACTCCAAGGATCATCAGGCTCTTCAACTTCCCAATCGATACCTTCTTTCGTTATACGGTAAGGGTTGTAACCGTCAATAGTTGAGGCATTGACAAATTTTGCAATCACGCTTTCAACAAACGATGGGTAACTAAATGTTAACGCTTCCCAATTTTGAAAAATATCACGCCAGTTACCTTGATAGGTTAACAAGCTATTGTTCTTTTCATCTTTTAGTTTAATAGCAAACTGGTTCCAAGGGCGGCTTGGATCACCGTGTCGACGGCCAAAAAATATCGGTAAATATTCATTACAAAGTCGCTCTAACTGCTGATCTTTTTCTCTTTGAACTAATAAAAGCAGGTCTGCTAATGCTAATGATTTGGGTAATTGTTTAAAGAATGCCTGATGACGACAATAAACGTCATGATTAAATTGCTTAACAGTATTTGAAAAGTCTTGTGATGATATTTGATAATGATTATCAAAAGCACCGCCACGTAAGACATTAAATTGCACGTTGGCATAATGGTGTAGCGCCACGTCTTCTTCAGCAGTTACTTGGAACGCGTCGGCACTAGCCATAATACGCGCAAGTTCATCACTACCTGTTGCAATTGAACTTTCAATATTTTCAACTAAAACAGCCTGTTGGGCAAGTTGGCTTCGTAATTTCGTCGCTTGGTTTTGAGTTTGCTCAACGTTAGTAACAAATTGCCATGCTTGAGTGTCTTGTGGAGCAAGTTCAATGGTTGAATTCACTAAAAAAGCACCCCGAATACCACGCTTGTGTGTTTCTTGAGCCAGTACTTTTCCTAGACGAAATTTTTCTAATTGCTCTGAAGATAGCAGTATTTTAGATTGCTCAAGACCTAAACAAAAAGCGGTATTAGTTTTCAATGACTCACAAGGCTCGGCTTTATCAGTGATACCAGAATACAGTGTAAAAAATACTAAGCCAGACGTTTCATCTAACTCAGTTTTTTTGTAAGCATCAACCAAATTGCTAGAATTTGCTTGTGTATATCTAGGTGTACCTGCAGGCAAGATATTTTGAAAGCCATCAATCAATTCAATATTTTTGTTTTTATCAGACAAATTCTCTAATGCACATTGGCGGACAAAACCATACTCATCACTTGTCGCCCATGTATAGTTATATTTAAGCTGAAGATCATGGTTAATTTCTTCAAAGCAAAGCTTATTTCCTAACAGGTTTTTATATAAATTACGGCTAATATGATAATGTTTATCCTGTTCACGATTGAACGGTTCCCAATGAGATTGTTGTCCATCAACCTCAACGCGCAACAAAGTCTTGCAACCCGTATGAAGATCACTTTCATGAATTCTATCAACAGTGACATAGGGAAATAACGCCGTTTCTGGTGACACACGCCCTGCTGTTAATCCACCCGTTGATGAGACAAATAACCAGTGATCACTATTGGAGACCACACTAATAAAAAATGACGACATTTTATCAACATTGTTGATGGCATAAAATCGCTCATTTCCTAACATAATAAACTCACCAGTCACTTGGTTGTTGCTTGTATTACTGTTTTTCATATTAATTCCTACCTAAACTACAGGTATCTATACTACGGAGATGTTTAAATTAACTAAGTGGGTAAATAATCACTCCACCAACTTGGCCAATCTATTTAATTAAAGGTTTAAAAATTCTTACGTAATCAATTTCCATTGAAACAGGAAACATATTGTCATCTATGGGACCACCAGCACGTCCCCACATACCACCAATGGCGAGATTAAGAATGATGTGATAGGGCTGGTCATATGGCCAGGTTTTCCAGCCTGTTGACTCATTTTGATAAAAGAAATAAGGGGTTTCATCAAAAAATATGATGATATGCTCAGGTGTCCACTCAATTGAATATACGTGAAACAATTCCTCAACATTTTGGCCTTCGATACTTGCTTTTCTTTGCTCCCAAGTCTTCCAGTAATAAGCTTTATTGTGCACCGTACCATGAATGGTTTGCATATCGTATCCAACATGCTCCATAAGGTCTATTTCACCTGAGTTTGGCCATGCATCACAGGTTGGGCTGCCTTGCCAATCTTCACCTGATTGACACGAAGTAGCATAGGTAAAAGGGTTACTTGGTAACATCCAAATGGCCGCCCATGTACCTTGTCCAGCGGGCAGTTTAGCTCTGACTTCAGCTCTACCATATAAAAAATCGCCTTTCCCTTGGGAATGAAGCCTTCCAGAGGTGTATTTAGCATCATCAACATCTTCTTTATAAGCCGTGATCACTAAGTTACCCTCTTTAACTTGTACGTTTTTAAGGCTATCGGTATAGGCTTGATCTTCACCATTTACTTTTCTAGCAGGCCAAATATCGTAGCTCCACTTAGTGGAATCGGGTTTACCTTGATAATTAAATTCATCACTCCAGACAAGCTGCCAATTCTGATGCGATTCAGGTACTGTAGTGGTATGCGTCTGTCTAACAATGACGGCACTTAAAATGCCTTCACCTTTTGATGCTTTTAGTGCAAGTTTTAGTTGACCATCAGTGACTTCAACACCATGCACGGTACGTACTAAAGCTGACTTATGTTTACCATCTCGGGCTAACCTTACATCAAGATCATCAATGACTAATTGGCCCTGGGCAAAAACATCAAAAACTCGCTGACCCACTTTAATATCTTCTGGCTCAGCAAACTTTAAAATAATCTCATAACGACCATTTTCAATGGGATGATTTATTGATAAGTCACCTAAACGATATGACTGAAACAAAGTACTATCTTGAGAACCTTTAATAATATCTATGGTGTACTTATTTTCACCTAATTCGAGGTGATCAGCTTGATAGGTAATGCCATCAACGCCCTGATAACTCTCACCACCTACATTTACCGCCCAAACAATATGTTGATTAAATGGATGTAAAACCGCCACTTTATCTATCTGATGCTCTTTAACGCTTACAGCATTAGTCGTCTTGTCAGCTTCGGCTAAAGAGATTGTCTCGGCTTCATCTACATTACAAGCACATAGACTAAAGATGAGACTAACAAGTAATAAAGTAGGTTTATATGGAACTCCTTTTATCATTTTCATCGAATATTTACCCTCTCATCACTATCAAATAGACAATAACTTGCTATTTGGCTTGTTATATTTTTTCCTAACAATAAAGTAGCTTGAAATAATGACAATTAAAACGAGCTAAGACGGACTATACATGCGGTAAATACGACTATCGATTATTCATGGCGAAAAATCCTTTTGCTACTAATGACACTGCTTTTACTGCTTTCCCCATCAGCGTTATGTCGAATCCTCATCAATGTTACCATCACATCACAAACAAAAATCCTTGAGGATCTTAATATTTTACTAGACCATAATTTAAACTTAATCTGCCTCTATTATTCGCTCGAGAACTCGGCATGATAATATCGCTAAAGCTAGACAAGCAGCACTTGAGACGATAATTAAGCAGAACATAACAGATAATGTAATTATCAACCAAATCTTCCCTATGTTTTGGAAATCAACCATTATCCATGAAAGATTCCCTCTTATTACAAAGCGTTACCCTAAAACAGGTGTCTATTGGTGTGCCAGTGATCAAATGGCGCTTGAAATACTCAAAGAACATCAAGCAACGGGAACTCACCCCGTCATTATCGGCGGATTTGACTGGCTGCCAGAGGCACTAAAAAAAATAAAAAGTAAAGAGTTATCTGCCTCAGCAGGAGGTCATTTTTTAATGGCAACGCATGCTCTTATTAAAATTGTAGACTACCACCAAGGTATCGATCGTTTCTTTACTCCGCCACGCATGCTGCAGTTTGAGATCATTAGCGCAAAGAATGTAGATAAGTTTCTACCTTTTATAGAAGGCAAACACTGGTATAAAATAGATTTCAGCAATTATTTATTTTCTAAAGCCAGTAAAGATAAGCCACAGTTAACTTTTGAAAATATGGTAGCTAGCATAAAAAAATAAACATTTTGTTTTATAACTTATCAATAATAATCGCGAATAACATCCACAGAACATGATATTTACTCATGAAAAATAGCGATCGACGCCTAATTATATTATAAACTCTTAAAGGCATTCTCTAGCCAGTTCATTCGCTCTATATACCAGTTTTTCATATGTGCCACTTCTTCATCATAGGAGGCTAACACTAAGGGGTTTGGCCATACATAAACACCTATGGTCTGCCATTTATCATCATTTTCTTGTTGTGCCCATTTAAGCGTTTCAGCATGTTTATCAATCATATCTAACATATAATGTTGATTATCTCTAAAATAGGAAAACCGCTCATTAATTTTACTGACAAAAGCAGGGTCTTGAAAAAGCCTGCTATACCAAGGATGATCTTTTACCCAAAATCCTTCAGCATATTGGCTGTCGGCATAATCAACATTTCCAAATGATAAATCAAAATCCCAAAGAGGGCCCATTTTAATCTTTTCACCTGGAATAACATTAAGGTATATACTTGAAAAAAACTTTGAATCGACATTTTTGGTTATTTCACTGATCAGATACCAGTCAATAAAACTATCAATATCGATAAATTTTGCATAACCTACCTCGGGATCTTTAAACTGACTACCATGTAAAACCGTTTCAAATTCAATGATCATATCTTTAATGTAATGGTATTCAGTACTAGCAACATCCAACTTAGGCTCTTTAATATTAATTAAAAAATCTTCGCTATAAAAATACACATCATCAGCATCGAGTCTGTCGAGTTGATCGATTTCTAGCAAGTATCCGCTATCTCCTATGGCCACACGGTTATCTGACTCCTCAATTTTTTGGGTTATGTTATAGGTGCCGTTATATTCACCATTGAGATATACCTCGGCGAAGGAGCTTTGTGGGGTCCAATCAAGTAAGCTTATATAGCCCAGCTCAAATGCGATAGTGTTTCTTAACATGGTTTTGTCGGAATATTCAGCAAGAAACAACCATTTTTTATCTGCCGGCATATTCAAAAATGAACTTTTATCACCAAACTTCATTTGAAAAGGTTTTTTTGGGTGCAGATACCAGGTTGAATTACCTCTGCCTCTAATTTTCATCTCTGTTTGTGCTAAATTCTCTTTATCTCGCCCACCGTCTACTACAACCGTGCCTTTAACATACTCTTCTTTGGAGACAATGGCTGCGTTGTCATTGGTTGAAAGATAGATTATGGGTAAGCCAGTAAATTTAGTCAGATCTACCTGATAATTTTTTTGCGAACCATCAGTAGTTTTCACTGTATAGGTAACGATGTCGGTAAAATCGTTACCCGTTGAACTATTGTTTTGCACTGTGCCATTCACCACAACCTCAGCACCGTCATGGCTATATGTAGCAACCAGGTTTTCAACATTACTCTTAACAGATACTCTTCCTACAATAAGGTTATCGTTAATCTCTAGGTAAACGTCATTATCAAGCTCTGGGTTATGCTTTGCTAAAAAAGCAAACTCGCTCAGGTTTGTTCCTTCACTAATAGGTGTTGGTTCGGGTTCGGTAATCTCAGTGGTTTCTGCGCTGCCACCACAGGCAGTGATAAAAAGCACAGTGAGTGAAAGCAGTGAGTAGTTCAGCGTGTTAATCGCACGAGAAAATAACCAAGATGTAAAGCCTCTTAGTCTCATTAATTTTACTAGATTCATTTGAGCTTACCTATCTTTGTTTTCGTTTAAAAAATTCATAAAAAACGGTTAAAGTGAGACCTTGTTATTGAGTGCCAAGTGTATCTGTTCAACTTTTTGTTTATCGAGAATATACCAGCGCATCACCCAAGCAACCAGGATAGAACCAAAGGCAGGAAAAATGGTAAATGATATTAATATCCCCTGTTTAGCCGTTTGTGTTTGTTCCACGTCAGCTTGGTAGCCATAATAGGCTAATAGCCAGCCCGCAAAAGCGCCGCCAAAGGCAACACCTAGCTTAATAAAAAAGACGATAGCAGAATAGATCATACCTGTAATGCGTATGCCATTTTTCCAATGACCATAATCTATGGTATCAGCCATTTTAGCCCATAATAACGGTGTTGCCATTTGTAAAAAGAAACTCCACAGAAAAAATAGGACAAAGGCGATAACCACCTGTTCTTTAGGAACAAAATAACTAATAACACAGATGAATGCGGCAATGAGTTGTAAGCTAATATAGGCCTTGATCTTACACACTCTTTTAGCAACAAATTGCGCTAAGGCACACCCGATAATACTGCCAATCATGCCAAGGGTGATAAACAGGGTTATTTGTTCTTCAAGATCCAAAACATATTTAACATAGTAAATGGCTAATGTTGCCCTTAACACTTGTCCTGTCAGTAAAAACAACCCCGCAAGACATAATATTCGCCACTGATCGTTTTGCCAAAGCGATGATAAGTCTTCAACCAAGGAGGTTTTTTGTTCTTTTGGCGCACAAACACGCTCTTTGGTTCCGAAAAAGCATAACAAAAACATCACTAAGCCTAAAAGACTCATGGCTACCATGGTTAGTTGGTAACCCCTAGCTTTGTCACCATGACCAAAAAACTCCACTAATGGTAATGTTCCTGAAGCAACTATTAAGCCCCCTAACATACCCAAAACAAAGCGATATGACTGTACAGAAACTCGCTCAGATGGTTGCGCCGTTAAAACCCCACCTAAGGCAGAGTAAGGGATATTAATGGCGGTATAAGCAATCATGAGTAAGGTGTAAGTCACAAAGGCATAAATCACTTTACCGTTATAGGATAAATCAGGGGTAGTGAAGGCCATCATAGAAATAATGGCAAATGGCACTGCCAACCACAGCAAATAAGGTCTAAACTGACCAAAACGTGTTTTAGTTCGATCGGCAAGTGCTCCCATTAGCGGATCAGTTATCGCATCAAACAAACGTACAACTAAAAACAAGGTACCTACAACGGCTGGTGAAATACCGACAACATCAGTATAAAAAAGAAGTAAGAACATCATTACCGTTTGGAAAATAATATTACTGGCGGTATCACCTAAGCCATAAGCTATTTTTTCACGAATGGATAACATAAAACCTCGTTTATTATTTTTATTTAATGACTTTAAAAGACAGCTAAATATCTAATGGGATGTGGGTATTGATTATCAGTTAAACAATCATAAACAGACCACATAAGACAATTTAAATAAGGCAAAGCGGACTATAGTTGAGACTAAACCGATTTTAACCGAATTATTCAAATAGGGTTTATTGATCATTTTACTGGGTTCTCGCTATTTTTCTTAAGGGCAACCTCACTCCAAAGCCTCTGCCTTGGAGAAATTATCAACACATTTGTGTATAACAATCTCAACAGTTTGACCAAAGGAGAATCAAAGAAGAAAATGTTCACCAATGCTATTATCAATAAATTAAACAAATTAATTATTTTGTCCATTCCATCTCCCCATTATCCCATTTGACCGCTTTTGCTAAAACAAGGAAGAAAATGTGTGTTAAACATCAATGCAGAAATGCAATTTTTATTTACATAGTTTGGTATTTCATTTGTTGGCTTAACTTTTTTGCATCTTAAATAGCGATGCAAGTTCAAGCCAACTAAGATTATTAAAATCGAGGGGAGTGAAGAATGATAACAAAAAATAACGCTAAAAAAATAGCGTTTGGCTTTTCAACTTCAGTTATTATTGCTGTCTCAGCCGGACTTTCCGGTTGTAATGGCAGCAGTGCAGAAACGGAGACAAAAGTCGACGCTGTTGACCCAACCCAACCCGTAAGTGATTGGTTGATGGTATGGAATGATGAATTTGATGGCTCTACCATTGATGCTACCAAGTGGACCCATGAAGTAAACTGTGCCGG
>JASMAS010000093.1 GCA_030754235.1 Litorilituus sp.
TGGCAATAGGAAAGCCTTTCTCTAACGCATCTTTATAGCAAAATCGTGACTTGTTTTTTAGCAGATACTTAGCGCAAGTATCAACTGCGTCTCGCTTTTCAATCTTATTTTTAGTCGCTTTAATCTTGATCCCTTTGGCAACCTGATTACATTTTCCATTAAGGATTTTTAATGCCTTTGTTGCAATCCACTCTTCTACTTTTGGATCACCTTTTTTAAAGAAGCACCAACCTGCTTTCCATAAGTATTCTAGAACATGAATAAAATCCATGATGATTGTTGCTTTAACATTCAGTGATTTCATCACTTTTTCAATCAGCTTTAGCTGGTGTGGATGCCCATCAATGAGTACTACCCATTCCCTTTTTTGCTCTGGATCTCTTTGCAATGCCTCTTTAAATGCATCTTCAATAACAAATTCAGCACTATTTTCAATACTTGCCCAAACACGTTTGTTGCGCTTTGAGCTAGGAAGTTTACTCACGTTACTTTTCTCATTATTCATGATTGAATCAGGGGTCCTGATATCTGCAAGCGTTGAATAAACTGTTGCCACTTGTGCCATACGTTTGCGATCTTTTTTCTCTCCTTGGCTTAGGTGACTGTTAAGCTTTTTACTTCTTTTAGCTGCTTTGGCAGTACATTCGCGTAATGAATCTGGTCGTACTACAACGCCTTTACCATCAAATGAAAGGACTAAGATACCTTGGTTTTCTTCGGGCGCTACATAGCGATTTTTTAAATAATAGTCATCAAAATCCTGTGCTATGTCTTGAGCTAACTGCAATGTTTGCCGTTTAGCAATGGTTGCACCTGTCGTCGTATTGATGGACTCAACGGTGTTATCAAAAGAGTTTTTGGATGCTTCAATAGTGACTCGTTGAGCAATGCCATCTGAAAATTTGCGCTTCGCTAGATTGAGTTGTTTATCGAGAGGAAATATGCTTTTTTCGTTGGAGCTTGCGTACCTAATTCTACTTAACGTTACCTCCCCAAAGAGTGTTGTTAATTGGCGAGATGTTTTCTTTTTTACATTGGAAAGCGATTTTCCTTGTGCGTTAAGTACGGAGGTTTTTATTGTCTGTTGTGATTCAAGCAGAGATAAATACCCTTGAAACAAGCACCTTAAAAGCTCAAAGCCTTCACCTTGAATCTCTTAGGGTTTTATTCCCCGCCGCTTGCGGCGTAAAATAGATGAATGAGCGAATTTATACATAAAAGTCACAATGTGACAGTGCTACTTTATCATCTAGTTTTCCCTGCAAAGTATAGAAAGGCGGTTCTTGATACTGGTGTTGACAGAGTTATTGCATTAACTTGCGCAGAAATAGAGAAACGTTACGAGATCAATTTTTTAGAAATAGGCTCAGATGAAGATCACATACACTTTTTAGTTCAATCAGTTCCAATGTATAGCATTACTAAACTTGTAACGATGATAAAAAGCTTAACAGCAAGAGAAGTCTTCAAAAAGTGTCCTCATGTCAAAAAACAATTATGGGGTGGAGAATTTTGGTCTGATGGGTATTTTGCAAGTACTGTCGGTAAACATGGGGATGAATCGATGATCCGAAAGTATGTTAAAAGCCAAGGTAAGAATTACGAGCAGCTACACAGTGATCATCAGCTGGTGATATTCTAAATAATACCCCGCTCACGAAGTGAGTTCTGCGTTAGCAGAAGGGCTTGCCCCGGGGATATTTACTTATATTTTTCAATATCCGCGTGCTCTTTGTTTCTACAACTTTCTGAGCCTAAATGTGAAACCATGCTTGTAAACTGATTTTTTGCATCTAAAAAAAATGAAATTTCAGGGGTAGTCAGGTAAGCTAGATTCATAGAAGGCCTTTTGGGGTTACTTGTTGTGTTTTGTAGCTTAATAAGTACCACAAAAGGCTCTTCTTGTTACTTTATTTCTTTATAATCCATTGAATATTAAAGATCTTATTCCGACTAAGAAGATCTACACCCATATCATTATTATTTGTATCGCGGTCTGTTTTGTTGTCTTTTGACTGATTAGATTGTTTTAATTATTATTTTTTCTGCATTATCCCGTATTCCGCACATAAATAAAAAGCTCCATCTAATAATTTTCGTCAGCCGTATCCAGAGCCAGATAAATAGCAATATCTCTTTTATTGCTATTTATCTTCATGCACGGTTAACTCTACCGAGCAACTTGTGCTAGCCTATCATTGTTTTTATTGAATAAATCCCTCCTAGTTACATGTTCATACCGTAAATAGCACAGGCATTTTGACCAAACAAACGGATGATTTTTGCTTTTGTGTCGTTGATACCTGAAACATGGGATGGCATATCTTTCATTGTAAGAATACTGATGTCTTGCATTAACTGAAAAGCCCAGCGTAGCGTGGGGCGTGTTGTTTTTTTACCTTTTTGGCAGGGTAAACTTTCAGTTTGCTTATTTAGGGCTGCACGCATTTCATGCTCACTGACATTGTAGACCATTAAGCTGAGTGTCATAACCATCATTAGGGCATCAATACGGCTGGGGAGGTGTAAGTAAATACCATCAAGGTGAAATTCGTCTGATTTGATAAAACGAAAACCGCGCTCAACATCTTGTTGTTCTATGTAAGTGCTTAACATGGCGCTAGCGGTTAAGCTTTCATCATTCGTGATGTTGGTGGAGAGTATAAAGCGCCCTAATTGATTGCGTTGTTTGTTTTGTGCTTGTTCGTTGTCGGTGATAATACCGCTCAGTTGATAGTTGATAATATCGGGGGTAGCTCCTTTAGCAGGCTTTCCTGCTTTGCTATAACGTCTTTGTGGTTGTACTGTGAAGGTGACGCGTTGGTATTTTAATGATTTCTGCCATTTGTTAGCCGCTTTGAGTGCATCTTTCTCACAAGCAAAGACGGTATTAGCTAACTGCTTCAGCTCAGTTTGTGTTTTGGCTAAGGATTTCTTGATATTTCGCTCAAACGTGATGTGCTCTCGTTGGTAGGCTTGCTCTGAATACAGTAGTGCCCAACGTTCATCCGCTTCAAGTTTGTCTTCAATTACACCTTTATAACCATTGCCTATGTCTTGCCACGCAATATTATTGTCATCTTGCGCCACTAATTGTTTAGCATTAGTCTTGGTTTGTGGAACACGCGTCAGCCATTTTATTTGTGAAGCTTGCAGCTTACCTTTATTATAAAGCGCTGAGTCGGCGACCCATAAAAAACTTTTCGTTGAGTCAATACTTTCCTTGAAAGATTCAAACTTAGCAATACTCGCGTGAAAGTTACTTTTATCGCTACTGTTACCTGATAAGCCTTCAAACCACAACGGCATGGCGGCGTCTCCAGTTACGGTGAGTGACATCACTAGTTGTTTTAAATCATGTCTGTGGGCTTTAGAGTAACCAAGCGCAGGCGTTGGTGCCTGCGTTGATTTGATACCAAGTACTTCTTCTGCATCCTTTATTTTTTGTGCTAAGGCAATTGCTTCATTGTATTCACCATGGAGCAGTAGTGTGGTGGTATCAATATGTACCGATTGACCAAGCAGACCGCGCTCTTCTCCTACTTCAAACGCTATTTCAGCAAATAATTGGGTCGTGCCATAGGCAAATAGCGCATCTAAGGTACGACCGAGTGCATGGTCATTTAAATGCTCAGCCTCAACACCCACACCAATGAGACGGGTTAAGTCTTTACCTTCAAAAAACTTAGGGGATAAATACAAAGGATGTGTGGTGTAGCCTAAACCATTTATTATCATCGCTTTAACGCGTTGCCCATGGGTAACGTGACTGTCACGGTTGTCACTGATGGGTAAGCGTTTATCAATGCGTGCAACGAGTTTCAAGGTATCAATAGCACTGGCAACTAAACCAAGATGGTCAAGACGCTGTACTTCAATAGTGGATAAAACATTAGTAGGGGGTTGTGTATTTGTCACCGACGACTGCTCTAAAAAACTCAAGTGCAGGTAGGATGACATTCCATCATGGGTTTGTCTGTGATCTATTGACCATAGTTGCTGTGATCTATTGACCATTCATCAACAAACAGCTCTGTGAGTTCTTGAACGGATTTTAATTATTTTTATTTCTTAATTTAGTGCGGAATGGGGGTTATATCAAACAAACTCATTAATTGCCTAATTAACGGTAATTAAAAGACTTCAACGCAAGTTATAGATCAAAGCAAGTGGCTATTCAATACAAGGATATCTTGCACGCTCTGGTTAACTTATTTTATGTCGCGT
>JASMAS010000094.1 GCA_030754235.1 Litorilituus sp.
GGTGATATTGCCGCTACTGAGCTCACCTTAACCGTAAATGATGGTACTGTTGATACAGAGCAAACATTCACTATTACTGTTGCTGAAGCCGAAGAAGAGAAAACGCCGGTGCTTGTGGTTTTTGAAGAAGACGCTAATCCGCTTTGGCCAGCTTGGGATTGTTGTGGTAGTTCAACTCCTGCAATTATCACGGATGCTGATGCAGGCTATGGTCAAGTAACTCAGTTTACTATTAATGGTGACACTGTTGTTGGTTTTAACGCCAGAGATGCTGAAGATGGTGTTGCTTTTGATACACCAGCAGGTACTACTTTAGAGTTTGACCTTAAAGTAACGACCATGCCAACTAATGTCGACGCCGTTTGGAAGCTAAAAGTTGAAGATAGCGGCGATGGGGCAAAAGAAGTAGACTTAACAACCAGTGTTGAAGGTCAAGCACCAGTTTTAGATACTTGGCTACACTACACCTTTAATACCGCTGATTTGGGTCTTAGTAATATTGATTTAATCATGATGTTCCCTGCATGGGGCACGGGTGACGGTGCAGAATTTAGTGTCGATAATGTCAAGTTTTATTTTGATGAGCAAGTTGGCGAGCGCACACCAGGATTGTCAGGCAATGGGGCAACCACCACCACTGCCATTGGCGTTGATTTTGAGGGGTCACAACTAACTTGGGAGTCTTTTGATACAGCTAAAGTACAATTCGTGGCTAACCCTAAAACTAACGGCATCAACACCTCTAGTACAGTAGCCTTGTTTGATATCCTTCAAGGTGATGGTGAATGGATTGGCGCAAGAACAGAAGGTATTGATAACTTCGCTTTAGACGCCTCTAATTGTGTGGTTAAGCTTGATGTTTACAAAGACACCATAAGTAATGTTAGTGTGAAATTTGAAAAACAACATAGTGATGGCTGGGGCTCTTCAGGCCATATATCTGCTGCGAATACAGTAACGAACCAATGGGAAACATTATCTTTTGATTTTTGTAGCGTAATTGGTCATGCTGAAAATGATGATATTGGTGGTTTTGCTATCTTCCCAGACAATACAGGTTCAAGAAGTCAAAATACCATGAACTACATTGATAACCTTATGTTCACAGCGCAAGGTGATGTTGAAGAACCAGTTGGAGGCGAATTAGTGCTTAATGGTGGCTTTGATAATGGTAGTGATAACTGGGTTATGGGTGGTGCTGTTATCACAGAAGGTGACAATAGCGTTTTCCAAGCTACTGTAGACGCACCTGGTGATGTATGGTCTGTTAACTTAAGCCAAGTAATGACACTAGTTGCAGGTCAATCTTATACATTAACATTTAAAGCCAAAGCAGAAGTTGCTCGTACCATTGTTGTTGGTTTAGGGTTTAACCATGATCCTTGGACAGCAAGCACCGAAAATGTAACTTTAACCACAGAGTGGGCTACTTACACTTATACCATCACGCCTGAAGCCGGTGATAATAATAGTCGAGTATTATTTGATATGGGTGGAGAAGCTGGTGACGTCTACCTCGACGATATCAGCGTCGTAGCAGTAGACTAAACTTTTGCCAACTTAAACTAACAATTCATTGAATTGAAAAAAGGGTTTACAATATTTATTGTCAACCCTTTTTATTTCATCCTAAGTACCTTGTGGCTAGTTTTCAGCTAGCTTTTGCGCTAAATACAACCAAGTTGGTAGCACAGTATCAGGGTTTAGTGAAACACTATCAATGCCCTGCTCTACTAACCAAGCGGCAAAATCTTCATGATCTGATGGGCCTTGACCACAAATTCCTACGTACTTCCCACGCTTTTTACAAGTACTAATTGCCATTGACAGTAACGCTTTGATGGCTGGATTACGTTCATCAAATAAATGGGCAATTAAGCCAGAGTCTCTGTCTAAGCCGAGCGTTAACTGCGTTAAATCATTTGAACCAATTGAGAAACCATCAAAATAATCAAGGAATTGATCGGCAAGCAAGGCATTCGATGGTAATTCACACATCATGATAACTCGTAAACCATTTTCACCACGTTTTAAGCCGTGCTCAGCTAAAATATCAATCACTTGAGCTGCCTCTTCTAACGTGCGAACAAATGGGATCATTACTTCAACATGGGTTAAGTCCATGTCATTGCGTACGCGTTTAATCGCTTCACACTCAAGGGCAAAACAGTCTCGAAAATCTTCTGAGATGTAGCGTGATGCTCCACGATAACCTATCATAGGATTTTCTTCTTCCGGCTCGTAATCTTCGCCGCCAACAAGGTTGGCATATTCATTGGATTTAAAATCAGACATACGCACAATAACTTTCTCAGGTGAGTATGCCGCTGCCAATGTTGAAATACCTTCTGTTAATTTCGCTATATAAAATTCTACAGGGCTTTCATAGCCGGCAATAATGTCGTTGATCTCTTCTTGTAAGTCCAGTGACTGCTCAGAGAAGTTCAACAAGGCTTTTGGATGGACACCAATCATTTTGTTGATGATAAACTCTAAACGCGCTAAACCAATACCTGCATGGGGCAACTTGGCAAAAGCAAACGCTCTATCAGGGTTACCGACATTCATCATTATTTTTAATGGCAGTTCTGGCATCGCATCAATTTCAGAGGTGGAAACAGTGTAATCAAGCTTACCTTGGTAAATAAAGCCAGTATCACCCTCAGCACAAGAAACTGTTACCTCATCACCGGTGGCAATAAGACTTGTGGCATTACCACAACCAACAACCGCTGGAATACCCATTTCACGGGCGATAATAGCCGCATGACAGGTTCTTCCTCCTCGGTTAGTGACAATAGCAGATGCACGCTTCATGATTGGCTCCCAATCAGGGTCTGTCATATCAGTCACCAAGACATCACCGGGGAGAATTTTATCCATTTCTTCAAGTGACGCTAAGACTTTAGCTTCACCACTACCAATTTTATGCCCAATAGAGCGACCTTCACAAATTACTGATGAAGTGGATTGTAATTGGAATTGCTCCATCACATTGGCATTTTCACGGCTTTTCACTGTTTCAGGGCGTGCTTGAACAATATAAAGTTTATTGTCTAAACCATCTTTTGCCCATTCTATATCCATGGGACGGCCATAATGCTTCTCAATGATTACCGCTTGTTTTGCTAATTGCTCTACTTCGTCATCGGTTAATGAGAAGCGGTTAGAGTCAGCTTCATCAATATCAACTACTTCAACTTGTTTGTTGTGCTCTTGCGACTGGGTGTAAACCATTTTAATGGCTTTACTACCAATATTACGGCGTACTACTGCTGGCTTATTTTTAGCTAAAGTTGGTTTATGAACATAAAACTCATCAGGGTTAACCGCGCCCTGCACTACCATTTCACCTAAACCAAAGCTAGAGGTGATGAAAACCACCTCCTCAAAACCTGACTCAGTATCAATTGAAAACATTACCCCTGAGGCTGAGATATCACTGCGCACCATGCGTTGAATACCTGCAGATAAAGCAACACCACGATGGTCATAGCCTTGGTGTACACGGTAAGAAATAGCACGGTCATTAAACAGCGAGGCAAAAACATGCTTAATCGCTACCATAACGGCATCTAAACCACGTACATTTAAAAAGGTTTCTTGTTGTCCGGCAAACGAAGCATCGGGCATATCTTCGGCGGTAGCTGAAGAGCGAACCGCAAAAGAAGCATCGGCTGTAAACTCACCTGCTAACTTGTTATAGGCTTGTTCAATGTCTTCTTGCATTTGTGGTAAAAAAGGCGTGTCGATAATCCACTGACGAATTGTTTGTCCGCACTTTGCGAGTGCATTTACATCGTCGACATCAAGCGTATCAAGTAGTTGATAAATTTTTTCATTAATACCGCTTTGCTCTAAAAATTCATTAAAGGCAAATGAAGTAGTGGCAAAACCCGTTGGCACTTGCACACCAACATTTGCTAGATTTGAAATCATCTCACCTAGTGAAGCATTTTTGCCACCTACGCGATCAACATCACCCATTCCTAAGTTTTCATACCAAAGTACATTTTCTTGCACAACAATTCTCCAGTGAATTGACGAAAAAGATAAAAAGTTAATTAAAGTTTCGCACTATATTTATAGCCCTAGACATTCTACACTGCCCTTAACCAAAACTTAAAGATAAAATGAATGATAACTTAGAAGTTTTCATTCCTGATTTTACGACAATTTTATAAGGATCTTGCATGCGCACTGCTTTTTATATTTCCGATGGTACCGCAATCACCTCAGAGGTGTTTGGACATGCGCTACTTTCATTATTTCCGACAGAATTTAAACATCAAACCATCTCCTTTGTAGAAACGGTAGAACAGGCACTTGATGCGAAAGAAAAAATCAATAAAGTTTGTGCTCGTTCACAAGAGCCTGCTTTAGTTTTTCATACCTTTGTTAATAATGAAATCAGAGAAGTAATAGACAGCTGTGACGGTATAATTTACAACTTTTTAGAACATTTTGTTGCGCCACTTGAAAAGCAGTTAAATATGAAAGCAAAACCCAAGGCCCATCGAACCCATAGTATTCATGAAAACAGTTATGATCATCGTATAGAAGCAGTAAACTACGCCCTTGCTAATGATGATGGCTCAATAGTAACGAATTACGAAGATGCTGATGTGATTTTGGTAGGCGTTTCACGCTCTGGAAAAACACCAAGCTCGCTATATTTAGCACTGCAATATGGTATTAAAGCTGCCAACTATCCTTTTACCGATGATGATATGGATGAGCTACAAATTCCCACTTTTTTGAAACCTTATAAAAAGAAGTTGTTTGGTTTGACCATTGATGCCCAACGACTTATCGATATTCGTGAAAATCGCCTATCAAATTCAAAATATGCCTCAGCAAGACAATGCCGTATGGAAGTGCGTGAAGTAGAGAAACTCTATAAAAAAGAGAGGATCCCCTTTATTAATACCACCAAATTTTCAGTAGAAGAAATCACAGCCAAAATACTCAGTGAAACCGGACTGCAAAGATATAAATACTAATTATAGTAAAACAAATCAATTAATCGGCATTTATATGATTAAAACAGTTCACATTAGAGCTTAATTTAGCTATGTTAGCGCCCATAATTTAGTTTATGTGCGACCTTGTTCTGAAGAAATAACCGCGCCTTAGAAAAGTACTACATTCATGACCATAAAAACCGACGAGTTACGCACTAGTTTAATTGAAAACCTAGTATCTCCTGCTCAACTAGCAGAGCAAATTCCACTAAGCAAATCAACAGCTGACTTCATCATGCAAAGTCGCCAAGAAGTTGAAGCGATCATCAATGGCCAAGACAAGCGCCTATTAGTCGTGATTGGCCCATGCTCTATTCACGATACCACTGCCGCCATAGATTACGCTACAAAGCTTAAAACCTTACGTGATAAATACAGCAATGAACTATTAATCGTAATGCGTGTTTATTTTGAGAAACCACGTACAACCGTTGGATGGAAAGGGTTAATTAGTGATCCTGACTTAGATAAATCATTTCATGTTGCTAAAGGCTTAAATCTTGCCCGTCAGTTATTAGTTGATATCAATGAAATGGGTTTACCCGCAGGTACTGAATTTTTAGATATGGTTACTGGTCAATACATTTCAGATTTAATCAGTTGGGGCGCTATTGGTGCACGTACAACCGAAAGCCAAGTACACAGAGAGTTAGCCTCTGCGCTTTCTTGTCCTGTAGGGTTTAAAAATGGTACTGACGGCAATGTAAAAATTGCCTTGGATGCCATTAAAGCCTCCAGTGTTCCCCATGTACTTTACTCTCCAGATAAAAGCGGCCAAATGTGTATTTACCGTACCCATGGAAACCCTTTTGCCCATGTAATTTTGCGTGGTGGTAAAGTACCTAATTATCACCAAGAAGATATTAAAGACACCTGTAAAAAGTTACATAAAGCGCAACTTCCACAAAGTATTATGGTTGATTGCAGTCATGGTAATAGTTATAAAGATCATAACAAACAAATTGACGTGGCTCATTCACTTGCCGAGCAAATTAGTCAAGGTGAAGCCAGTATTTTTGGTGTGATGATTGAAAGCTTTATTAAAGCAGGTAATCAATCAGTGGTTAAAGGCCAAGAACTTGTTTACGGACAAAGTATTACCGATGCTTGTGTTGATTTAACCGTGAGTGAACATATTTTATCTGTATTAGCTAGTGCGGTTAAAAAAAGGCTGTAAACCACAAATACTCTTAAAAGGATAAAGTTAATTAGGCGTTATCCTTTTTAGTTTGTTCTTAATACTACAGAAGTTTTTCCAATAAGCCATCACTAGCATCTTCAATTAAATCTAAAACAAAGCGAAAGCCATTAGCACCACCGTAATAGGGATCTGGCACTTCTGATTCCTCATAATTATGGGCAAAATCTAAAAACAACATTACCTTATTTTGTAAATGGTTAGGTGCAATATCAAATAAGTCATTTAAGTTTTCATTATCCATCGCTAGGATTAGATCAAAGTCTTCAAAATCTCGAGTCAATACTTTACGCGCTTTAATACCATTAAAAGAATATCCCCGCTCTAAACCCGCTTTTTGCGATCTATGATCTGGTTTTTCTCTAACATGGGCACCAACAGTACCCGCTGAGTCAACTTTTAATGCTAAGCCATATTTTGTGGCTTTGTGCCTAAATACCGCTTCTGCTGTGGGAGAGCGACAAATGTTGCCCATACAGACGAAAAGAACGGAATCAATTCCCTTTAAATTCAGGTTATTAGCAGACATCTCACCTTCCATCTCCTGTTGGTTTTTGGGTATTTATACCCTAATAAAACCGACAACTTGTAGTAGTTCTTTTGGGAATATTTATAGGTTTATAAATACAATATTCAAATGCTAGACCCAAATAATAACCTGATTATTAAAATAATAATATAGTTTCATAGAATTCAATATTTCCGCGACCATTTGATAAACATATTAACTATATTAAAGAGCAATCACTGGCGCGATTATGACCTACAACCCTTTGTAATTGAGCGAATAAAAACAAACCAAATAACATATGATACACTTTTTGATGCACAATATTGTTTTAGATTTATTTTATTATTATTCACTACCGTGAATAAATGACAGAAGTATATGATGATCTTCGTGGTTTCGATTAGGGTAAAGTAGATGTTATTTAATCAAACAACTAAATTTAAGAAAGTAACAATTTATACTGTCTTATTAGGGTCTGTTGATCTTTCGAGCTTAATTTTGCAGCGATTTGTTGGGGATTTATACAAGGCTGAGCTTTTGTCATGTGGTTGTTTTACATAAAAAAGCGATAACGCCGTAAAAATGTCCAACAAACTGCGAAAAAAACAAACTCGTAATGTCAACATAGCCTAGTAGATCCAAAAACCAGTAGAAAAAGCTCTACTGGTTTCTCTTTTATTTGGACTATTTATTTTCTGACACTATTTGACATAAGCTAATGCCTCTTTAGCAAGCGCGGTAATTTGTCTCCAGTCTTTAGTTTCAACGGCATGATTAGGAACCAACCAAGAGCCACCACAACAAGCTACATTTGATAATGCTAGATATTCACGAACATTATGTAAATTAATACCACCAGTTGGGCAAAATTGAATATCAGGAAATGGACCACCGATTGATTTTATAGCATTTACGCCACCAGAAGCCTCCGCCGGGAAAAATTTCAAGTGATCATAGCCAAAATCGCCGGCATCCATTAACTCAGAAATAGAAGAAATACCCGGTATCAAGGCAATATCTCCTTCATTGCCCGCTTGCAATAAATCTTTAGTTAATCCAGGGCTAATAGCAAATTTTGCTCCTGCGTTGACAGATTGTTGTAATTGCTGACGATTAGTGACGGTACCTGAACCAATAATAGCTTCTGGTAGTTCCTTTGCAATTGCACTGATGACATCCAGCGCAGCTGATGTACGCAAAGTGACTTCTAATACTTTGACATCGGCGGCTAATAATGCCTCAGCAATGGGTAATGCATCTTCAACTTTATTAACGACTAAAACTGGCACTATAGGGCCCGACGTAAAGATATCTTTTGGCATAATCTGCCAATTTTTTAATACTGTCATAATTCCTCTGTTATCCTTAGCACTAATTAACTGTTAATGCTTAAATTTTTCGCTTACCGTGAATTCTTTATTTATACATCGAATAAAGAGCAGGCACCTGTTTCTGCTGAGCTAAGATTTCGACGCATAAAGCCAAATATTTCACGCCCCATCCCTTGATGGTGACCATTGATCTGGAAAATAGCGTTGTCACGTGCCGCTAATTCTTGCTCACCTACCTGTAAGGTTAACTCGCCTGATTCGCCATCAAGCATAATCATGTCGCCGGTTCTCACTTTAGAAATTAACCCTCCATCAAGTGCTTCCGGACATAAATGAATAGCGGCGGGTACCTTTCCTGAAGCTCCTGACATACGGCCATCAGTCACCAAAGCAACCTTAAAGCCTTTATCTTGGAGCACACCAAGTGGCGGCGTTAATTTATGTAATTCAGGCATACCACGTGATTTGGGACCTTGAAAACGGACAACAGCAATAAAATCTTTTTCTAGTTGACCAGCTTCAAAAGCGGTTTGTAGCTCATTTTGATCTTCAAAGACAACAGCAGGTGCATTAATCACATAACTACCATCACGTAATGATGAGGTTTTCAATACTGAAGTACCTAAGTTTCCTGTAAGGGTTTTTAAGCCACCATCAACTTTAAATGGTTTGGCAACTGTCGCAATGACATCTTTATCACCAGACTTTGAAACTCCCTCAACCCACTTAAGTTGACCATTTTCTAATACCGGTGTTTGGGTATAACGCGTTAAACCTCTTCCACAAATAGTTTCTACATTTTCATGTAATAAGCCTGCGGCTAATAATTCTTTGAATAATAACGCCATACCTCCGGCATGTTGAAAGTGGTTAATATCCGCTTGGCCATTGGGGTAAATTTTAGTGATTAACGGAACAGCATGAGATAAATCATTAAAATCTTGAAAATTAATGATGATACCAGCGGCACGTGCGAAAGCAATTATATGCATAGTCAAATTGGTCGAGCCACCTGTTGCCAATAATGCAACAATTGCGTTGACAATAGAGCGCTCATCTATCATTTCACCAATAGGCAAATAGTTACCAGATTGTTGAGTTAAACGCGTCACTTGCCGAGCTGCTGCTTTTGTTAATTCTTCACGTAATGGTGTGTTTGGTGCTACAAATGAAGCGCCAGGAAGATGCAAGCCCATCACCTCAACGACTAATTGATTTGAGTTAGCGGTACCAAAGAAAGTACATGTGCCTGGCGCATGATAAGAAGCTGATTCCGCTTCTAATAGTGCTTCTTCATCCACCTCACCCTTAGCGTATTGCTGACGAACACGGGCTTTTTCTTTGTTTGGTATACCCGAAGGCATGGGTCCTGCAGGCACAAAAACTGTCGGTAAGTGCCCAAAAGTCATACTAGCAATAAGTAAACCAGGTACTATTTTATCACAGATACCTAGCATTAAAGCGCCATCAAACATGTTATGAGATAAGCCAACTGCGGTTGACATAGCAATAACATCTCGGCTCATTAAACTTAAATCCATGCCCGGTTGGCCTTGAGTCACACCATCACACATGGCCGGAACGCCACCAGCAAACTGTGCAACACCGCCTGTTTCTTTAACAGCTTCCTTAATGGTGTCTGGATAAGTTTGATACGGCTGATGAGCACTAAGCATGTCATTGTAAGCTGAAATAATAGCAATGTCAGAATGGTTCAACCCCTTTACAGCGGCTTTATCTTCATTACCACATGCTGCAAAACCGTGTGCTAAATTACCACAAGATAAACTAGCTCGGTGCACTGTAGTTGATTTGGCGGCCTGAATTTTAACTAAATATTCACCTCGAGTAACAATACTGCGAGCTATAATACGTTCTGTAATGTCTGCTATTTCTTGTTTCATTTGTACTTTCATGGTTTCTATCTTAATAATTACTTTCATTTAAGCGAATAACGTACTATTCAAAAGAGAATATAAGAGTAAGTTACTCAGCCCAATACACTTGTGTCTCTATTGTATCGCTTTGTAAAAAGGCGCGAATAGGCATACTGAAAACATCACTATCACCAAGAGCTTTATCTAGCACTGCTTTTTTACTTAACCCACAAATATGTAAAAATGTGTTGTTACTTTTACTTAACGCGGCAAAACTAAAAGTAATACGTTGATGAGGTGCTGACTTTGGTTGAACCGCCATTAATGCATCTTTATTAGCACTATCTAAACCTTGCTTTATCTGTTCACTACAGGGGAATAATGACGCAGTATGTCCATCTTCTCCCATACCTAAAATCAACACATCCAAAGGTAACAAAGTATTATTTGTAGCTAAATTAAGATCGCCTAATGTGTCAAGGCACAGAGTTTCACCTTGCTTTAAATGAAAAAATTTCGCTAATGAGGCATTATTTTGTAATAAATTTTCGTGTACTAAGCGGGTATTACTGTCACTACTATTTATATCAACCCAACGCTCATCGGCTAAAGTTATGGTAACTTTTTTCCAATCGAGTTCTTTTTGTGACAAGGCATTAAAAAATCCCTTAGGGGTTGAACCGCCAGAAACGGCGATACTCGCTCTACCTTTATGAGCGATAGCTTCTTTTAGTATGTCGCTTACTTTTTGTGCTAAAGCGCCATCAAGTAATTCTCGACTAGAGAAATCATTAATATGGTACATAATTATTCAACCCACTGACGATCATCACGCGCAATTAAAGAAATCGAAGAAACTGGCCCCCAAGAACCTGCAGCATAGGGTTTAGGTGTTTCATTGGTTGACTGCCAAGCATCTATAATGCTGTCTGCCCATGTCCAAGCGGCCTCTACTTCATCACGGCTAACGAAAAGTGATTGATTACCGTTAAGCACTTCTAGCATCAAACGTTCGTAAGCATCAATAACCCGTTGATCTTGATATGTCTCTGAAAAACTGAGATCTAATTTGTTTTCTTGGATATGCATTTGCGATGCAATACCCGGAATTTTGTTCATCATTTGCAACTCAACACCTTCATCTGGTTGCAAACGTATCGTTAATTTATTGGCGGGTAAATCGCTATAACTTTCTTTAAAAATATTGTGCGGCTGCTCTTTAAAATGCACAACTATTTCACTGTGCTTAACAGGCATTCGCTTGCCTGTGCGCAAATAAAACGGTACGCCCGACCAGCGCCAATTATCAATTTCAGCTTTAATGGCGACAAAGGTTTCCGTTTTACTATTGGTATTTGCCCCTTCCTCATTTAAGTAGCCCGGAACAGCAAGACCATTTAAAAAGCCATCACTATACTGGCCACGAACAGTTTTTTCCTTAACATTGGTACGATCAATAGGACATAACGCTTTAACTGCTTTTAATTTTTCAGCACGAACACTCTCTGCGCTTAAATCTGCAGGTGGCTCCATGGTAAGTAAAGATAAGATTTGTAACAGGTGATTTTGAATCATATCGCGCATCTGGCCAGCTTCATCATAAAAGCCCCATCGCCCTTCAATACCGACACTTTCAGCCACGGTTATTTGTACGTGGTCAATACTATTTCTATCCCAATTAGTGGTAAATAAAGCGTTGGCAAAACGCAAAACTAAAAGGTTTAACACCGTCTCCTTGCCTAAATAATGGTCAATACGATAGATTTGCTTTTCCTTGAAAAAACGGGCTACTTGATTATTAATTACTTTTGATGATTCCAAACAATGACCGATTGGTTTTTCCATCACAACTCGATCTTCATCCGTAATCAAACCGGCATGATTTAAACCATCGCATATGTCACCATAAATAACGGGAGGCGTTGAAAAATAGTAAACTCTTGTGCTATTACCTTGAGATAAGTTCGTTGCTAAAAGTTCATAAGCATTAAATTCTTTCATATCAAGCTGTTGATAAACTAAACGTTGGATAAATTTGGCTAACACCTCGTCATTAAGTGGTTCTTTAACAAAAAGCTTTAAGCTCTCTAGAACCACCTCTTGAAACTGTTCAATAGTTTGCTGCACACGAGCAACACCCACAATACGACTTTGTGAGTTAATTAATCCACAAACCTCTAACTGATATAAAGCCGGTAAAAGTTTACGGCGCGATAAGTCCCCTAAAGCACCAAAAATAACAATTTCACTTGCTGATTGACAATCTACTTTATTCATAAACACTCTCTGCTTTGTCACTAACCAGGTTATTCTAAGTTAATGATGAGTATAGGCTCTGTTCGATAACCTTATTTACTGACAATAAAATTTAAAAAGAAACAATACTGTAACTAAACTACACATACCCCTAATTTAGCGTTTGAAAGTTAATCAGTAAAGAACTTTTTGTAATTTTACTACATTATTTATCATAAACAGTAAAAATAACGATTTTTACTGCGATTTTATAAATAAACACATCGCAAACTATAAACAATTACCACATTTGTTTTTCTTTTATGCACAATAACAGGTTGTTTACTTATTAAACATTTGCAAATCGCCTGCTTTTTGCTTTATATTAACTACATCCATGAAATAAAATTTCATTTTTTCTGTTACTAACATAGAAAATAAATTACAGTAAGCAAATAATCGTTAATCAATAGCTGTTAACGAATTCAATAAATAATTACAAATTATTTTGACAAAAAAGCAGATCTAGGATCAAAACATAATGAACATATTAGAAAAGATCGCCAATGAACTAGACACGTTAAGTAAGTCTGAGCGTAAAGTTGCCGAGGTGATATTGTCATCACCAAATACCGTAATTCACTCAAGTATAGCGGCCTTAGCTAAACAAGCGAATATTAGTGAGCCAACCGTAAATCGCTTTTGTCGTCGTTTAGATACTAAAGGATACCCTGACTTTAAACTCCATTTAGCTCAAAGCTTGGCTAACGGAACTCCCTATGTAAATAGGCATGTTGATGAAAATGATACTGCTGATGAGTATACAGCTAAAATTTTTGAGTCAACCATGGCTAACCTTGAACTTGCTCGTAAAAGTTTAGATACCTCACTGATCAATCGCTCTGTTGATGTGTTAACCCAAGCGAATCAAATTTCTTTTTTTGGTTTAGGCGCGTCAGCCATCGTTGCACACGATGCACAAAATAAGTTTTTTAGATTCAATGTGCCTGTTGTCTATTTTGATGACATATTAATGCAACGCATGAGTGCTATTAATAGTCGCCAGGGTGATGTAGTCATTGTTATTTCACATACAGGAAGAACTAAATCACTTGTCGAAGTAGCTAGCTTAGCCAAAGAAAATGATGCTACAGTTATCGGGATCACTACAACAGGTACACCACTTGCAAAAGAATGCAGTATAGTGCTATCAGTGGACGTCAGCGAAGATACCGATCTTTATATGCCGATGTCATCTCGCATTGCTCAACTAGCATTGGTTGATGTATTGGCAACAGGTTTCACCTTACGTCGCGGAAGCAAATTTAGAGATAATTTGAAAAAAGTAAAAGATAGCTTAAGAAGCTCACGATTTGACAGAAAAGAGTAATAAAACTCTTTAAATGCCATAAAAATCAGGTTATCGCTTACTTGACAATATATTAAGCGACATCCAACTAATATGTAAATTCATTATTAAAGAAGTAAAAAGGATTCAAATGCCTAGACGTACAAAAATTGTTGCTACCTTAGGGCCCGCAACCGATGATAAAGCTAAATTAAAAGCGGTACTTGCTGCTGGTGTAAACGTAGTCAGACTCAACTTTTCTCATGGTGTTCCACAAGATCATATAGACCGTGCCCATAATGTTCGTGAAGCGGCGAAAGAATTAGGCATTTACGTTGGCATTTTGGGCGATTTACAAGGCCCTAAAATTCGGATATCAACTTTTAAAGACGGGCCGATTAAATTAGCCATTGGTGATCAATTTGAACTTGATGCTACTTTAGAAAAAGGGCAAGGTTGCCAAGAAAAAATCGGTATAGATTACAAGCGTTTAGTACAAGATGTAAGCACAGGCGATATTTTATTACTTGATGATGGCCGAGTACAGTTAAAAGTGTTGTCAACCTCTAAGACTTCAGTATATACCGAAGTAACGGTTGGCGGACCGTTATCAAACAATAAGGGGATAAACCGCCAAGGTGGTGGTTTAACAGCACCGGCACTTACAGCAAAAGATAAACAAGACATTAAGCTTGCTGCAAAAATCAATGTCGACTTTCTAGCCGTCTCTTTCCCTCGTGATGCAGCAGATATGCGTGAAGCACGTTTACTTGCTCAAGAAGCTGGATGCGATGCGCGCTTAGTGTCTAAAATAGAACGTGCTGAAGCAGTTAATGATGATAAAGTATTAGATGATATTATTTTAGCATCTGATGTAGTTATGGTCGCCCGAGGGGATTTAGGTGTAGAAATTGGCGATGCAGAACTTGTCGGTAAACAAAAGCATATTATTACTCGTTCTCGTCAGTTAAACCGTGTGGTGATCACGGCAACGCAAATGATGGAAACCATGATTGAGCAGCCAATGCCAACACGTGCGGAAGTGATGGATGTGTCAAACGCTGTGCTTGATGGCACTGATGCAGTGATGTTGAGCGCTGAAACAGCCGCAGGTAAATATCCGGTAGAAACAGTTACCGCGATGGCCAATGTTTGTGAAGGTGCAGAAAAACACCGCTCTGTAAATATATCTAAGCATAGGATGGATCTTAAATTCACCGAAATATCTGAGACTATTGCGTTATCAGCTATGTATGCCGCAAATCATTTAGATGGCGTTAAAGCCATTGTGTCGTTAACCGAATCAGGACAAACCAGTAAATTAATGTCTCGCATTACTTCAGGTTTACCTATTTATTCATTGTCTCGTCATAACAAAACCCTAAACAAAACTGCTATTTACCGGGGTGTTTATCCTATTGCTTTTGACTCAACCAGTAGCAACGATGTAAGTTTAAGCGATGATATTTTAAAAACAATTTGTCAAAAATCAAGTTTAACGTTGGCGGATAAAGTCATTTTAACTCATGGTGATTTAATGGAAACGGTGGGTGCTTCTAATACCTTAAAAGTATTAACTATTGCTAAAAAGCATCTTGTTTAACAAATATAAATAGCTATTTAGCAATAAAAAAGCCGTAAGTGTCAGCGTTAACAGTTGACACTTACGGCTAATATCTTCTTTAAAAAACGAGTTAATCCACTTCTTCGATGGCAAGACCAATAAGATAACAGCCTTCACACTCTTCCTCTATACGAACAACTTTACCTCGCATATCAAGTGATTGCACTTGGCTTAAAGGGGAGTCTAATTTCACTTTAACACGAGTGGACAATTGCAATGGCTGCTCCATTTCTATCGCCATACCTGTTGCACTTAAATCACGACAAGTTGCCGATAGCTTGCAATTAGCTTCATCATCAATAACGGTTACGATAACTTCACTATTTAACATCATACGATAGAAATCGCGTTTATCATCAAAACTTATCATCACTTCCTCACCTTAATGTAAATAATTATACTAAGCTGCTCAACTTAATATTAAATCAAAAACAATAAACTATTTATACTTACCCTGCCCTAAAGTGTCAAATTATAAACTTTTTAAATGATTGATGATTCGCTTAAATGATACAGGTTGATTCGTACCTAAATTTTGTGCGAAAAGAGAAATTCTAAACTCTTCTATTAACCACTTTACGGCTAAAACATTTTGCTCAACCGGCTTATCTTTACGCTGTTTTGTTAGCACAGTTTTGTATGCCTCAATAACTTTATTGGTTTCAATCAACTTCAGTCTATCTTGGTTAGGATCTATTGGCAATTTTTCTAACCTCCTTAATATTCCTTGTAAATAGCGAATAATATCATCGAGTTTTTCCAAACCTGATCGCGATACAAAGCCTTTAAATACGAGCTGCTCTATTTGCTGTTTAATATCACGGTGAGACTCTATAATATTTAAAGAAATATTGCCTTTTAGTTTCTTAGCTACATCATGTCGTAAGCTTAATGCTCGTTCAACCTTAATCGCTGCACTTAATACACAGTCTGCTATTTCAGCCCTGACATAATCACTTACTTTCAAAAAATCTGTTTTACTTCTGGGTAAATGCTCTATCCCTTGCTCTTGCATATATTGTTTTACCAAAAACACACAAGCTGCCTGAATACAGTCTTGTAGTAAATCATTAATCGCGCCAAAGGGGTTAAAATAAAGTCCCAGCTTCGCTTTATTGGGCATTTTTTCCTGTAGGTATTTTAGCGGTGAAGGAATATTTAATAAAATTAATCGGCTTAGTCCTGCTAACATAGCTTGTTCGGCTTGTTCCTGTTGCTCAAAAAGCTCTATCGCCACACTAGTATTATGATCAACTAAGGCCGGAAATGCCTTGATGCGCATTTTAGCTATTTTCTTTTCATAACCTTGCGGCAAATCATCAAAATTCCACTGGGTTAGGTTACGTTGCTCTATTCCTTTTTCAGCCACCTGTTGTATTGAAGCTTTAACCTTACCTTGTAATGATGCTTTTAATTGGTCTAACTCTCGACCTTGTTGCAATATTTTCCCTTTTTCATTGACCACCTGGAAATTCATCGTTAAATGAACCGGCAATGCCACCCCACGCCACACATCGTCAGCAAGGCGGACGCCACTCATTCGCAATAGTTGTTTAGCAACACTCTGCTCTAAAGTGCCTGTACCTTCTTGAATATTGTCTAAACAAGCCTGAGCATAATTGGGTGCTGGTACAAAATTACGTCTTAATTGCTTAGGTAATGCTTTAATCAAGGCAACTATAAGCTCATAACGCAGCGCAGGTATTAACCAGTCAAACCCCTCATTTTGCACTTGATTTAACATAGTAATAGGTATGACAACACTAATACCATCGTCCAACTCTCCAGGACTAAAATGATAAACAAGTGGAAGGGTTAAGCCACCTTGCTGCCAAGTATCGGGGTATTCTTTAACTGATAAATGACTTGATGACTCATTAAGTAAAAAGCTTTTGGTGAAATTAAGTTGTTTATAATTTATCTTTTTATTTTTTTGCCACCACGCGGTAAAACTAGACTGACAAATAATCGTATCAGGAAGTTTATTTGCATAGAAATCAACTAGCTGTTGTTCATCAATTAAAAAGTCTTTGCGCCGTGCCTTTTGCTCTAACGCTTCGATATCTTCAACTAGAGTTTTATTATGCTGCAAAAATTTTTCTTGAATAAAACTATCACCATTGACTAAGGCTTCACGGATAAATATATCTCGACACGTTTCTGGCTCAATAGTTTTAAAGTTTACTTTACGTTTACTCACAATAGTTAAACCGTAAAGGATGACTTGTTCATAAGCCATGACTGAACCTTGTTTTTTCTCCCAGTGAGGCTCACTGTAACTTCGCTTAACTAGATGCGCCGCTAAGGGTTCAATCCATAAAGGGTCAATTTTGGCATTAACACGTGCAAACAAGCGGCTAGTTTCAACTAACTCGGCTGACATTAACCATTTAGGTGATTTTTTGGCTAAACCCGAACCAGGAAAAACATAAAATTTACTACCGCGTGCCCCTTTATATTCTCTATTTTCATCTTGCTGCCCTAGATGGCTCAATAATCCAGCCAATAGTGCTTGGTGAATAGAAACTAAGCTAGAAGGCAGAGGTAGATTTTTATTGCTTTGTTTTTTTTGTTCAACGTTTTTCTCATCCATTGAAAACTGATAATTAGCACTTGTTAAGGTGATTTTTTGCTCTTTTAACGTCATCTTCAGTTGGCTAAAAATATCTTGCCATTCTCTCACTCTTACATAAGATAAATACTCTCGTTGACATAACTTTCTAAACTGATTTTGCGTTAATGTTTTTTGTTGTTCAATAACATATAACCAAAGGTTTAATAAACTGATAAAGTCAGAGTTTTTATCTTTAAAACGATTGTGCTTTTCATCAGCTGCTTGCTGTTTTTCATGGGGACGCTCACGAGGGTCTTGAATACTTAAAGCACTAACTATAATTAATACCTGCTCAATACAACCTAAATCGATAGCACTAATCACCATTTTGGCCAAGCGCGGATCAATAGGAAATTTAGACAATAATCTCCCTGCTTTAGTTAGCTTAATAGTCTCATGCTGATTATCGCTAGCGCGCTTATGCTCATCAATAGCCGCTAGCTCTTCAAGCAACCGCATACCGTCGGTAATATGACGATTATCAGGTGGTTGTACAAAAGGGAATTGGCTAATCGCGCCTAAATCTAACGCTAGCATTTGTAAAATGACAGTCGCTAAATTAGTTCTTAATATTTCAGGATCAGTGAACTCAGGACGATGCTTAAAATCGTCCTCACTGTATAAACGAATACAAACTCCCGATGACACTCGACCACAACGACCAGAGCGTTGATTAGCACTAGCCTGAGATACTGGTTCAATAGGTAGTCGTTGCACTTTTGTACGATAACTATAACGAGATATACGTGCTGTTCCCGGATCAATAACATATTTTATACCCGGCACAGTTAAACTGGTTTCTGCCACATTGGTGGCTAAAACAATATTACGACCGGTGTGCGGTTTAAAAATACGATTTTGTTCACTAATCGTTAAACGGGCATACAGCGGCAATATTTGTGTATGTGCTAAATGAGCCTTAGTTAGTGCCGCTGCAGTATCACGAATTTCTCGCTCACCATTTAAAAAAATGAGTATATCACCACAACTGTAGTTTGATAGCTCATCTACGGCGGCGAGAATACCACTGATAACATCATGAGTTTCACCAACACTCGCTAGTAGGCTGTCTTCTTCACGTAGACGTGTATCATTTAAAGGTCGATATAATATTTCAACAGGATATGTGCGACCGGACACTTCAATAATAGGGGCAGGCTTATTGTGTTTATCGGTAAAATGGTTAGCAAAACGTTGAGGATCAATGGTTGCTGAAGTAACAATCACTTTCAAATCAGGACGCTTAGGGAGTATTTGTCTCAGGTAACCTAAAATAAAGTCAATATTTAAACTTCGTTCATGCGCTTCATCAATAATAATAGTATCATATTGGCGTAATAATCGGTCTTTTTGCATTTCAGCCAATAAAATACCGTCTGTCATCAACTTAATGTAACTATGTTCACTGACTTGATCATTAAAGCGAACTTTGTAACCAACCTGCTCTCCTAATTTACTATTAAGCTCTTCAGCAATACGGTTTGCAACAGTTCTTGCCGCAATTCTACGAGGTTGAGTATGCCCTATTAAACCATCAATTCCACGTCCTAATTCCAAGCATATTTTTGGAATTTGTGTGGTTTTACCTGAGCCTGTTTCACCGGCAATAATCACCACTTGGTTATCTTGAATTGCTTTTGCTATATGCTGAGCATTTTCAGCAATCGGTAAACCGACTGGGTAAGTTATTTTCGGCAATTGGCTTAGCTTTAACGTTTTATTTGCTACCGATTGTTCAATATTTTCAACCGTTTTAGCCATCTGTTTGGCTAGCTTTTCAAACTGAGTGACTATTCTGGGGTTTGTTGCGTGGTTAGGAGTTGATTGTAATTGGTCAATGACTCTTTTATGAGTGACGACTTGTTTTTTCAATCGATAAAAATCAGATTTTTTAACTGAATTTAACAGCAAAAAAAGGCATTGAACATCAGGAATTTCAACAGAAGATAGGCTAGACAATACAGACTCTATTACTTATATATGGAAGATAATAATAAAGTCTATTTTATCAGTTGTTGTAGCAAAATCACATTATTGAATGTGATTAACATTTTTTAATGAGCGGCATGCTCTTTACCTGACTTTAAATTAGCTCTCATATGTTGATCAATTGCCTTTAAAACATCATTACGACAAATAGTTCCCAGAAGATTTCCATCATCATCAATCACAGGGTAGACTTTCGGCTTATTCTGGAGCATTAATTGACCTAATTCAATAATACTATCATAAGGTTTCATCGACAAAACGTCTACACGCATCAAATCAACAACATCAGCAATATGTTCATTGTAATAAATAGTCTCTAACATTTTAGCAAGTACGTCATTTTCTGATAAGAAACCAATTAACTTACCATTTCCGTCAATCACTGGACCGCCAATTTGTTTCGTTTTTAAAAAGCGTAACGATGCTTCTTCCACTCCCATATCAGCTGTAAATGTTACTGGTGAGTGGTTCATATATTCTTCTATTTTTAAAGACTCCATATTAATTCCTTAAATACCAGGCTAAAATTATTACTTCCTAAAACATTAAGCAAAAAGTGGTTATCTACACTTATACTGTAGGTAATTCTGCTACGAAACACCAACTTTTCATTGGTTTATATGAAAATAATTCATACTCAGTTTGAATTTTAATTCTCTTAGTGATAAACCATATTAAGGTTTATCACATGTTATGAGATTTGTACATTTAAAACTATTTAATGCAAAATGATATATATCGTTTGCCCTCTCCATACTAACAGACTCAAATCGAACTTTTGCTCCCTGAGAGAGCTGCCCCAATTTGGATGTATCTAATGAAATAACTGAGCCAATTTTTGGATAGCCACCAATAGTTTGTCTGTCATTCATCAATACAATTGGCTGACCATCTGTAGGAATTTGAATTGCACCTTGGCAAATCCCTTCAGATAAAATACCATCAACATCCGACGAAATTCTCGGTCCTTCTAAACGGTAGCCCATACGATCACAATTTTTACTCACTGTAAACTCTGTTGAAAAAAACAATCGTTGTTGCTGAGAAGAAAATAACTGTTGTTGGTAGCTCGCTATGGTGCGCAAAATCAAATCACGAGTGTAATTTGGCCAATATTCTTCAGGTAACTTGAGGGTTTTTATATCGCTGACTTCAAGTTTTTTTTCATAGGGTATAATATCTCCTACCGCCAGTTTACCACCAGATAACCCTCCAATATTTTCTCGACAAACCGTGGCAGAACTACCAAAAACAGGGGGAACGGTAAAGCCACCATATACAGCAATGTAACATCGAACTCCTTCACTTGCATAGCCTAACTTTATACAATCCCCTGCATTAACATGATAACTACGCCACAATGGCTTAGCCTGACCATTAATGGTTAATGGCATGTTAGCGCCGGTAATCGCAATAATAGTATCAATTTGCGCAAATAATATTAATCCACCAATAGAGACTTCAATACTTGATACACCAAGTTCATTACCACAAAGCCGATTAGCCCAATGAAATGCTTCACAATCGATAGGGCCACCATTGCTTACACCAAGATGACAAGCGCCAAAACGACCTGCATCTTGAATGAGGCTTAATACACCTGGCTGTTTAACAAGAAAACCTAATGCTAATGTCATGATAAAAACTCAATATCAAAAGGCCAAGTACCGCCAAGCAAGAGGAATTCAGCTTTATTGATCGCTTTAAATTTAACTTTATCACCCACTTTTACTAACATCTGCGGTGATGCATTGACATCAAACATTGAAACTGGACATAAACCGATAAGATTCCAACCGCCAGGAGTTACCTCAGGGTAAACAGCGGTTTGTCTATCGGCAATGGCTACAGCACCTTTAGGAACTTTTAACCTTGGCGAGCTGCGTCTGGGTATAGCTAATCGTCGGTCAACGTCCCCTAAATAAGCAAAACCAGGGGCAAAACCTATGGCATAGACTAAATATTCTTGACCTTGATGAAGGTCAATAACTTCTTTAATGCTCAGCTTAGCCTGCTCGGCAATTAAATTAAGTTCGGGCCCTACCTCAGTAGAATAATAGACAGGTAACTCAATAAGCTTGGTTTTATGTGAATTATCTTCCGCTAATGTGTTTATACCTGCTAATAGTGAACATAATTTTTGACGGATTTGGCGATGATTATATTTAAGCAGATTAAACACCACCATAATAGAACCATAGGAAGGTACCAACTCAATAATTTCATTGCCCATATTTAGGCGAATAAGTCTTTCAGCTTCTTGTACTTGCGCTAAAATTTCAGCATTAACTACCTGCGAAAAATAGATAATCAAGGCATTTTCACCGGCAACTTTAATAGAAATGTTATTGAGAGAAGCCACTGTTATTAACCAATTAATTCCTTAAGCACCCCGATAGCTTGTACACTTTCTATGTTATCCCCATGTACACATAAACTATCGGCATTTAGCGCTAATACATTGCCGCTCACGGTGGTGACTGTGCCTTGCTCTACTAACTGCTTTACTTGAGCTAACATTTTTGTTTTATTGTGCACAGAACCAGCAAGGGTTCGAGACAATAGCTTACCATCATCGGCATAACACCTATCTGCAAACGCTTCGGCTAACACCTCGACCCCATAGTTTTTGGCTTGGGCTTTATGTGCTTTAAGTTCCATTGTTGCTTGAAGCATAACTTTTAATGGTTTTGGATAGCTTGATACGGCAGTTAGTATAGCCTTACGTATATCATCATTTGCCATCATATCGTTATACAAAGCGCCATGAGGTTTAACATATTGAAGCTCAAGCCCCAATGATGTTGCCATGCCATCAACAGCCGCTATTTGATAAATTACGAAAGCAATCATTTCTTGCGTAGAACAATTCATAGATCGCCGACCAAAGCCAACTAAATCGGGATAACTTGGGTGAGCACCAATACTCACACCATGTTTTTTGGCTAACTTGAGCGTATTCTGTATCACTAAGGGATCACCAGCATGAAAACCGCAAGCAATATTAGCTTGATCAATAAATGGCATCACCTGCGCATCTAACCCTATAGTCCAATTACCATAGCTTTCACCTAAATCACAGTTTAATTTCATGTTAGTACTCACTAAAAACTTATGCTACATACTGAAAACACAAGCCGCAAAGCTTTATAAAAAGAATTACATCAAAAGACATGTTTGAAGCTATTATCATAGCATTCTATAGTAAGAAGTGACTAGTTAGAGTGATATTAATGGCATTATGGCAAACAATTTTTTAGACAATTGATCTGTGTGAACACATTCTGTGTTGTTGTCATTGGGCTTCTCAGGTTTCACTAGACAGTTTATAGTTCAGAAAAATACGACTTCTCAACCCCACTACCTACAACCCCACATCGCCAAAACTGTGAATAATGACATTACCTACAATACCTAGTTCAGTAAAAGTACCTTATCAACACCCAGCCAACCAAACGTTTTAACATATCAAAAAAACGCACTTTAGCATAAAACAAGGTAACCCAACCAAAAGTAACGCAAAAACTAAAGCATGATAACTTTACAGTGAAATAACATTGTTATATTATCACGCCAACTGTAGTAATATGTTATAATATAACAATAAGAGTGAAGTTAAATTGTCTGGTTTACGTCTCAAAATCCACGTAGGAATTTTCACTTCGCTACTTATATTATAGATATAGTGGTAAGCACCTCTCATATTGATAAAGGTAAAACACATTTTATATCAATAAGTTAAGAAGTTCCCAACAGCTTAGTGCTAATAAGTCACGTTTTTTACGTAACTAAGTAAATATAACCGTTGATAAATAACGAAACGGCATGGTGATGAAAGTTATCAGCTAGACAATGACAAAATGAAAATTAATTAGGTAACTTATCCATGAAAGTAATAACACAACCCCTATTAGACAAACTATCCATCAGTGCATCAGTAATCTGCGCTATGCACTGTGCTGCTATGCCAATATTATTAGTACTTTTTCCAACACTGTCCTTTTTACCCAGTGATGATCACGAATTTCATCAGGCACTAATTTGGCTTATTGTACCATTGAGTTTAATTGCAGGTTTTATGGGCTGTCATAAGCATAAAAAGACTCACATTTTAATATGTATTATCACTAGCTTAATACTGTTAGTCATAACCGCTATATTTGCCCATGAAATAGTTGGTGAAGCGGGCGAAAAAATATTAACTGTTTTTGCAACGGCTATGTTAACCATTGCACATTGGAAAAACTATAGGCAGTGTCGCAAGAAAAATTGCGCTCATTAGCACTTAAACTTTTTAGGCATTAGTCTTCGACTCTTACGCCCCAAACATCATGCTCGTCGGCATGAATTATTTGTACCCAGAGTTGATCACCAGGTTTCGCATCAAAGTCATCAGATAAATACACTTTACCGTCAACTTCTGGAGCATCCATGTATGAACGACCAACTATACCAAGGTCATTCACTTCATCAACTAGAATGAGATACTCTTGGCCAATACGAGCTTGCAATTTAGCGGCACTAATTTTAGCTTGTACTGCCATAAAGCGCTGAAGTCTTTCTTTTTTTACGGATTCATCAATATGGTCAGGCAATTCATTTGCTGTTGCACCATCAACATCTGAGTATTTAAAGCAGCCTACTCTGTCTAGCTGTGCCTCTGCTAAAAA
>JASMAS010000095.1 GCA_030754235.1 Litorilituus sp.
GTAACAGGTACAGGTGCGGGTATTGCATTTTTCATGTTCATGGCAAATCGTTCTAATAATCCTCAAGCAATTTATGTTACCGCTCAACACGTTATTCTAGGGGACTGGGTATTTACAACGCCTGCTGTTATTACCCAAATAATAACAGGTGTGTATTTGATGAATATGCAGGGCTATTCATTTTCTGCGCCTTGGTTTTATTGGGTTATGGGATTATTTACCTTTATTGGAGTCTGTTGGCTACCTGTGCTTCGTATTCAATACAAACTACGTGAGCTAGCCAAAATTTCTGTAGATTCAAACCAAGTTACACCTGAATTTAAGTCACTGATGAAAACATGGACGCTGTTAGGTATACCTGCCTTTACAGCAATTTTGGCCATTTTCTGGTTAATGGTTTTTAAGCCATTTCCTGTCGCTTAGAGGAGAGGGCATGAACACTATTAAACAAAATAGTTTAATGAAAGCCGCTAAGTTCTCACTTGCCTTTTTATGGATCTTTACCGGGATAACCTCTATTTATTTTTCGCCAGAAGTTGGCTATGAAATTTTGGAAAGCGCCAGTATTACAGGGGTAATGGCAGATGTATCGGTTTATGCTGGTGGTGCTTTAGATATTGTAATTGGTCTTTGGTTGTTAACCTCAATCAAAATAAGATTATGCTGCATTATTCAAGTTGTGATCATAGTCCTCTATACAATGCTTCTAACGTTTATCGATCCCAGTTTTTGGTTACATCCATTTGGACCGATAACTAAGAACTTTCCGATTATCGTGTTGATAGCTTTCATATATATTGAAATGGCTACTACTGAGAATAATATTTAATGGATATAAATTAAGTGGATTCATCATTCTATTACTACAGCCTATTTGATTTAGCATGGTATTTAGTACCATTTCTTATAGTTATTTACATTTTGAATTCTTCATGGTTAAAAAAAATAATAGAAGAAAAACAAGCTAATCGGCTAAATAAGTTCAAAACACCATTGGTTGTTGTATTGGTTTGTTTTTCTGCATATTTGTTTTTAAGGGATGATGATCTCAACCCTGAGATCGTTGAACTATTAAAAGAGTATTCAAGTAAGATATCAAAAAACAACAACGGCAGCGTTTATCACATGGGGATGTGGTCAAGCCTAGAGTCTTCGCCTTATGAAGTAGGATTGTGGCGGATTGAACAATATGAAAAGTCTCTAGCTAATACTAATCTGCCATCAACATCTATTGAGTTTGACGATTATCCAGAGGAAGACTGGATAGAAGAAATATTGCCTGAAGATGAAAAACCTAAATGGTTTTGTGATTATGATGAAATTGGTTGTTTAGAATCAATATATAGCCAATCAGAACAAGCAATATATCTTGGTGATGCTTTCTCAAAGCACATACAAAGGTATAACGGAGTATTCAGCTATACAAATTTTGGATTATACCAACAGCCGAGTATATATGGACCAATGATGAAGTTTGGCCCTGGTATTGATGTATTAAAAATCAAACTTATATTAAACCTACATAATTTCAAATTAGGAAAAAGAGAAGCCGTTGTTGAAGAATTAATTCAATTAATAAATCATCATAAGTTAGTACTAGGGCAAACTCCTTATACAGTGTCTAAGGTTATTAGTGTTGTTGAGTTACAACTATTATATAAAGTCGCAGCTTTTTTGATTTCCAAAACTGATGATGAAGACTTATCTGTGTGGAAGCCTTATATCGATTCATTGACTCAATTAAAGAAAGATCAACTAACGTTTAATAAACCTTTAAACCATGAATTTATGTCTAGCTACAATTCATTTCAAATAGCAGGGTTAGGTAACTACAGAGAAAACTTACCTAGTATTTTAAAGTATTTACCAAAGAGTTTTTTATATAAGCCAAACAGAACAGCAAACTTAATGTATCAGGGAATGACGGTTAAAAAAGGGATGTATGAGTTGTTAGGTGACAGGATTCTCGTTCATGATAAACAAAATGTTGATGATACAATTAAGTTTGATTTATCGAATCCTATTGGCTCTCTTTTGGCAATAACCGTTACGCCTAAGTACCTAGAACTTGATGGTGCTTTACATAATTTAGAAATATTTCAACGAATGACAAAGCATTTGTATCAGCAAAAGTTCAACAATGGTAATGAATCGTTTTTAAGCCCTTATACAGGCATGGAAGGAAGAATTAAGGGAAGCTTCTATTGTGTCGATGTACATGATAAAGATGATAAGCCAATTTGCTTATCTACAATTTAAATAAAGGACTTAATGTTAAATGGATTTATCAATTTACCTCAATATGATAATTAGTGCCGCTTGGTATTTATTACCGATCTTCATATTCGCTGTAATCATAAAATCAGCATGGTTCAAAGGCGTAATAGGCGAGTGGCAAGTTAACTTTCTTATCAAGTTTTTTCTAGACAAAAATGAATATCACCTAATTAAAAACGTAACGCTGCCTACTGATGATGGAACCACTCAGATTGATCACATCATAGTATCAAGATATGGTGTTTTTGTAGTTGAAACCAAGAATATGAAAGGTTGGATCTTTGGTAGTATTAACCAAAAGCAATGGACTCAACAAATCTTTAAGCACAAGTCTAAATTTCAAAACCCACTTCACCAAAACTATAAGCATGTCAAAATGTTAGAAGATCTTCTCTTTATGGGAAGTTACGCAAAGAATGATAGTATATTCTCAGTCATTATCTTTATTGGTGATAGTACCTTTAAAACAAAAATGCCAGAGAATGTAAGGTTTGCTCGCGGTGGCATTGAATACATTAAAAGTAAAACCAACATTATTTTCAATCTTCAAGAAGTTGCAAGTGTTATTGAACAGATTGAAAGCGGCAGGTTAGAGCGAGGCTTTAAAACTAACCGACAACACGTTAAGCATGTAAGACAAATTATAAAAGAAAAACTTGATACAAATTCATGCTCAAAGTGCGGTGCAGAGATGGTGTTACGAAAAGCCACCAAAGGTAAAAATGCAGGTAGTGAGTTTTTAGGTTGTAGTACATTTCCTAAGTGTAGAAATATATTGTAGTTTAGTGAGTGAACATGTTGAAATGTACAATTAAATCAGTTTATTAATGTCGTATATCTATATTTTAAAATTTAATTTGTAAAAAATGTTTAGTAAATCATAAAACGATGATTCACAGTTTTCAGAAATTATTACTTTAAAAGGAGTTTTTCTGGTAGCGGGGTTCGTTCCATCTGGTTACGTCACAATTTAGAAAACTTCAAAAAACGTCTTAATGCGACAGAGGTACTGAGTATTGTGCTAGTGCAGGCTATCATGATTATCAACTATATCTGGCAATTAATAATATTGACCATACGAAAACAAAAGCGATGTCACCACTAACAAATGGGATCTGTGAACGGATCCATAAAACGATCTTAAACGAGTTTTATCAAATAACGTTTAGGAAAAAAATCTACTCAACGATGTAGGAATTGCAAAAAGATCTAGACGAATGGATGGATTACTATAACAATGAACTAACTCATCAAGGTAAAAAGTGCTGTGGACGAACTCTGCTAGAAACTTTAGTTGATGGAAAGTCGATTTGGGCTGAAAAGAATTTAGCTCAAATCTAAGCTGACAAGACACCCTAAAAATAGGGTAACTGTCAGTTCAGGTCTGAGCTACTACAGTTGGCTACTACAGTTTACTAAATTAAATTAACTACTTGGATTTGTCGCCTTAGCGGAGCTGTGATTTTTAGCATCCGCAATAATTGCTGTTTTACCTGAAGCTTGATGTACCATTCTGTTTTCTTCAGCCATAAAGCTAGTTGGAATGTCCTTTATCATGGTAATTGTTTCAGTTTTCGTCATTGGTGAAGTTGCACGCCCTGATAAACGATTAGCTTTTTTTACTTGGCGCGCTAACTTTTTATCTTTAGGGGCAGATTTTTTAGTTGCTGGTTTAGTTTTTGCTTTTGTTACTTTTTTTGGGGGCTCAACTATACTTTCATCCAGTGTGTCGGCATCAACGTTAGTATTTGTTTCTTCAGCTTTATCGTCAATTTCATTAGCACTAGCACTATTTTGGCTGGTTTGCTTAGTCTCAGTTTTAACTTCCTTTACCGTTTCAGTAATTTCGCTTTCTTGCACTGGTAAAGCATCTTTGTCTGCGACTTTTTCAATTGCTTTAGTATCAACCGCTTCTTTCGTGTTTTTAGCTGGTTTTCTGGTTGTTTTAGTTTTCTCAACGTTAACTTCTGGGTTGATTTCAGCTTCAGCTTCAGCTGTTGCTGGTATTACATATTCAGCTTTTGTTTCCTGTACTTCTGAAGAAACGTCAGGATTTTTCTCATCAATGCTATCAAAAGGTAAGTCTTGTTGTACTTCTTCTACTACTTTTAATTCAGCTTTTTTACTTTTAACATCAGTTTTAGCCGTGTTTTCGTTTACTATAGCTTGCTCTGGAAGTTGGTTCGCTTCTATTTCAGGATAACGTGCTTCGATTGCCTCATTAGCTAGTTCTGTTGTTTGCTCTGTTTCAGTAGTTTGCTTCTCGCGACGTTTACGTTGGCTATTTGCACGAACATGTCTAGGAGAACGGCGATTTCTTGTGCGCTCCTCTGATTGTCCAGACTCTTGCTTTGAGGAGACTTTTTCATGCTGCCCTTCATTAGCAAGTACTTCGGTATCCGTTACTTTTTCTGCGTTAACAGGTTTTTTTTCTGTATTAGTTTCATCAACTGCTTTTTCTTTGTTTACTCGAACTTTTTTACGGTTTGTTCTACGTTGACGACGCTCAGCTACAACCTCTTCTTTGACCTGCTTATTCTTGTCTTGACCATGCTTGCGAGGTTGTTTTATTGGTTTAGCACTTTCCTTGCTCTCTGCTTGTTCACTGTTAGTATGACGAGCGTTACGACTTTTCTCAGACTGTTTAGTATTTACATTGTCAGTGCGCTCATCGTTGTGGCGTTTACCTCTATTATTACGCGTATTGCCACGGCGTTGCCCTTGGCGCTTGCCTTGTTGATTTCGGTTATCCTGACGTTTAGGTCTTTGTGTTACTTTTTCTTCAACAACTTCTTCGCTGTTAAATAACCCTTTTAACCAAGCAAAGAAGCCCGTTGGTTTTTCTTTCGTTGTAACTTTTGCTTTGGGTTGTACCTCTAGTTGCACACGCTTAGGTGCAGCCATACCTTGTCCCATCGCTTGAATTAAAGGTTCATCGCGTTTAGTTGCTTCTTTATCAAACTTAGGCATTTTGGCTTCTTCAAGTGCCGCTTCTTTTACTTCAACTTGATAACTGGCTTCAGCAACGCTTTCATCTTTTTTAACACGCAATACTTCATATTGCGGAGTATCCATATGCGGATTAGGTATAATTAATACTTTAACGCCGTGATGCTTTTCAATATGCATGACCGAGCGACGTTTTTCATTTAATAAATATGTAGCAACAGGAACAGGTACTTGTGCTTGTACATGTTGAGTGTTTTCTTTTATCGCTTCTTCTTCCATTAAACGAAGTACTGATAATGCTAAAGACTCAACACCTCGCACTTGTCCTGTTCCGCTACAACGAGGACAAACACCTTGGCTAGTTTCCCCAATGGAAGGGCGTAAACGTTGACGAGACATTTCTAGTAAGCCAAAGCGAGAGATGCGACCTAATTGAATACGAGCTCTGTCTTGACGAACAGCATCACGCATACGGTTTTCAACTTCCCGTTGATGACGAACTGGCGTCATATCAATAAAGTCAATCACTACTAAACCACCTAAATCACGTAAACGTAATTGGCGGGCAATTTCTTCTGCGGCTTCTAAGTTAGTATTAAATGCTGTTTCTTCAATATCACTGCCTTTAGTTGCGCGGGCAGAGTTGATGTCAATTGATGTCATCGCTTCTGTTGGATCAATCACAATTGAACCGCCAGAGGGTAGTCGTACCTCACGTTGAAATGCTGTTTCTATTTGTGTTTCTATTTGATAGTGAGTAAATAGTGGTACGTCACTGTTATATAGTTTTATTTTGCTAATGAAGTCAGGGCGTACTACCTCAATATGCTTTTTAACACTTTCATAGGTTCTCGGGCGATCAATAAGTACTTCGCCAATATCACGACGTAAATAATCACGAATAGCACGTAAAATAAGGTTGGTTTCTTGATGGATTAAAAAAGGAGCAGGGCGGCTTTTAGCAGCATCACTGATGGCTTTCCAATGGTGTAATAAAACACTTAAATCCCACTCTAATTCATCATAAGCTTTACCTACTCCAGCAGTACGTACAATTAAGCCCATACCTTTAGGTAAATCAAGCTTGCTCAAAGAGGCTTTTAGCTCAGTACGTTCGTCACCTTCAATACGGCGTGAAATGCCGCCAGCACGAGGGTTATTTGGCATTAATACTAAATAGCTTCCTGCTAAACTGATAAAAGTGGTTAAGGCCGCACCTTTTTGACCACGTTCTTCTTTATCAATTTGTACTATAACCTCTTGCCCTTCTTTTAGTACTTCTTTGATGTTCGGTCGGCCTTTAAAGGTATAACCGCTAGGGAAGTATTCGCGTGCAATTTCTTTCATTGGTAAGAAACCATGGCGCTCTGCACCATAGTCGACAAAAGCTGCTTCTAAAGAAGGTTCAATACGGGTGATTTTTGCTTTATAGATATTTGATTTTTTTTGTTCATGGCCCGGGCTTTCGATATCTAAATCGTAAAGTTTTTGTCCATCAACAAGTGCCACGCGCAATTCTTCAGATTGGGTAGCGTTTATTAACATACGTTTCATAGTTTGTTTGACTCATTTTTAAGTCACAACACACTAAAGCTTAGTACACAAAGTAGTGCAATCTATAGCGATGTAACAGCATTTTGTCAGCCTCACGGGTGTCAATCTTAACGTGTCATCAAACCACGTTAAGCTGTTATAAATTTTGATTGTTTTAAATCACTAGGGTACTGAATATATCAATACCATAGTGCTATTATTTCTTTATGTGCTCAGCTAGCGTGCTGTGCGCACCTACTGACAGAAGGTTAACAATGTTGTTTGCCGAGCGACTTTTTACGCTTTTGTTTTTGGCACTGCATTGTTGGTGAAAATTACGTTCTGGAAGTAAGCATATTAAATAAAATTGCTTTATGGAGCTGGGCTAGTATCAATATAAAATGATAAAAACTGTTTATGCTGTTCCCTGACAAGTTACGCGCGTCAGTTATTGCAATAGGCCGTTCTATTGGTATGTCAGCTAACATTTACAATGTTGTGCATACTAATGTGGCCGCAGTTTGCCTCTTACGTCTCTCTTTAGAGCTTCTAAAGTTTAATGCTAGGTTACTTACCATGTTTACTATTTATTTATCTAGTAAGTAATGTTAATTAAGCATTAAGGTTTGTATTATCCCTTATATAATAGAATAAGCCAATAAAAAAACAGATTAATTATCAAAAAGCGATAAAAAAAGTGTGTTAAACTGCGCGCCATAGCCAAATTGATATCGAATAATCACTAAATCATGTCACAAAAGCCTCAAATAACACCACAACAACATACTCAATCGGGTGAGGAAAATAAACCCAAAGTACGTTTTATTACCATTGATGCCGAAGATGCAGGTCAGCGTATTGATAACTTTTTGCTTAGAACACTAAAAGGTGTTCCCAAAAGTCATTTATATCGATTAATGCGTAAAGGCGAAATCCGAGTGAATAAAAAGCGTATTAAGCCAGTGTACAAATTACATATTGATGATGTGATTCGTATTGCACCAATTCGCGTTTCTGAAAAAACAGATTCAGTATCAACTAGTCTCAATGTCGTGTCAAAACTTGAAGAACAAATACTTTTTGAAGATGATAGGCTAATTGTTATGAATAAACCCTCAGGCATGGCTGTGCATGGCGGTAGCGGATTGAGTTTTGGTTTAATTGAGGCACTAAGAGCATTACGCCCTGAAGCGCGAATGTTAGAACTTGTTCACCGACTCGACAGAGATACTTCCGGTTGTTTAGTGGTCGCGAAAAAACGCTCTGCTTTACGACATTTACATGAGCAGCTTCGCAATAAAAAGGTACAAAAATTTTACCATGCCTTAGTTAAGGGGCATTGGTCTACAAAACTAACCCGTGTTACCGAAAGTCTAAAGAAGAATGATCTTAAGTCAGGTGAGCGTGTGGTGGTAGTTGATAATGTCAATGGTAAAGCGTCAGAAACCCGCTATAAAGTGTTAGAGCGTTACCGAGGGGCAACTTTAGTACGAGCATTTCCTGTGACCGGCAGAACCCATCAAATCCGTGTTCATTGTCAAACGAGTGGTCACTCTATTGCTATGGATGCTAAATATGGTCATGAAGAATTTGATGCCCAGATGAAATCCAAAGGCTTAAAACGGTTGTTTTTACATGCTGCGAGTATTGAATTTACGCACCCTCATACTGAGCAGCGTATAAAAATAGAAGCCCCCCTTGAACCAAGCTTAGAAAAACTGCTTTCAACATTAGTAAAAGAATAATGGATTAAGAAGTATGCAAGATTATAAGTTAATTATCTTTGACTGGGATGGCACCTTGATGGACTCTGTAGACCGTATTGTTTCTTCAATGCAATCGGCAGCAAAAACTGTGGGATTGCTGATTCCGACAAATGATGAGGTTAAACAAATAATCGGCTTAAGTATTACTGAGGCGTTAGAGCATTTATTTGCAGGTATTACAGGTGAGCAAATTGACGCAATGCGCTCACAATATAAATATCAATACCAAGAAATTGATAATACCCCTACACCTTTATTTGAAAATGCCATGAACTTACTTTCTCAGCTAAAACAACAAAACAAACTTTTAGCTGTTGCAACAGGCAAGGGGAGAGAGGGGTTAAATAGGGTGTTGCATATCAGTAAAACGGAAGGTTTTTTTCATACCACACGCTGTGCAGGTGAAATGCCTTCTAAACCTAGCCCTAAAATGCTAACCAGTATTCTAGCCGAGTTAAAGGTTGCAACTCATGAAGCCATTATGATTGGTGACACGAGTCATGATTTGAAAATGGCAAAAAATGCGGGTGTTGACAGTATAGGTGTCACTCATGGGGTACATGATAAGCACGTGCTAAATCAATATAACCCCAAAGCTGTAGTAGACTCTTTAACTGAACTTCATCAACTATTGCTCGGCTAATACATTTAAACCGTGGTACTTTAGTAGTGAAACTAATTTAATTAGCGGTAAACCAATTAAGGTATTAGGATCATCTCCTTCTAGCTTTTTAAATAAGCATATGCCCAAACCTTCACTCTTAAAACTACCAGCACAGTTATAAGGTTGCTCTGCCTTTAAATAGCTTACAATGTCTTGTTGACAAAGTTCATTAAAATGGACAGTAAAGGGAACCACAAGTGATTTACTGGTGTTAGCTTTACTGTCAAAGACACATAGGCCAGTATAAAAAACCACACTTTTATTACTAAATTTAGTCAGTTGTGCAATGCCGTTTTCAAAAGTATGCGGTTTACCTAATATTTCACCCTCACAAACGGCCACTTGATCAGAGCCTATAATTAAGGCGTTAGAAAAGTCACTCGCCACCGCTTGTGCCTTTTCTATGGCTAAGCGTTCAACTAAAGCCTGTGGCGTTTCATTTGCTAAGGGAGTTTCATCGATATTAGGTTTGGCGCATTGAAAGGGCAGGTTGAGTTTTTCTAAAATATTTCTACGAAACGGAGAAGTAGAGCCTAAAACTAAAGTTTTCATGATGTTCCTTTAAAATGACTTATATATTCATTATTGGTGAACAAATAAGCAGAAATTAATTATATACCTGCTATTATTGGGGCAATCTGTAGATTTTAAACGAAATAAGCTAATTTTCTTTTGACAGTTGCCTTTAGGGGCTTTATTATGCGCGCCTTATGCAGAATCTTAAGCTTCCAATAACAATTAGTCCAACCCGAAGTGCGCAACGTAGACTTGTGTGCGAAGGTGTTTTTATGTTGTCGGAAATGACTAGACTGCTTGCTGTTAGCGAAAAGCGAAGCGAGCATGTTCAAGTTAGTGTTAAGTTTGATGTGGATGAACGTGGTTTGACTTTTTTGTCAGGTACAGCGTCGGCATTAGTTGCATTAACTTGTCAGCGGTGTAATGAACTTTTTGATACCGAGCTAAAAGTAGATTTTATTTTTAGCCCTGCAAAAAATGAAGAAGCGGCTGAAAAAATTCCGTCATATTATGACGTGATTGAATTAGATGAAAATGGTGAAGTAAACTTGCGAGAACTAGTGGAAGAAGAACTAATACTTATGATTCCATTAATTCCTCGGCACGAACTTAAAGATTGTTCAGCGGATGCTGACACTGTTTGGGGTGAACTGCCGGAAGAGCTTGAGAAACCGAATCCATTTGACGTATTAAAACAACTCAAATAGTTAAACAGCATAAAGCAACTTAACTAATAACCGATTTAGGAGTAACTCATGGCAGTTCAAAAGAGCAAAAAGTCTCGTTCAAGACGTGGCATGCGCCGTTCACATGATGCTTTAACAGCAGAAAATTTATCAGTAGATCCAGTTTCAGGTGAAACTCACCGTCGTCACCATGTAACTGCAGATGGTTTCTACAAAGGCAATAAAGTAATCGCTAAATAAGCGCCTACTTTACGTCTTCTATTTAAAGCTTTATAAGCTTGAATAGTCAAAAAACGCTAACTTTAGCGTTAGATGTTATGGGGGGTGATAAAGGCCCCCTTATAACAATCCCCGCTGCAATAATGGCTGTTAACCATCTGCCTGGATTGCACCTTATTCTTTGTGGTGATGAAAATATCATTGCAACAGAGTTAGCTCGATTAAATATTTCTGCACAAGATTTAGCCCAGCATAAACAGCTTTCAATTTTTTCAACGTCTCAGCTTGTCGAAATGGATGAAAAGCCCGCTGTTGCACTTCGTACTAAAAAAGATTCTTCGATGCGAAAAGCATTAGATCTCGTTCATGAAGGAAAAGCACAAGCTTGTGTTAGCGCTGGCAATACAGGAGCGTTATTATCAATGGCGCATTTTGTCTTAAAAACACTCCCAAGTGTTGAACGTCCAGCACTGATTTCTTCATTACCTACTCATGACAGGAATAAGCATGTTTTTATGCTTGATTTAGGGGCTAATGTTTTTTGTGACTCACATGTTTTATATCAATTTGGTGTGATGGGGTCTGTGCTTGCACAACAGGTTGATAATATCGAAAACCCCCGTATCGCGTTACTTAATATGGGCGAGGAAGCGATAAAGGGAAGTGACCATATAAAACAGGCTGCACTTGAATTAAGTGAGAATAAAACAATTAATTATATTGGCTTTATTGAAGGTAATGATATTTTTTCAAATAAAGCTGATGTAATTGTTTGTGATGGTTTTGTTGGTAATGTTACCTTGAAAACTTGTGAGGGTGTTGCCCGTTTAGTGTATAAAAAATCTGAGAATATTTTTAATAAAAATATTGTGGTTAAATTATTAACAGCCATGATAAAGCCAAGCTTAAAAAAATTATTTAAATCCATGAACCCCGACCAGTATAACGGTGCAAGTTTGATAGGATTGCGCGGTATCGTAGTTAAAAGTCATGGTAATGCTAATGCTAATGCCTTTTTTTCAGCCATAGTTGAAGCCGTAAAAGAAGTCGAGAGACAAGTGCCTGAGAAAATTAAAAACTCATTAGAACAAGGATTATTGTCATAATAAATTGCGATGTTGCCAACACTATTTAGTAATTAAGAGAAAAAATAATAATGGAAAATATATCCTTTCAAGATGATTTAGCCTTTGTCTTTCCTGGTCAAGGTTCACAAGCAGTCGCCATGTTAAGTGACTTCAGTGACAATGAGCTCGTTCATCACACTTTTAAAGAAGCATCGACTGCTTTAGGTTATGATCTATGGCAACTTGTTGCTCAAGGCCCTGTAGAACAGTTAAATCAAACTAATTATACCCAACCTGCTTTATTAACGGCTAGTGTTGCTTTATGGCGTGTTTGGCAAGCTGAATCGACTGTTTTACCTTCAGTGCTTGCAGGTCACAGCTTAGGTGAGTATTCAGCCCTTGTTTGTGCAGGTGTTTTGTCGCTAATCGATGGCGTTAAACTCGTTGAAAAACGTGGTGAGTATATGCAAGCATGCGTTCCCTCAGGTATTGGCGCTATGGCAGCAGTTATTGGCCTTGATGATCAAGCTATTATAGGTGCTTGTTCACAAGCACAAGAGAGTGAAGTTGTTTCTGCTGTTAACTTTAACTCACCAGGTCAAGTGGTGATTGCTGGTCACAGCGCTGCCGTGGAAAGAGCAGGGGTTCTTTGTAAAGAAGCCGGGGCTAAACGTGTACTCCCTTTACCGGTTAGTGTTCCCTCTCATTGTGCCTTAATGGCTGATGCAGCGAAAAAATTAGCAGTTGATCTTGAACAAGTTATTTTTAAATCTCCTGAAATTAATATTGTGAACAATGTAAATGTAGCAATAGAAACTGATGAAGATGCTATTAAAGAGGCGCTTGTTAAACAATTATATAGCCCTGTTCGTTGGAGTGAAACTATCACTACGTTAGGTGAGCAAGGTATTACAAAAATGGTTGAAGTAGGTCCAGGCAAAGTATTGCAGGGCTTAGTTAAGCGCATTAATAAAGGTATTAGCTGTGTGTCATTTAATAACCAAGACACGTTAACTAAAGCGAAAGAGCTTACACAAGTTTAATAGAATGAATAGGAAGTAATATGTTTTCATTAACAGGAAAAGTAGCACTAGTTACCGGTGCTAGCCGCGGTATTGGTAAAGGAATAGCAAGCCAACTACAAACCTTAGGTGCAACGGTCATTGGTACGGCAACTTCAGCGCACGGCGCTGAAAACATAGCGGCATATTTAGGTGATGGTAATGGATTAGTTTTAAATGTCACCAGTGATGACTCAATAGCGGCTTTATTTTCAACAATTAAAGAACTTCATGGTGGTGTTGATATATTAGTAAATAACGCCGGCATAACCCGTGATAATTTATTTATGCGGATGAAAGATGATGAATGGCAAGACATCATTGATACCAATTTAACGTCCGTTTACAAAGTGAGTAAAGCGGCTATTCGTCCCATGATGAAAAAGCGTGCTGGTCGTATAATTAATATTGGTTCAGTTGTTGGCTCTATGGGTAATGCAGGACAAGTTAACTATGCAACTGCCAAAGCAGGCTTATTAGGTTTTACTAAATCTTTGGCACGTGAAATAGCTTCACGCGGTATTACCGTCAATACAGTTGCCCCAGGTTTTATCGATACTGATATGACACAAACCTTAACTGATGAGCAAAAAGAAGGTATTTTTTCGCAGGTTCCTGCTAATCGTCTAGGTAAACCTGAAGAAATAGCCAGTACGGTTGCTTTTTTAGCCTCAGATTCGGCTGCTTATATCACCGGTGAAACTATTCATGTAAATGGTGGTATGTACATGGTGTAAGCCCCTTGAACAAAGGGTTTGCATTGTTTTTAATAAATTAATATAGCTTAGTCAACAGGTTAGACCACGAAAAAAATTAAAGTATAGGCTTGCATGGTGAGCAGTTGACGAATAAACTACATGCAATTTGAAAATTTATACTTTCAGTAAGTAAAGGAAAAAAAATGAGTACTATCGAAGAACGCGTAAAAAAAATCACTATTGAGCAATTAGGTGTTAGTGAAGCAGAAGTTAAAACAGATTCATCATTTGTAGATGATCTAGGTGCAGATTCATTAGACACAGTAGAATTAGTTATGGCGTTAGAAGAAGAATTTGATACTGAGATTCCTGACGAAGAAGCTGAAAAAATTACAACAGTTCAAGCGGCTATAGATTACGTTAACGCTAATCAGTAATTGTTGCTTACGTTGTCAAACGTAATGTAAAAATATAATCGAAAAAAGGCGGTATACTTAACATTTAAGTGACCGCTTTTTTTGTTTCTTCTTTTTAAACATCTTTTTTATTATTTAAGAGGTAAGACACAATGAGACGTGTTGTTGTTACCGGTCTTGGTATGCTTAGCCCACTGGGAAATACCCCTGAGGAAACTTGGGGAAATTTATTGCTAGGTAAAAGTGGCATTAGTAATATTGAACATTTTGATATATCAGAGTACACCACTAAGTTTGCGGGTTTAGTCAAAGATTTTGATGCGCAAAATTATATGGAGAGAAAAGAAGCCAAAAAAATGGATCTTTTCATTCAGTATGGTGTTGCTGCTGGTGTGCAGGCAATCAAAGACTCTGGTCTTGAGGTTAATAGTGAAAATGCACCTCGCATTGGCGTTGCTGTTGGCTCAGGTATTGGTGGCTTAGGTTTAATAGAACAAAACCATGAAAAAATGGTGAAAATGGGTAGTCCGAAAAGGCTGTCACCCTTTTTTGTGCCTTCAACCATCATCAATATGATTTCTGGTCACTTATCAATTATGTTTGGTTTGCAAGGGCCTAATATCTCCATTACCACTGCTTGTACAAGTGGTGTTCACAACATTGGCCATGCCGCTCGAATGATTGCTTATGGTGATGCTGATGCTATGGTTGCTGGTGGAGCTGAAAAAGCATCAACTCATTTAGGTATGGGAGGCTTTGGTGCTGCAAGAGCTTTATCAAGGCGTAATGATGATCCACAATCTGCTTCTCGTCCTTGGGATAAAGACAGAGATGGTTTTGTTTTAGGCGATGGTGCTGGTGTTGTTGTTGTTGAAGAATACGAACATGCTAAAGCTCGTGGCGCAAAAATATACGCGGAATTAATCGGGTTTGGTATGAGTGGAGATGCTTATCACATGACGTCCCCACCTGCTGATGGTGCAGGTGCTGCTCGTGCGATGCAAAATGCGTTAAACGATGCCAAGATCACAGCTAGTCAAATTGGATATATTAATGCTCACGGTACTTCTACACCGGCGGGCGATATTGCTGAAACTAATGCAGTAAAATCCATTTTTGGTGCAGATGCTTATAACGTGTTGATGGGGTCAACTAAATCAATGACTGGCCACTTACTAGGTGCCGCTGGTGCAATTGAAGCTATCTTTAGTGTTCAGGCTATTGCGCATAAAGCTGTCCCCCCAACCATTAACTTAGACAACCCTGATGAAGGCTGTGATCTTGACTACATTCGCGGTGAGGCACGTGATGTGAATTTAGATTATGTCCTTTGTAATTCTTTTGGTTTTGGTGGAACGAACGGCTCATTAATTTTTAAAAAAATATAAATTAATTTAAAAAGCTTGAAATCAATAGATTAAGCCTGAATACTTAGCATCTTTGCAAAGATTTCAGGCTTTTTTATAGCCGTGTATTTATTGATAAGGGTTAATCATAATATATGCAGTTTTGTTTGGTTAATGGGATAGAGCAAAGCCATATTGATATTGAAAGTCGTGGTTTTGCTTATGGTGATGGATTATTTACCACCGCTAAAATTTTAAAAGGCCAAGTTCAATATCTTACCTCGCATGTTGAGCGGTTAGTATTAGGCTGTAAACAGCTTGGTATACTTGCACCACATCAACAGCAATTGCGTTATCAATTATCTGACATTGCAAAGAATTATTCCCTCGCTGTTTTAAAAGTTATTATTAGCGCTAAAAGTGGTGGGCGTGGTTATGCTCGTTCAAGCAGTCATGGTCACGATATCGTTATCATGGTGCATGATTATCCGATGTATTATGATGAGCAGGCTAACTCTGGCTTTACACTTGGATTAAGTGCCCAACAAATAGGGATTAACCCTATGCTAAGTGGTTTAAAACACTTAAACCGGCTTGAGCAAGTGCTACTGCGGCAAGAACTGACTACTGTAGCTGTCGACGAGTTAGTCGTTACCAATGTCAATGGTGCTGTTATTGAAGCCATTAGTGCCAATTTATTTTGTTATATTAATCAATGTTGGCAGACTCCCAACGTTACTCAAAGTGGGGTTGATGGTATCATGCGCCAAGCCATACTGAGAAAAATTCCTGAGACTAAAGTCGCGGTGTTAACCCTTGAAAACCTTAAAACAGCACAATCAATATTTATTTGTAATAGTGTGATGGGCGTTATGCCTATTTCACAATTTATAGATAAAAAATTATCCATAGAACCGGCATTGCTTGTGCGTAAAATAATGCTTGGAGAGGAGTATAATGTCTAGCTCTGTATTAAAACAACTTGTCTTGGCGAGTATGGGTTTATTGCTTCTGGTTATTATTAGCTTTTTTATTGTACTAGAGCAGAAAATGCAAAAGCCTCTCCCTCTTACCCAGGCGCAGTTATTAACTGTTGATAAAGGTAGTTCACTAGGCTCTTTTGCGCGCAAACTTGTTAACAAAGGTTGGATCGATAATCGTTTTTGGCTTCGCGCCCATGCTCGTTTTAAGCCCAACGACGCAATAATCAAAGCGGGCACTTATCGAGTTACACCAAATACTAATTTACAAGATTTGTTAATGTTACTGGCTAGTGGTAAAGAGCATCAATTCTCGCTGACTTTTATTGAAGGCTCTACATTCTCGCAGTGGCTGACATTATTAAAAAAACAGCCACAATTAACTCAAATGCATGCAGATTTAACCACTAAAGAAATAGCACAGCACTTAGGTATTGAACAAGAAAACCCAGAGGGTTGGTTTTTTCCTGAAACATATGCGTTTACACAAGGGACTTCTGCTTTACAGCTTCTCACGCGCGCGCACCATAAAATGAAAGATGTTTTACATAAGTTATGGCTGCAAAGAGCAGACAATTTACCTTACGAAACCCCTTTTCAGGCATTAATTATGGCATCGATTATTGAAAAAGAAACTAGCCACCTTCCAGAGCAACCTCTGATAGCTTCAGTTTTTATTAATCGCTTAGCAAAAAAAATGCGTTTACAAACTGACCCAACTATTATTTATGGTTTAGGTGATCGTTACCAAGGGGATATCACTTATGCACATAAAAGAGAAAAAACCGCATATAATACCTATAGAATAAACGGCTTACCACCTACACCTATCGCAATGCCCGGTGTTTCAGCCCTTAAAGCGGCATTAAATCCGACCTCAAGTGATTATTACTATTTTGTCAGTGATGGCAATGGTAAACATGTTTTTAGTAGAACATTGGCTGAGCATAATAGTGCGGTAAGAAAATATTTGGCTAGCCAAAAATAAAGCGTTGAATGTCTGTTACTTCGTTGTTAAAAACTATATGATAGCTGAGAAATTTTAGGGTGGCATGATAAAATGAGAGCGTTATGAATAAAGGGGTTATGATTGTCTTTGATGGCAGTAATGGAGCTGGAAAAACTACAGTCATTAAAGAAATTGAAAAACACCTATTATCAAAAGGCTTTGATGTCGTTTTAACTCGCGAACCCGGTGGAACAGCGATTGGAGAGAAAATAAGAAACGTTATTTTAGACCCTTCTACTCCTGAAATGTCTTTTATGACCGAGCTCATGTTATTTGGTGCTGGTCGTGCTCAACACTTGCAAGAAAAAATCCTTCCTGCTTTAAAGGCTGGAAAAATTGTCATATCAGATCGTTTTGATGCTGCAACATTTAGTTTTCAGCATTATGCACGTGGCATTGATTTAGAGATCATAACCACAATAAATGATCTTGCATTGAATGGTTTTAGTCCTGATTTAAATGTTATTTTAGATTTAGATCCAAAAGAAGGTTTAAAACGTGTTCAAAGCCGTGGCGAAGGCCTTGACCGTTTAGAAGATCAAAAGTTAGACTTTTTACTCAAAGCAAGAAACGGCTATTTACAGCAGGCTAAAACACAGCCAAATAAGTTCTCAGTTATCGATGCTTCTCAATCAAAAGAGCAGGTTTTGACTCAAGTCATCAGCATTATTGATGACTTATTAACAACACATTTAATTGATAGCTAGTATGCAGCCTTGGTTAAGATCTTATCAACAATTACTGTCACTTCAGTACAGTAACCAACAACTTCCCCATGCTATTTTAATTAATGGTGTTGCAGGTGCTGGTAAGAGCCTACTGGCTCAATGGTTGATGCACTTACTCAATTGTCAGCAACCTATTAGCCAAGATAACCAAGTCAATAAATTGCAAGCATGTGGCCAATGTAAAACGTGCTTATTGATGCACAGTAATACGTTACCCGATCATCTAAATTTGCAGGCAGAAAAAAATAGTTTAGGTATTGATGAAATAAGGCATGCGAATGATTTTTTACACAAAACAGCCCAATTTGGTATGTATAAAACAGTATTAATCACACATGCTGAAACGATGACGCCAGCTGCAGCTAATGCATTGTTAAAAACATTAGAAGAGCCGACAGACTATAGCGTGATTGTGTTAATAACCGCTGATATAGAAGCCTTGTTGCCCACTATTGTGAGCCGTTGTCGTGTTTTTCATATTCAACCGGATGTTGGTGAACGTTTATTAGATAATTTACAACAACAAGGGAAAGTTAATAGTAATAATCTTACTAAGTGCTTTGTTAATCTTACCCAATTACCTGAATTAACCGATGATAAAGTCTATGAGTTATTTGAAGGCTTTAAGCGCTTATATTTAAATTATTTGTATTACCAACAAGATGAAGCGTTATTATTACAACAAGTCTTGGACAATAAGCATGCATTACGGTGGTTAGAGCAAATAACCGTTAATTTACAACGCGATCAATTGATTAAGGCTGCTAATCTACAAGCAGAGAAAATCGTTTTAGATACACATGTATTAAATAAGCTATATAAAGTTATCGTTAATGGCGATAAAGTAATAAAAGCTTATACTCAATCGAATAAGCAGTTTGTATGTCAGCAGCTTATTATGTCAATAAGCCAAGTTATTGAACAAGCTCAAATAGGTAAATAGGAGAGTAGCATTGGTGCCAATTAATATAGAGTTTCAATCCGATCATGAATTATATATTTCTTATATGCCTTTTTTAAAAGAAGGTGGACTATTTATTCGAACCGCAGAACCCTATGAGCTTGGCGCCCAAGTTGAATTAAATATATTGTTACCTGACTCATTAGAGCCTTCGTTCGTTAAAGGTGAAGTGTGCTGGTTAACGCCAGTAGGAGCACAAAATGGCACGCCTGTTGGTATTGGTGTTAGCTTTAATGATGATCCTGATAAAATACGTATTCAAATTGAACAATCTATTGCTCGCCAATTAAGTTCTTCTGAGCCTACTTTAACAATGTAAAGACAGTTGTTAAAATAGCTTATTTACTCTTGAGATACCTTATTGTGTCTTGTACCTAGCTATTTACTTCAGAAAAATATTACGGAGCTTATTTTTGTTTATTGATTCACACTGTCATCTAGATCGTCTAAACCTATCCTTATATGACAATCAACTTGAAAACGTTATTCAAAATGCTAGCGAAGCAAAAGTTGATAAAATTTTATGTGTTAATGTTACCTTAAAAGACTTTCCTGCCATGGTGGAAAAAGTTAAAAACTATGACCATGTGCTTGTGTCGTGTGGAATGCATCCGCTTAATCAAGACGATGAAGTAGATGAGGGACTTTTATTGCGACTAGCCAGTCAGCCAAAGGTTATTGCCATTGGTGAAACTGGACTTGATTATCACTACGCACCTGACACTAAAGCATTGCAATTAGACTCGTTTAAAAAACACATTAATGTGGCAAAGGCTTTAAATAAACCATTGATCATTCATACTCGACAGGCACAACAAGATACCTTAGAACTTTTGAAATCTGAGGGCGGTTCTGCTGTTGGCGGTATATTACACTGCTTTACTGAAAACTGGGCAATGGCAAAAGAGGCGTTAGCCTTAGGTTTTTATATTTCATTTTCTGGCATAGTGACTTTTAAAAATGCACATGCCTTAAGAGAAGTTGCAAAATTAGTGCCTGACGATAGATTGCTTATTGAAACAGATGCGCCATATTTAGCACCTGTACCTCACCGAGGAAAAGAAAATCAACCTGCTTTTGTCGTTGATGTCGCAAGGCATTTAGCCAGTGTTCGAGGTCAATCAGTAGAAGCAATCGCTCAATTAACAACAGATAACTTCAACCGTCTTTTCAATTTGTAAGTACTGCAAAGCATATAAAAAAAACCCGAGTAAAATACTCGGGCTTAAGGAGGAGGCTCAAAGTGTAGGTGAGCCGAGCGTGAATTAACTGTTAAAAAATACAAATAATACCTTTATTACCAAGTTAGTATCACTATGATTGATAAAGGTGTACGAGCATAACTTTCTTATGGAGTAAGCTAACGTATAAATCTTAATCCATAGTCTGTTTACAAGCTCAAAAGGTAGTTAAACCATATCCTAGGAGCTCTTATCTTTATAAAGTGTAGTTCATGTTTTCATAAATGCGAATTTTTTTATTTCATTGTTTTATTTAGATTTTATTTGCGGTCATTTCCTTTTTTCATGGGTATGAGTCTTGAGTTAATGAATTGTCAACGAGTTATGCACTGGTTTGTAACAGAATATCCACCGGTGTGGCTTATAGCTGATCGAAAAATTTATTTATCAGGGATTATGTTTTAATTAGCGCAATGGTTTGATCGGCAAAGCCGACACCCGCCTCAAAATAAAAGTTACAAACTTTAACTACAGCCAAATTTGTATTACGTTCCTTGCTCATCATAACAAGTAATATCAGCTATTTTACCTTAATAACCAGAAAAATCTGGCCAACAAAAAATCTATTGCTGCAGGAACCTTATATCAATTACATTAATTAATTGATCACTTAGCGAGAATTAAAAGACTTAAAGGTAAGGCTATGATTGAAGAGAATGGTGATTCAAAAGAATATGCTCGTGCTTTCTCTACTAAGCTACATATATGTAGCGTCCTTGTCAAATCAATAACGAAGCATATAAGCCTTTTAAACTCGTCCTTTGGGCCGACGACTATTATTAATGTAATAGTCGATGTAGCTTCAAAATCGTAGCTAAATGCAAAAGAACATCAAAATGAAATTCAAACGGTTAAGAGTGTATTTAAGAGGTATTAATGTTTCACTATCACAGGAGTAATTATACTATTAAGAGTTTTTTCCATAAATTTCGCTATTAATGCTTGTGCAGGTAAATTAGGGTGAATGCCATCGTTTTGCATTAGTTTAGGGTTTACTGCAATTTTTTCCATAAAAAAAGGTAATAATGGTACATTGGTTTGTTTGGCAACATCTTTAAATGTTAGCTGAAACATTTGGTTGTAACGTTGTCCATAATTAGGTGGAATTTTAATATTCATGAGTAGGGTTTTGACATTGTTCTGTTCGGCTAGTCTGATAATTTGTAACAAGTTATTTTTGATCAGGTTCGGTGGAAAGCCCCTTAAACCGTCATTCCCTCCTAACTCGATCAATAAAAAGTCTATTTTTTGTGCAGCCAAAATCCTCGGAAAACGAGACAAGGCGCCAGCTGTAGTCTCTCCACTGATACTAGCATTGATTAAAGTATAAGGAGAATTTTTGTTTTTTAATGTTTGATTTAATCGGTACACCCATCCTTGATTTTCTTTTAGTCCAAAGCTTGCACTTAGGCTATCACCTAGTATTAAAATAGAACTGGTGTGTTTATCCCTTGTATTTAACCGTTCATTTGTTGACTGTGTAGCATAACTTACAGTTGAATGGATAACTGCAATATACATTAATAGTTGAATTAAATTTACAAAAGTATTTCTTATCATGACATTAAATTCCGAAATTATTCTTAAAACGCAATCTCTTGCAAAATCAGTATCCTTAGAGAACAAACAATTAAACTTACTACAAGGTATTGATTTAAGTGTATACCAAGGTGATACGGTTGCGATTGTTGGCTCATCAGGCTCAGGAAAAACAACACTTTTATCACTTTTAGCTGGGTTGGATTTACCTTCTCAAGGTGAAGTTTATCTTAAAGGTAAGCCCTTGCACCAGCTAAATGAAGAAGAGCGAAGTCAAGTAAGGGCAGATCATGTTGGTTTTATCTTTCAGCAGTTTTTACTTGTCAATAGTTTAACAGCTCTTGAAAATATCATGCTTCCTGCAGAGTTAGCTAATAATGTTTCGGCCAAAAGTGAAGCTTTAAACTTATTAGCACAAGTAGGGTTAAGTGAACGAGCCAATCATTTCCCTGCGCAACTATCGGGAGGGGAGCAACAAAGAGTAGCAATTGCAAGAGCATTTATTACCAAACCCGATATCCTATTTGCCGATGAACCTACAGGTAACTTAGATATAAATACCTCAATTCACATTGCCGATTTGTTATTTGATTTAAATAGGCGCTTTAATACAACTTTAGTACTTGTGACACATGATTTATCGTTAGCTAAGCGTTGTCAGCGTAGTGTAGAAATGAAAGAGGGTCGCTTAAGCGATAACCTGACTATTAGCCAAAATAATGAACAAGAAACGAGTTTAACTCATAGGTCTGTCACAGCATGATAAAATTAATACCGAATTGGGCTAAACAATCATTTAGATTGTTTAGCCATGAATTAAAACGTGGCGATTTAACCATTATTATTTTAGCGATTGTACTTGGCGTTGCCAGTGTTTTTGCTTTATCAGGTTTTTCCGAAAAAATTAAACAAGCTTTGATTACTCAAAGTTCCAGTTTTATAGCTGCTGATCGTGTCTTACAATCTAGCCGCCCTCTACCACATCATCATCTAAACAGCTTACCCAATGAAGAAAAACCCACTTTAACTCGTCAATATTTAAATCAGCAAAGTACTAAATTGAACTTGGAACAAGCACAACAAGTGATAATGTCGTCTATGGTGTTTTCAGGTGACAAAATGCAACTGGTTGAGTTAGTAGCAGTATCCAAGCACTATCCCCTTCGAGGTGAATTGTTAATCACTAACGCTACATCGCAAAATCAACAAATTGCTCATGCACCTGAGTTGGGCACAGTTTTTATGGAGAGAAAACTATTAACCTTACTCGGCATCAAGTTAGGTGGTAGCATTGAAATAGGAAACTCTACGTTACGCGTTACCGCCGTTGCAGACCAAATTCCTGATGCCTCTTTTAGTGTATTTACATCAGGCGCTAAAATCATCATGAATATTAATGATTTAGCTAAAACTCAGCTAGTACAACCTGGCAGTAGGGTCACGTATAAATATTTGTTTGCAGGAGATCATAATGCCATAAACTTATTTGATGATTTAGTGAGTTCAAAAGTTAATGATGCTCAGCGTTGGTATGATATTCAGTCCAATCAAACTCCTTTAGCTAAGGCATTAAACCGAGCAGAAAAATATTTATCTTTAGCAAGTTTGTTAGGTATTATTTTGGCGGCGGTTGCCGTTGCCATTGCCAGTAGACGTTTTACCCAAAAGCATCGAAGTAGTGTTGCTGTTTATAAAGCGATGGGGGCCCCTATTACCTATATTCGTAAATTGTATAGTTTACACTGGGCAAGCTTAAGCTTGTTCAGCATTAGTGTCGGTTTGATACTAGGTTATGTCTTAGCACAAGTAGGACTTTTTGCGATTAAAGGTTATTTACCTGTTCAAGCACAAGAAGTTTTATCGGGATCTTTTAGCACAGATATTGGTTTGTTTTCGTTGGGATATCAGCCTGTATTAATGGCTGTTGTTACCGGTTTACTTTGCGCATTGGCTTTTTCTGTTGTGCCGTTAGCCAATTTGGTTGCAACAGCGCCTATAATTACACTTCGTGGACCACAACCTATCGATGAGCAAGTTTCCTTTATCAATAAAGTTAGTAAGGGAGCCATTCCATTATTTGCGTTATTGTTATTGTTAACATTGTTTAGTAAAGATTTAATTTTAAGCCTACGTTTGCTTGTGGCTGGTTTTATTGCTTCTCTTGTCTTGTTTAGTATTGGGCAAGTGTTGATGAGTTTCAGTCGAACTATTGGCACTAAGTCTGGTGCAGCTTGGCTATTAGCAATGGCAAATTTAAAGCGCAGAGCTAAAGGCAACAGTGTGCAATTGGTTAGCTTCACCATTGCAATAAAATTGCTGTTAATGGTTGTTGTGCTAAAAAGTGCGTTATTAAATGAATGGCAAGAGCAACTTCCGTTACAAACACCTAACTTTTTCTTAGTTAATATTGCACAAGAGTATGTTGAACAACTGGATAAGTTTATTGAAGAACATCATATTGTAGCCAGTGATTTGTATGCGGTGGTACGTGGACGTTTAACTGCTATCAACAGTGATAAAATCACCAAAAAAGTGACTAAAGAACAAAATAATGGCACTGATAATGGTCGACAGGGTCTAGGTCGAGAACTCAATTTAACGTGGCGTACTTCATTGCCTAAAGAAAATAGTATTTCACAGGGGCAGTGGTGGTCTAAAGAGTCCACAATGGCTCAAGTGTCAATTGAAGAAAGTTTAGCTAAGCGTTTACAAATTAATTTAGGCGATAATTTAACGTTTCAGTTAGGAAGTAACCAGGTAAAGGTACCTGTAACTTCAATTCGTACAGTGAACTGGCAATCTATGCAACCAAACTTTTATATGATATTTAGTCCAGAGGTATTAGCTGACTTCCCTGTAAGTTATATTGCGTCTTTATATGTAGAACAAGACAAAAAACTTTTAATACAGCGTTTCTTAACTCACTATCCAACCATTAGCCTTATTGATATTGATGCCATGATTACTCAGCTTAGAAAAGTAATAGATCAGGTGAGTAAAGCAGTAGCATTTGTTTTAGCGCTAGTGGTTATGGCGGGGTGTTTAGTCTTAGTTGCACAAGTGCAAGCAAGTTTGGAAGAGCGAGAACGTGAAATAGCCATTTTAAGAACGCTAGGGGCAAAAGGACGTTTGTTACGCAACAGTGTATTGTTTGAATTTGCCGCCTTAGGCGCTATTGCTGGATTAATAGCTAGTGTATCCATGGAGCTTACGGTTTACTTATTGCAGTCTTCTGTATTTAAAATGCAAACAAGTTTTCATTTTGACTTTTGGGTCTTAGGTATTGTTTCAGGTGCTAGTTTTGTTGGTATGGTAGGGCTATTATCATGCTGGCGTTTAATTAATTTACCGAGTGTCACTTTAATTAGACGCACCATGTAATATAAGCTAATTATAAAATATATTTCATTTCAAAGTGAAATATAGATAGTTGAGACATTCAGAGATTACTCAATTATCAGCACTTTAGTAAAAATAAATGATGTTGATAATATATGGCAAACCGCTGTTCATTGAGTTTTGACTGTGCTTTAAAGTTGTTTTAAAAGGGGCCGTTAAACCTGACAGTTACATAACATTTTTTACAGGGTGTAGCTTGCCGAGCTCTCCTGTTTCGTTGACCAAACAAAAGGGTAATAACATTGACACATTATTACCCTTTTTTTTAGGAGAAGTTAACATTTAAATGAACTAAGCCATCAATTAAGTTTAAAACTTGTAAGTAGCTTTCACATAAGTAAAACGGCCCACCGCACTGTGAGTACTATTCACATAGCCCATAAAATCATGATAAGAAAAAGGAGGCTCTTCATTAAATAGGTTAGTTGCACCTAATGTCAGTGTCACATTATCAATACCAATATAATTGATTGTGGTGTCAAGTGTTGTCATGGAGTCAATATCAGCCATTCCATCTGCTTGTACTGATGCATCTTGTTTAAATTCACCAATATGGTTAACGGCGACATTGGCATTCCAATCTTCTTTAATCCATGAAGTATTGAAGCTCCAACGTACCTCTGGCTGCTCAAAGTCACCTTCTTGAGTGTCAATACGCATACTGCCATCTGGGTTTGGACGTACATCCTCATAACTTAAAACATAATTTAATGCGTACGTAAATTTAAACTCACCTATAGCTGATGCCAAAGCGTAGTTTGCTTCTATATCTAAACCTGACGTTTCTACATTACCAATGTTTTCATATTGATCAAAAATACGAACAACTTCACCTGGGTCGCCAGCAATATTTGATGGCAGACGTTCCACTACTGATGGGTCGTTTCCTTGGTTGGAAAATTTAAATTGTGTATCTTTGGTGATAACATTTTCAATATCGTAGCTATAGTAATCTACAGAAATATCAAAGTTTTCCGTCATTTCATATATTACACCCAGATTATAACTTTTAGACTCTTCAGGTCCTAAATCCTTATTACCAGATAAAATCGCAGTATATTCTTGTTTCTCACAGGCTTTATTCACATTACCAACAGCGTTACACCTTACATCATCAACTAAGTTTGGTGATTCGTCGGTATTACCTAAACCAATTTGATGAAGCGAAGGCGCTCTAAATGCAGTTCCGAATGATCCGCGAATAGATAACGAGTCATTGGGATTCCACATGAAAGCAATTTTAGGGTCTGTTGTCGTTCCAAAGTCACTATAGTTTTCATGACGTGCTGCAAGTTGTACTTCAAAGTTATCTAGGACAGGGATTGCAAGCTCGGCAAAAAAAGCCATATTATCACGACTACCATTGGCTTGCGTTGCCTCAGTGCCAAAAACCTCGCCACGAAGAAATTGGTCGTCAGGGTTATCATTGATGCTATCTTCACGATACTCAATACCAACAGCTAAAATTAGGTCACCATGCTCTAATTCTGTTAATGTACCTGATAATTTAGCATCTAAGGATTTACTGGTTGATTGGCCAATACGTGTTGTTTGTGTTTCGATAAAATCCAATGAGGCTTGTGAGTTCATCGATGGTTCAAAAGGGTTCCACAAGCCGCTATCAATAGCTTCTTGCGTACGTCGAGAGTTAGGAAAACCATTGACGCCCCGTTCAGATGATTCACTTTTAATATAACTATAGGCAGCTTCCCAGCTCCAATCCATAATTTCACCCTGAACACCGAGAATTGCACGGTAGTAATCAGAATTTACGCGCTTTTCTCTGTTGCCAATATCGACCATACGTCGGCGCATGGTTAAGTCTTGTTGATAAAACTCATGGGTGGGCATGTTGGCAAAGGGGTGGTTTATGTTGTCTCCACTCATAAATAACTCATTAAAACTTGGGCTGCCTGCACCACGAATAGTCGTTTTTGAGTTTTGACCATTTAATTCAGCAAAGGCTCTTACATTGTCAGAAATTTCGTATTTACCCATGTAAATAAAACTAACACGTTCGCTGGCAGGTGTTGATGTCATCATTGGCGCGTAGTCATAACGACAAAGATTGCCTACAATATCAGCTGTTGGACATACATCGTTACCAAACGTATCAGGCATACGATTGGTAGAATCGGAAGCTAGGGCAATGGTACCAGGAAACCCTGATGAACTCCTAAAATCAGTCGCAAATGAATCATTAGCTCTGGCTCCTTTTTGATTAGCTGATTGAGAGTAACTTCTGTCGCCATAAAGTATTTCTTCACGATTGAAGTAATCTAGTGCAAATGTATGGCTGCTCTTTTTAGTTGAGTTACCCCAAACAACACTAAGGCTTTGCTCTTCACCACCGCCATCAGCGGTACCTCCTAATTTACCTGAAATTTCTACCCCCTCAACGTTATCACGTAAAACAATGTTAATGACACCTGCGACAGCATCAGAACCATATGTTGCCGAAGCACCATCTTTTAAGATATCTACACGTTTAATAGCCGCCAGAGGGATATTATTAATATCTACAAAGGCTGTGTCTATGTTGTTTGCAAAGGGTGATACAGATACACGACGACCATTAACCAATATTAATGTTGAATCAGCACCTAAACCGCGTAATGAAACACTTGAACCACCATTACTGGTGTTATCACTACTATTACCTTGAGTAGAAAACGTTCCTTGGCCAGCCATTGGGAGTTTAGTAAATAGACCAATAAGATCGGTAACACCTGATTTTGATATATCTTCACTACTTAATGATGTTAATGGTGATGGGCCTTCCATATTACTTCTTTTGATATGTGAACCAGTAACTACGATTCGCTCCACTTCTTTATTATTACTTACATTATTTTCTGCTGGTGCTTCTGCACTACTAGTAGAAGAAAACAGTAATGTTAATATTGTAGCAAGGAGTGTTTTTTGTGAGTTCATTTTTTCTTTCCCCGTATTATTTTTAGTCATTAAAGGTTTAATTAAAAAAGTTTTTTTACCTGAGATGTTTCCTTCAAGGTTGCTGTTTTTCAACAATATAGTCAGCGCTTGTTGAATGGTATATGTACCTTGAACGGATCTTCCTTCTTTGTTTTCAACGAGGTCATAAGGAAATAGAAATGAAATATTAGCGATATCAGATAATTTATTAAGTGATTGGCTTAAAGGTTGAGTTGGAATATTAAATTCATATTTCCTGTCTGTCTTAGCCATTTCTTTTGCTGAAGCATTAAATACCAACAAAAATAAACTCAAAAAACTGAAAACTATTATCGTCTTATTAACCTGTCCTTTAACAAGACGTATGAATACTATAAATCTACTATTCATAAAATTGGTTTATTTTTCTTTTAATTGAAGTTGAACATGAAGTTCACTCAACTTGTTCACGTAGATACCAAAGCCTGATTCCAATACGTAGAATAGTGTGTCAGTTTCTCCTACTTTGAATTGACCACCGATTCGCATTGATTTTAATTGGGGATCGAGAACATCTATTTTCACTTTAGTATGGCGAGTAATTTCGTTAATAACTTCTTCCAATGATTCACCTGCAAATACTAACTTACCTTCTTTCCAAGAAAGAGAGCGAGTGATTTCACTTGTATCAAGTTCAACAACATTACTTAATTTTTCATGTTTAGTGGGAATACTAATACGTTGGCCAGCGGTTAGTTTTCCAAGCATTTGTTTGACATTAGCAGGTTGATATTCTGTTGTTTTGTGATCTGAAGTTAAGGGTTTATCTGCACTGTTATCATTCATGTCCTCATCAATTTTAATACGTTGGAAATCATCAGGGATCATCACTAGTGTATTTTCAACAACAGCTAGCTCCACCGTACCTTCACTAACAATAATTTCTATATTGCCCTTTAATTTGTGAACGGAAAATGCGGTTCCTATTGCCCTAACCAATCGGTCATCAGCATAAACTTCAAAAGGTCTTGCTGCGTCTTTAGCCACTTCAAAATGAGCTTCTCCTTCAAGTAAGTTTATTCGACGAAAACCATCACTATAATTAACGATGATTTTTGTACTACTGTTCAACCATATAATAGAGCCGTCTTTCAATGTATGGTTTAGGTGCTCTCCTATGTTGGTGGTAAATACTAATCTTTTATCTTCATTTATCGGTTGAGTAATAAATAGTACTGCCCCAATGAATACGCACAGTAACAATGGGGTGGCAATGATAGGGGTAAAAATATTTTTGCGCCGTTTTGTCAAGACACAAAGTAATGCAAATAAAGCAACAATAGGCATCAGTATATTAGTTAACATTACTGAAAAAATTGATGGTTTTTGCATTTCCTGAGGTAACATCACCGAGGATAGTAGATTCATTTCCCTCCATGATTGCACCATAGATTCGAGACACTCACGATGTATGTCACTAGTTGACACCCAAGCATTAAGCTCATCTATCTGTTTTTTATTCAGTTTTGGCGTATCTTCTAGTAACAACACCCATTGAGCAGCTTGTTGGTTAATGATGGTCTTGTTGGTAAAACCCCTTACGTTAGCACTCATAAAGCTCTGCCTCCTTTTAACGGGGGCGTTGTTTTTTCTTCTTGAGTATTTTCATTATTGTACTGAGCTACGGCATCGTTATAAGCACACATTCCTCGTGTTATATAGTTGCTAACGGTAATAGGGCTAATATTCATTCTTTTAGCGATATCTTTTGTGGCAAGTCCGTATACTTTACGCATGACTACTGCTTGTCGACATTTATTAGGTAACCCTGCTATGGCTTCACACATAATACCTAATTTTTCTTGTGCTAAGGTGTTATTTTCTAGATTATCAAGCTCTAGTGTTGAATCAATAATATTGATATCTTCAACATATTCAGTTAATTGAGTGGAAGCACGCCTAAAATCAGAAATGATTAAATTTTTCGCGATCTTAAACATAAAAGATTTAGGCGTTTTTACTTCTTTTTCAAGCGATGATTTATAGGTGCGTAAGAATGTTTCCTGACACACATCATCTACATCTTGAGGGTTTACAACATAAGTTGATATAAAAGATTTTAATGATGATTTGTAATATTTAAAGACAGCTAAGATACTTTCAAACGAGCTTTCTTCATTACTATCTAGAGATTGCTTATTATTAAAATTCACAATAATTTCCGTAATGTCTAATTTAAGGCTGAACATTGGAGCAGAAAACTCCCCATACAACACAATAGAATTTTTTTTAAAAAACAATACATTAAAGATGTTCATATCGACTACTTTCATGAAAAAAAATTAGCGTTCACTATTAAGACGTTTGAACATACGAAAACTACTAGAATTATTTTATTTTATTTACTCGATATCCAACGAAATTAAATAATAAATATTATTCATACAATGAACTGACTGAGTAGAGTGGTCAAGTAAAACTGGCCACTTCAATGAATGACATTTAATTTTCCCTGTTATTTTCGGGCTTGAGTAACTCACAGGGAAGTGCCTACTGCTATTGTTACAATCAACTAAATATATTGGTTAGATGGCTGAAATGAACATTTAAACACGTAAGAAAACAGCTTAAGACGGTTAAAGACTAGTTTGAAAATTTACCACTGAGGTTTGCTTTATGAAAAGCTTTCCAAATAAATTGGGGGGAAGCTGAGGATATATGCTTATATGCACAAGTAGTAATGTTTGTTCAGTTTAAGATGATAACAGAGTTAAATACAAAAATAATTGAGTATTTTCTTATGAAACTTTTAACGGGTTTAGACATTGATTATCCAATCTATTGCCCAGAAAAACTTTATGGCTCCAGCGTAGCAGTCAATTGGATTAACTATTTATCTGGTTGCAGCCCTTGAAAAGCAATTTGCTGTTTGACATCAAACGCATCAAAGATTTAGTACCTATTTATAAGGTACTTTGTCTCAGCCATTATATTCGAGGGATTTAGCGATCTTCAGACAATAATCATGTTGGCGAAGCTATGACTTATCACGATAGTCAATGATGTGATTTGTGTGGCTCAATATCTTTGCGATGAAGCAAGCTCAGAACATACATTAGCTGTATGGATGTTGAGCATACTATATAGCTTCTTCATATGCCTCATCTTCAGGACCTAGCATAATCCCGAGCCATCTAGTTTTTTCACTAGTATCTAATGCAATTTTAATGGTCATTGTTAATGGGACTGAAAGAAACATTCCAATGGGGCCAAAAATGAAGCCCCAACCAATCAATGAAGCAAAGGTCACAAAAGTTGAAAGGCCAAGCATTTTCCCCATGAGTTTTGGCTCAATAAAGTTGCCAATGACATTGTTAATTACAAAATAGCCTATAGCCGTCCATGCAAACGCCCCAAAACCTAATTGCACTAAAGCCAGTAATAAAGCGGGTATTGCAGCTATTAATGAACCAATTGAAGGAATGAAATTTAATAGAAAAGCTAGCATTCCCCACAGGAAAGGGTAATCAACGCCTATCATTACCAATAGTGCGGTAGCTAGTCCACCGGTTATCAGGCTTGTAATAGCCTTGATTGCTAAGTAATGACGAATCTTGCTCAACACATGATTCACATGAATCATTTTTTCTTTAGAGTTTGAAAAGGCTTTTGAAAACTTAGAGGGAAAGCTAGTTGTTTCAGCGAGTAAAAATATCACACTAAGGAATATGATGAAAAAATCGCTAAATATTACACCTACGCCACCTAAAACGCGTGTTATTAGCGCCATGATATCTATTTTTTCAAAAAGAGATTTGACCTCGAAACTGTCTATTGGTGCATTTATTGTCGTTAGCCAACCAGCCAGATCAGTCAAACGAGTATTTAATCGTTCAATATAAAGCTCTTTATTACTATTAAAGGAATTGATCGAATCTCCTACTAAAGCTACGACAGAATAAATAAAAATCGATACCACGGTTAGTACTATCAATATAGCTAAACCACGAGGCACTTTTTTACTTTCCATCCAACGAATAGAAGGTGTACAAATAACAGCAATAAACAAAGCCATTAAAAATTGGCTAAGCAATGGTGCTGCGAACTTTAAACCTGTAATAATTACTACTATTGATGCTAACGTTACCAAAATTGAAGAAGACTGTTTTTGAAATTCACCCATGTCAAATATTATCCTTGTTAATGATATTGATTTTGTAACACATGCATCAGTTGTTTTCTAACTAAAATTTGCCAAGATTTTACATAATTCTATACCCTTAGACAATTTAATCGTGTTTGTGGATATCAACTCGCTTTTTATATGATGGCTGTGTTCATAAAAAACGTGTATATAAAGCTCTAATGAGGTAACTCTCTTTTAGCTATTTAAAGTGCATAGTCATATTAAAGGTTTAGAGGAAATTAAGCTAAGATAGCTATCAACAACAGGCACGCTGTTAAGTGAATCACTCACTGTAGTCGTTAACATTGCTTGTGCAAACTCTGCGAAAAAGGCGAGTTAGCTGTGATGTTAAAGGGAAATTAAGCAATTATGCAGCTAGCTGCATAAACTAGCGTTATTAAATTAGGGTATTTGACTTAATTGAGTTATACGAATTTTGCTAAGCTCTATGTAGCACTTTTTATAGGCAATGTTAGCGCTTTTCACTGGGGTTGCGGCTAAGTACTGCCAACGACAATCGTTTTCTCTAAAGGTAATAAAGTTACTTTGTGAGCGCTTGAACATTTTTAGCGCAGAATAACGGCCTGTTATCATTGCCTTTTCTTCAAAATTGAACACATGGTTGTTTACCCATGTTTGCAATTCACGATCAACCGATTCTATCAATCCGTCTAAGCAACGAGATATATCTGATATTGGCGTATCTTTTTGTTGACACTCAGCGATTGTTTTGAGGGCATATGCTGAGTTAGCTAATAAAAGCTGAACTAGCAAAAACAATATCAATACAGTCATTTTATTTATCATAGAGTTTATATTTTAACCGTTATTTTTTTTTATAACAATAAGTTCACTATAAAACTTAACCAGGCAGTACTTTTTTATAGGGTTTTACCGTTACTTTTTTATAAACGCCTGCAGCAATGTATGGGTCTATATCTGCCCACGCTTGTGCCTGCGTTAACGAATCAAATTCAGCAATAATTAATGAGCCACTAAAACCAGCATCACCAGGATCATTACTGTCGATTGCTGGACAAGGCCCTGCAACTAATAATCTTCCTTGTGCTTGTAGTTTGGTTAAACGCGCTAAATGCTGTTCGCGCACGGCTAATCGTTTACTTAAACTATTTTCGATATCTTCACAGTAAATTACATAAAACATGGGTGGCCTTCATATTGCGTTTGTTAATCTTTGTTAGTTATTTTTTATCAACGGGGCTTTCACTCATCACATTGGCGCTGATTTCAATGTTGTCTTGACGAGTCTCTACTACTTTTTCATCTTGAGGCAAATACCTGTGCAGAGAAAAAACAGAGCCAATGGCAAAGGTTAAGGTCAACCCTGTTAACCCAAAGACTTTAAAGTTTACCCAGGTATCTAAATCAAAATTAAAGGCTATATATAAATTTAATGCGCCACAAAGCGCAAAAAACATTGCCCATGCAAAGTTTAATTTAGTCCAAATTGTCTCTGGTAAGGATAATGACTCTGATAAAAACTGTTTGATAATGTTTTTATTAAAAAAGTGTTTACTTATCAATAAGGACATGGCAAAAAATCCATTAATGATGGTGACTTTCCATTTTATAAAAGCATCATCATGGAAGAAGATGGTTAAGCTACCAAACACTAAGATCAAAGCAAAAAATATCCAATTTCGGGTTGGTATTTTGTCTTTTTTTAAAAAGTAGTAAAGAATTTGTAGCGCAGAGGTAATAATTAAAGAGCCCGTTGCCCAATATAAATCAGCAAATTTATAGAATAATAAAAATACGACTAAGGGGATATACTCTATCAGAACGTGCATGATTTACCTTTTAAATAATTACTTTTGCTCTTCGCGCTTGATTTTAACCAAACTGCGTTTGTTTTAATAGTTAAAGATTAAAAAATTATCAGATGAAAGTGCTTGAACTAAAAAAACACAAAGCTATTAGGGTATGTTGATATTTCGAGATTGCTTTTTCAACGAATTGCTTGGTATTCATACAAAACAGGGGCTTTGTCATGTGGTTGTACAGGACAATATGCATTGTCTAATAAGCTACATATATGAACCCATATAAAAAGACGATAACACAGTAAACATGCCTAACAAACGCTGTTTGAAGGATTCGCCTAAAAGCATTTTATTCTTTGTTAAGGTGTATTTGCTTAGAATGACTAGGCTACACACTACTCGCCGCGACTAAAATGCTTTTATCTCAAAAAAAATTTAACCCTGAAAGAACAATAGTCCCTAATGTATTTAATCGTATTAGTGACCTAGAGTATCTTTGACGGTGGAGATAAGAAAGTTATTACTGAATGGTTTTTTTATATGAGTTACTTCTTCTAAAATGATACCTCTTTTTGAAATAATGTCATTACTGTAACCGGATACAAAAATAACTTTACTGTTTGGAAAAATACGAGAGAATTTGTCGCTTACCTGTTTGCCATTACTATTTTCAGAGAGAATAATA